>JBDHHV010000246.1:0-2072 GCA_039589195.1 Gemmatimonadota bacterium | reverse complement strand
AGCTACACCGCCGTTCTGACACTCGCGGGCTTGGCCGTGCCCGCGGTGATTCAAGCCCAGGAGCGAGCCCAGGAGCCAGTCGGAACGCGGTCGATCGAAACGGCGGCCCAAACCCCGGAAGGGCTGATCGAGGCCCTGTACGGGATGGTGTCCATCGACCCGGGTCCCGAGCCCGACTGGAACATGTTTCGCGACGTGTTCCTCGAGGAGGCGCTGCTCGTCTTCTCGCCCAGGGGGGACCAACCGATGCGGCCCATGAGCGTGGATGGGTTCATCCAGGACTGGAAGGACTTCTTCCGTGACGCGGATCTGGAGGAACGAGGCTTCTACGAGACGATCGCCGCCATGAAGGTGACCGAGTGACGCGGATCTGGAGGAACGAGGCTTCTACGAGACGATCGCCGCCATGAAGGTGACCGAGTTCGGCAGCCTCGCCCACGCGTTCGTGATCTTCGAGCCGCGCTTCGGCGAGGGTGGGCCCGATATTCAGCTCCGTGGCCTGGACAGCATCGAACTCTCGCACGACGGGACCCGCTGGTGGGTCGCGGCGATCACGACCGATTTCGAGGGGCCGGACAAGACGATCCCCGACGACATCGTGCGCTGATCCGGGGTTCACCCGGGACGGCGAGGCATCCTGAGGCCGGCGGCCCCGAGCGTCCAGAGCCTGTGGCGTTCAGAGCCAGTTGATAGCGTCCGGTATCTTTTCGCATAAGAAGCGCATTCTCGACTCGAGTGAAAGGAACGCGATGGGATATGTGGCGCTCGCAGCGATGGATCCCGGAGCTCGAGGATGGGTCGCGCGTTTCGGCTGAAACGCGCCCCTTGATCAACGGGCTCTCAATATCAACACGCTCTCAACGCGCTGTGCTCGAGCGAAGGCTTACGACGGTCCGGCTCCGGCCCGTCCCCCGTCGGTCGAGCACGCAGCCGCCATCCGTCCCGTGATCGTGGGAGGAGCATCCTGCGTGAAGTAGTCGTACAACAGCCTCGTCATCTGGGCGATCGCCCGCTCGCGGGAACGCGTCCGGGCGTCGAGCGTGTTCACGAACGCGGCCACCACCAGGTGTCCGCCGCCGTCCGGAAGCGTGATGATCCCCACGTCGTTTATCGCCCCCGCCATCGTACCGGTCTTGTGCGCGACGGGTGTTTCGGAAGGGAGGAGCCCCTTCAGCCGTCTGGAGCCCGTTCGCGTGCCCGTCATGACATCCAGCAGCCAGGCCCGCGATTCTTCGCTCAGCCCGGCGCCGAAATAGAGGTGCGCCAACAGCGAGGCCATGCCGTCGGGCGTGGCCGTGTCTTGCGGGTCCTGGCCGTAGCGTTCGCGAGCCGCGTCGCGATGCTCCTGGGGCAGTGCGTCGCGCAGGCGGAAATACGAATAACGGTACAGCTCGCTCTCGGGAACGGACCTGGAGATCCCGACAAGATCGGCGAAGGTGCGCGCTTCCGATCGATCGACCCTCACTCCCCCGACACCCAGCTCACCGACACGCCGGTTCACGGCTTCCGGCCCACCCGCCAGCCGCAGGATCACATCGGTCGCCGTGTTGTCCGAGACCCCGATCATGAGCCGGAACAAGCTGTCCACGGTCACCCGCACCGCCCGGCCACCGGACCAGCGGGCGAGCGGACTGCTGCCCGGACGGAAGTCGGACGTCGGGACCACGAGCGTCTCCGACACGTCGATCTCTCGTGCGTCGACTCGCCGCAAAAACTCGAGTGCCATCGGGACCTTGGAGACGCTCGCCATCGGAAACGGACGCTCGCCGTTGAGCGAGATGCGCGCGCCCGATTCCAGGTGGATGGCGGAGATGCCCGCGTTGCCCCCGACCCGCCGGGCGATTCGCCGCAGTTGGCTGCCGATCGAGTCGGGCACCAGACAGGCGGCCAGACCGGACGGCGGGGAGTTCTGCGCGAGCCCCGGCGCCGCCTGGAGCGCTAGAGCGGTGAAGACGGTGGAGAGAGCGAGGATGCGCCGCGAGGCCGGACGTCGGCGGAGAATCAAGTGTCGAACCGGTCGCATCGTTGCCCTCGCCTCCCGCTCCTCATCGTCCCAATCCCGATACGACGCG
>JBDHHV010000245.1:0-2997 GCA_039589195.1 Gemmatimonadota bacterium | reverse complement strand
CGAAAGGGTTGAGCGGCGGGTCACCCTGACGGGCGACTCCGCCGCTCACCGACTCACAGACCGACCGAGAGACCGACCGTGAAGTGGAGCAACTCCACGTCGCTCAACAGCGGCGAGATCACCACACCGCCAAACCCGTCATCCCAGATGCTCCCCTCCACGAGGTACTCCGTATCGTCGTATCTCCGGTATTGGACGTCGAAATTCACCGACAGCGGAGTGCGTCCACGCCCCAGGAGCAGAGCTATACCTCCACCCCCACCGTACCCGAAGCTCACGTCATCGAAGTTCGTCGTTCGATTGAAATCGTCGTAGTAGTACCCATCGCCGATCGAGCTCTCCGTATAGAAATAGCCCATCCCGACGAACCCGTTCACATAGGGCCGGATCGGTCCCGTCGGCACCTGGACCTGGGGTCCGACGCCGAACATGGCGATGTTGTTGTGGGTCCCGACGTCGAGCAAAACGCGGCCCGTCCCCGGGAAGAGGGGAGCACCGACATGCTCCGATCCGTACCTCACCCACCCCGCGTCGAAACGGAGGCCGAGGACGTTCGTTGGATCGAGCCCGTACACCAGGTGCACGTCGAACCCGTATCCGTCATCCACGAAGTCCCCGAACTCTCCCTGAGGCGCGACGAAGACGAAGCCGCCCCCCAGTTGCAGCCGGGAGCCGCCGCGGTACTCGTGGTCGTGCCCGTCGAACCGCCCGTGCCGGTCGCCACCATCTCGAGGTCGAGGCCGTCGATCCTGCGCGGCGCCGTCGGCCGGCGTCCATATCATTGATCCCAGCGCCAACCCCATCACGAGCCACACGAGGCGGCGAAACGGCCACACTCCTCTGGCGCTCGGTTGCGTACGCATCGGCTCCTCCGATCCGTTTCTTCTGCCTGTGTCTTGCAGGCTCGGGCGCCGTTACAACACTCAGCCGTGCCCGGGCCCTCCCCATACCATCGAGAGGTCGGTCACGCCCTCTCAGGGGAAAGACGCGACACAGCCGGGGAGCGTCACACGTGGGCCGTACCTTCCAGATAGAGCACCGCTCGCCCGGCTATCTTCACACGCTCTCCCAGGTCTTCGCAGAACAACTCTCCTCCACGCGCCGAGATCTGCCGCGCGTGGAGTTGTACACCGGGGGCGGCGCCATCGAGGCGGGAGGCCCAATACGGGATGAGCGTGCAGTGGGCGGAGCCGGTGACTGGATCCTCCGGAACGCCCACACCGGGCGCGAAGAACCGGGAAACGAAGTCACAACCCGTTCCGGCGGCGGTGACGATGATCCCCAGCCGGTCCAGAGTGCGCAGGCGGTTGAAGTCCGGCTTCAGCTTACGAACGTCCTCCTCGTGCTCCAGGACCACCAGATAGTCTCGCGCAGCGGCGAGCACTTCGAGGGGCTCGACGCCGAGCCCCTCGACGAGCGCCCTGGGAGCTTCCTTGGGCTCGGCGGGGCGCGCCGGAAAATCCATTGACAGGAGGTCCCCTTCGCGCTCGACCACCAGCTCCCCGCCGCGCGTGCGGAACCTCACGCTGGCCCGCTCGGGTGAGATGCGATGGAAGATGACCCACGCCGATGCGAGGGTCGCGTGACCACACAGGTCGACCTCGGCTGTCGGCGTGAACCAGCGAAGTCCGAACTCGTCCCCCTCGGGGAGAAAGAACGCGGTCTCCGACAGGTTGTTCTCGGCCGAGATCGCCTGTAGACGGTCGTCCTCGAGCCAGCCATCGAGTGGACACACCGCGGCGGGTCGCTCCATTTCTATCACGAGCGGCTCGACCCGAGGTCTCGACCTCTTCGAGCCAGTTGCAGTCCACGCTTCGATACCTAACGCTACCGTCCGCGGTGGGCCGTCGCGAGCCTTCGCGGTAGGCCGTCGCGACCCCGGCCCCCTGAGCGATCCGTGACCAGTCCTTGCAAGAGACGGTGCGGTACCCGACGATCGAATGATGACGAACGCAGCGACTCGAGCCACGTCGGAGACTCCGCGACAGGTGCTTCCGGTCATCTTCCACGAGGCGTACGAGGTGGACATCGGGCTGCATGTCTTCCCGACCGCCAAATACCGTCTGATTCTAGACCGCCTCATCGACGAGTGCCTGGTCACGGAGGAAGCCATCTTCCGCCCCGAGCCGGCGACGAACGAAGAGATCGCCCTCGTCCACACCACTCGATGGATCGACAAGCTAAGCTCGGGCAAGTTGAGCCTCCCCGACGAGGTTCGGCTCGAGCTGCCGTTCTCTCCCGCCCTTCGTGACGCGGCCTGGCTCAGCTGCGGAGGCGCGATCCTCACCGGGAGGCTCGCGCTGGAACACGGTGTGGCGGTCCACCTCGGGGGCGGATATCACCACGCGTTCGCGGGTCACGGTGAGGGATTCTGCCCACTGAACGACGTGGCCGTCGCCATCCGCGCCCTGCAACGAGCCGGTGAGATCGAGTCGGCCGTCGTGATCGATCTCGACGTACATCACGGGAACGGCACCGCGGCCATTTTTGCGGAGGATCCGTCGGTCTTCACACTCTCGATGCACCAGGACAACAACTACCCTTTTCCCAAACCGCCCGGCGATCTGGACATCGGGCTGCGCGACGGAACCGGTGACGACGAGTACCTGACGTTACTGGCCGAGCACCTTCCAAGCGTCCTCGATGTATCGAGTCCCGGACTCGCGTATTACCTGGCGGGTGCTGACCCGTACCGGCGTGATCAGCTCGGCGGGCTCGGGTTGACCCCGGATGGACTGCACCGCCGGGATGAGTACGTGGTGCAGGAGCTCGCCGTGCGCGCGATTCCGATCGCCATCTGTCTCGCTGGCGGCTATGCGACCCACACCGAAGACACCGTCGCCATCCATTGCGCGACCGTAGAGGCGGCGCTCGCGGGTCTCTCTGGGAAGTCGGCTACGCCAGGCGAGGCGCCGGCCTGAGCCACGCGCTCCAGCTCGATTCGCGCGCGTCAGCCCAAGCTCCGTCGAGCTCTTCCTGTGTGTCGAAGTCTTGCCG
>JBDHHV010000244.1:0-2545 GCA_039589195.1 Gemmatimonadota bacterium | reverse complement strand
CCAAGCCTGTCATCGCCGCGCTCAACGGACCCGCTGCCGGGGGTGGCGCAAACATGGCGCTCGCGTGCGACCTGAGGATCGCATCCGAGCGTGCGGCGATCGGCCAGACCTTCAACCGGATCGGTCTGCACCCCGACTGGGGTGGCACGTACGCCGTTCCGCGCCTCGTGGGTCCGGCCCGGGCGGCAGAGCTGTTCTTCTTCGCCGAGATGGTGGATGCGCGCGAGGCTGAGAGAATCGGTCTCGTAAACCGAGTCGTGCCGCACGATCGACTCATGGAGGAGACGCGATCGTGGGCCGATCGTCTGGCCCGCAAGCCCGCGCTCTCTCTCCGAATGGCCAAGCAGGCGATTCAGCAAAGCCTCGCATCGGATCTCGAACAGATGCTCGAGTACGAGCTCGAAGCGCAGCGGGCGTGCTTCGAGTCGGCGGACGCGCTCGAGGGGACTTCAGCGTTCCTCGAGAAGCGCGAACCGAGCTTCTCGTTCGACGGTTAGAATCGGCCCGCGGCTACGATCATGGACACAACCAGTGGACAACCCACTCTTCGTCGGGCGACCGAGCATGACCTGGATGAGGTCGTCGCGCTATGGGCGTATTTCATGCGCGAGCATGCGCTGAACCCCGCGTATCGACTCGCTCCCGAAGGGCTCCAGGCCCGCCGGGACCTGTTCGCCAAGCGGCTCACGGAACCAGGTTCGGCCCTGTTCGTGTTGGAGCGCGAGGATGGCGGCCTGGACGGCATGATCACCTGTCTCGATGAAGAGAACCAGCCGTACTTCATGCCCCCGCGCTATGCCCGGATCCAGGCTCCGTACGTACGGGCGGACGCCCGCCGGAAGGGCAACCTCAAGCGCCTCCTCGAAGCCGCGTTCGCGTGGGCGCGTGAGCGGGGACTCCAGGACGCACGGCTGTATACCGGGGCCGACAACCTGATGGCCAACGCGGTCGCCGAGGAGTTGGGATTCGATGCGATCGCGGTCATACGACGGAGGACGCTTCGCCTCTGAGACACCGCCAGTACAAAGCCCGCGCGACGGCGCAGGCAGGTTGACGCGACCCCGGAAAGGGGCATGCGATGAGTGAAGAGACGATCGCGATCCTCGGCGCAGGGACGATGGGACACGGGATCGCGCAGGTCGCGGGGATGGCGGGATACGACACGCGCCTTTACGACGTGGCCCCGGACATACTGGGAAGAGCGATCGGACAAATCGAGGCGAACCTCGCCAAGGGCGTCGAACGGGGGAAAGTGACCCCGGAGGCCCGCGACGCAGCGCTGGAGCGCATCGAGGCTCACCCTGCCTTCGATGCCGCGACGGGCGGCGCGTCGGTCGTCATCGAGGCGGCGCCGGAGCAGCTCGACCTCAAACGCGACCTCCTGGCGCGGGCGTCGGATCACGCGACCGAGTCGGCGCTCCTGGCTACGAATACCTCCTCGCTGTCGATCACCGCGATCGCCGAGGCACTGACCCGCCCGGAGCGCGTGATCGGCATGCACTTCTTCAACCCGGTCCACATCATGGCGCTCGTCGAGATCGTGCGAGGCGAAGCCACGTCCGACGAGAGCGTCGAGCGGGCGCGGTCGATCGCGGAGCGGATGGGGAAGACCCCGATCGTCGTCAAAGACTCCCCGGGCTTCGCTTCATCCCGACTCGGGATTGCGCTCGGGTTGGAGGCGATCCGCATGGTCGAAGAAGATGTCGCGTCGCCCGAGGACATCGACCTCGCCATGACCCTCGGGTACCGGCACCCCATGGGGCCGCTCCGCCTTACCGACCTCGTCGGGCTCGACGTGCGGTTGGAGATCGCGCGTTACCTGAGCGAGAAGCTCGGATCCGACTACCTGAGCGAGAAGCTCGGATCCGACCGCTTCGCGCCGCCGCGTCTACTGGAGGAGATGGTGGACGCCGGGAAGCTGGGGAAGAAGACGGGCGAGGGGTTCTATCGCTGGGAGGAGTAACCACGACCTCGGAGGTGCCCGATGACGCTCACGACGTCCCGAGGTATCGGGATGGGCGACACGCAGACGCCGAACTTCATCGGGGGCCGTTGGGTGGAATCGCGAGCACAGCGGTCGCTCCCGGTCATGGATCCCGCTACCGCGGATCTCCTCGGGCGGGTCCCGCTTTCCACCTCCCGGGAGGTCGACGAGGCGGTCTCCGCGGCCGTTAATGCGTTTCCCGCATGGCGTGCCACCCCACCCGTCGATCGTGCGCGCGTTCTCTTCCGACTCAAGGCTCTGCTGGATGAAAGGCGCGATTCTCTGGGTCATGACCTGACCCTCGAGCACGGGAAGACGCTCGCCGAGTCGTGTGGCGAAGTCCAGCGAGGAATCGAGAACGTAGAACACGCGTGCGGAATCCCCAGTCTCATGATGGGTGAGACCCTCGAAGACATCGCGAGCGGGATCGATTGCGAGACGATTCGCCAGCCACTCGGCGTGTTCGCGGCCATCACGCCGTACAACTTCCCCGTGATGATCCCGCTCTGGTTCTGGCCGTATGCCGTCGCGACCGGAAACACCTTCGTCCTGAAACCAAGC
>JBDHHV010000243.1:0-2009 GCA_039589195.1 Gemmatimonadota bacterium | reverse complement strand
ATCGACTGGTCGCGAAAGGTCTCGCCGGGGAGCCAACGGGCAGCATCATCGTTCGGGTCGCCGTCATTGTCGGGGTCAACCACGTTAGCAGGGTTCGCACGTCCTCGATCCACGTGGTGGATTATCACCGCCTCGCCAAGCAAGTACTGATCGTAGCCGACCTTTCTGCGCGCTTCCACGGTGTAGAAAGTGCCGTCCGGCAGAGGTACTTCGATCATCAGGTAGGATCCTGCTGGCCCGGAATCGGCCAACCGATTAAGAGAAATCGTCTGGGTGCTGCCGCTCGCAGGTACATACTTCTTCGATGGGGAGACCCAGCTCAGCAGGTCCTTGTGGAAAGAGATCGTATGGGGTGCAAGCCACTCGTACACGACATCGTTGTAATTGAACGCTCCGCTCATCACGTCCCAGTTGGAATCATAAGTCTTGTCGTAAGGCCCCGATGAATGTGGCAGTCCATAGCCGTGACCCTGCTCGTGCGCATAGGTGAGCTGGTCTGCCCAGTTTGCCATCCAGGCCATGGCATAGTTTTTCTGCTCACCGTCAAGGGTAACCGTGGACCGCCCCCCCCACGATGAGGTCCCGATGCCTGTATTAAACTGCAGCACAATCCCTGAGAAGCTCGGGAAATAGACATCCTTATCGGCCACTGCGGCGCAGTCCGTGAGCAGCTTCTGAAGATTGGGGCTGCCTCCGATCATATAGGCATCACGCGCCTCTGGTAGAGTGTACCATCCGGCCACGAGACTGCCAGAAAGATTGAGGTTTCCGAAGGAGACCTCGCGCCAATAGTGGTCGAGAGCCGGCCAACTCGTTCCCTCGATTATGTCCCTGTACCAGGACACCGGGTGTGGCTCGAGATCGGCGCTATCCGCAAAGCGGCATAGTATGGTCACCCATGGGTGGGGACCGGTGATCGCGTCGAATCCAAGTGCTTCTGCAGGATCCAATGCGCTGGCCTCGAGCACTAATGGCGCGGCGTCGCCAGGTCCTCCGGGGCGGACTCGACCCGTAACACGAACTAGCCGTCCATCCCATTGCAGGGGATCACCGATCGTGATTCGCGACAGGGACGAGAGCCGAAGCTCGCTCATCTGCCCTAACTCGTCCACCAGGAAGAAGTGCATGCGCGCGGGACCCGGGTTCGGACCCTCGTCCTCCCAGACTACGTGGAAGCGGCCCTCACGCTGAACGGACTGGGCCTGGAGGGAGGTCGTCGGTAGACCCATGACGAGGATCGTTGTCAGCACCGCCGTGACGTTGCGTGTGATGCTCATGACTTCACCCGTCTCCGTGCGACTTTCTTGCCGCGTTGTGAAACATTTCTCCCGCCGGTGCTCCCCGGGGGCTGCCCGGACCGTGCGAGGGGCCTTGAGTCTCGGGACGTGAGTCGTGCTTGGCGTATGTGCATTTTTCATTGACACTTACTCCAACCATCGTTGCTCGCGGCGGGCCGCTTTCGGGGTCGCTGGCAGCCCTTTCGAGACTCCTCGCGCGGCCGGTCGGAACCAGTCGGCGCTGCTAGTTGTGCAAGGGTGGTGCGCGGAGGCAGAGGTGGTGGCGGAGGCGGCGCGCTCGCCGTTGGCGAGTCGATGGAGAGGGTCGGCAGGAGGACTGAAGGAAGGGTGGGAGCCGGCGGGGAGCTCCCGGGCGGTGCCGGGCCGGAGCCGCGACACGGTGACCTTTCTCCGCCAGGAGGCCACGCCCTTGAGGGAACTCCACCGCCGGCCCGCCTGTCAGGTGGCGGGGCTCGGTTCGCTTTCGGCCGACTCTTCGGACGCCACGTTCCCCGACTGCGCCCCGGGGGGCGCGTACTCGATCACGAAGGCGACGCGTCGATTCTCGATCCCCTCGGCCCCGGGACCCTGGGCTCCGGGCCGGACCTGACGGGTCTCGCCGTAGCCCACGATGCGGAACATGTCCGCGGGCAACCCCGAGCTCGCCTGCACGTAGTCGGCGACCGCCTGGGCCCGGCGCTTCGACAGGTGCAGGTTGTAGGCCGCCGCGCC
>JBDHHV010000242.1:0-2062 GCA_039589195.1 Gemmatimonadota bacterium | reverse complement strand
GGTGCGGCACCATTCGTCGATTCGGACGAAGCCGTTCTCGAGCTCGACGCCGTTCTCCTCGAGCCCGAGATCCTCCGTGACCGGGCGCCTGCCAACGGCCATGAGCACGAGATCGGTCTTTTCGATCCCCTCCGTCCCGTCCGGGTTCTCGACGGTGAGGATCATCGGGCTCACACTTCGATCCAGCTCCTTGACCTTGCACTTGATGCGGGTTCGGATGCCCCGCTTCTTGAACGAGCGGGCGAGAGCCTTCCCGATCTCCGGGTCCTCGAGCGGCACGAGCGTCTCGAGCGCCTCGATGAGCGTGACTTCGACGCCAAATGCGTTGAACACGTCCGCGAACTCGACGCCCACGAACCCGGCTCCGACGATCACGAGCCGTTCGGGAAGCTCGGTCAGCGCGAGCGCTTCGCGGCTCCCGATCACCTTCTCCCGGTCGAACTCGAGTCCCGGGAAGGTTTTCATGACGGAGCCCGTGGCAATCACCACGTGCGACGTGTCCAGCTCCTGTCCGCCCTCTTCCGTTTGGACGGCCACGCGACCCTTCCCCACCAGCCGACCCCGGCCCTGGATGACGTCCACCTTGTTCTTCTTGAGCAAGTACTGAACGCCGCCGGTCAGCCTTTTCGCGATGCCGCGGCTGCGCTCTACCGCGGCCGACATGTCGTATTCGACCTCGACGGGGCGAACACCCATGTCGGCCCCATGGCTCTTCACCTGGTGTGCGAGCGCCGCGCTCTCCAGCAGCGCCTTGGCGGGGATGCAGCCCCAATTCAGGCACGTGCCCCCAAACCCGCCCTCGTACGAATCGCTCTCGACGCAGGCCACCCGGAGCCCGAGCTGCGCAGCCCGGATCGCACAAACATAACCGGCCGGGCCGGACCCGATCACCACGACATCATAGCGTTCCGGCATACAGCGACCTCGCTTTACCTATATGTAAAGTTGTTTCATTGTAAGGGTCTTATCTGCTAATCCCACGGGCGGCGGGTCGGCACCCACGGCCGGGTCACGGGTCAGAGGATCATCTCGAGCGGGTTCTCCAACATCGCCTTGAACGTCCCCAGGAACGCCGCGCCGGTCGCCCCATCCACCACCCGGTGGTCGCAGGACATCGTGACGCGCATTCGCTTTCGCACGACCACTTCGCCTTCCACTACGACCGGCTTTTCGACGGTCGCCCCGACGGCCAGGATCCCGGACTCGGGCGGGTTGATGATCGCGGTGAACTGGTCGATCTCGTACATGCCGAGGTTGCTCACCGAGAACGTCGATCCCTCGTACTCCTCGGGAACGAGCTTTCGCGTCCGGGCTCGCTCGATCAGCGCTCGAGCCTCGAGAGAGATCTGGCGCAGGCCCTTCCGGCCCGCATCGCGGAGGACCGGCGTAATCAGACCGCCGTCGATCGCCACCGCGATCCCGAGGTCGACGCTTCCGTGATATACGATGGAATCGCCGCCCCACGAGGCGTTGACTTCGGGGTGCCGATTCAGGGCCTCGGCGGTCGCCTTCAGCAACACATCGTTCACCCCGATCTTGCCGTCGCGCCACCGCTCGTTGAGCTCGGCGCGCAGCGCGAGCGCCCGACCCATATCGATCTCGGTCGTGAGGAAGAAGTGAGGGACGGGGCCGATCGATTCCACCAGACGGCGGGCGATCGCCTTCCTCATCTGGCTCGCTTCCTCGACACGTGCCGTCAGACCCGTGGGTGGCGCCGCCGTGGGTGCCGGCTGGACCGTCGTGTCCGCAGCCGCCAGCGAGATCTGTGACTCCTGATCGGGCGCGACAGGAGTCCCGGCGGCCGGCGCCGGCGCGGCACCGGCCAACGCCGCCTTCACATCCGCCTTTACGATCCGTCCCCCCGGACCCGAGCCCGCGATCGCACCGAGGTCGATGCCGCTTTCGGCCGCGATCCGGCGGGCCACGGGCGAAGCCTTCAGGCGGCCATCCGCGGGCGCGGGGGCCGGTTCGGGTGCTCCTCCTTCGGCCTCGGTGGACTCGCGCCGCGGACCCGGGGTCGCTTCGGTCTCGGGAGTCGCGACACCGGCCACCGGAGCGGACG
>JBDHHV010000241.1:0-2070 GCA_039589195.1 Gemmatimonadota bacterium | reverse complement strand
TAGGATCAAAGCGGCGGGTCGTTGCTGTCATCGTGTGTCTCCTTCTGGTGTGATGACCTCGAAGGAGGCTAACAGCAGCGGCCCGCTTCTCTGCACCTACATAGGATCTAACGGTGTGAGGATGGGCGAGGGGCTACCATTAGTTTGACAAACTATTGTGATCCTCACTCTTCAGATGGGACCCAAAACCCACGAGAATCCGGGCCGGGTGGCCCTCGCGTCTTCACTCAACTCGTCCAAGGCGACCTGCAGGGCCTTGATCGGCGTGTTCACCATGAGGGCCCGGGTTCTGTTGGACATGAAATTCGCTCCGTTCACTGCGGCATCGTGATCCGTGAGTATGACATCGGCGGGCCCAGCCGGGCGAGGGGAGGGGGGGGCGTTGTGGAGCGAAACCGTAAGTCCTCAGGACAAAACGACTTTCTCGGATACTCCGGATTCCCGCATCCAGACCCTCTCGGATCCGCGCGGCGGGATTGTGCTATTATCCACGATGGCTGGTGGTATTACCACCAGCCAGACCTACAGGGCTTCATGACCGAGATCCTGCAGCCGCTGCGGACGCCCAGCCTCAAGGACGCGCTCATCGAGCGCCTCGAGGAGCTGATCCTCTCGGGTGAGGTCTCCATTGGGCAGAAGCTGCCCTCCGAGCGGGAGCTCGCCTTGCAGCTCGGCGTGAGCAGGCCGGTGGTTCACGAGGGTCTGGTCGAACTCGCCGCGCGTGGGCTGGTCAGCATGAAGCCCCGGGTCGGGGCGGAGGTGAACGACTATCGGCGGCAAGGGTCCCTGGCGCTGCTGAACTCGCTCATCAGCTACCGGCGGGGTGCCCTCGACCTCGCCCTCCTCGACGGGTTGCTGAGTCTACGGCGTCTCCTGGAGTCGGAAACCGCGCGGCTCGCAGCGCGCAACCGCACCAGCAGTGACCTGCACGAGCTCAGGGAGGTCCTGGCCCGGGAGCGCGAAGTCGACGAGCGCGATATCGGCTCGCTGGTCGACGTCGACTTCGACTTCCACCACCGCGTCGCGCTGGCGTCGGGCAATCCGATCTATCCGATGTTCATCAAGTCCTTCGAGCCGGCCGCAAAGAACCTGGCCGGGCAGTTCTTTGCCGCGAAGTCGGTCGCGGCCGCCGTGTTTGACTTCCACCGGGAACTCGTCGGGGCCGTCGCTTCCAGGGACGGGGATCGCGCTGCCGCGGTCATGGCGGAGATTCTCACTCATGGCCGAACCGTTCTGCACGAGGCGCTCGGTTCGCCGGTCGCGGCGGACGGCGACACCGCGAGCGAGTAGGAGGGGTCCCATGAACGCCCAACCTGCAACCCACGTGGAGCACGGGCTCAAGCAGCCCCACGGGCTCTCCCCGCGCGTGCGATGGCTTCGGGACTACTACTTCGAGGGCGTGAAGCGCGCCTGGAACAACCAGTTCACGTGCTGGACCACCGGCGTGCCGTGGGACGTCCTCTATGACGAACTCAGCTACTACATCGTCCCCGAGGTCTATGCCTTCCTCCCGATCTTCAGGCCTTCGGCGCTCCAGGCCGCCCGGCCGGTGGAGCTCGACCGGAACTTCTGGAAGTGGAGCCTGGCCGAGCGACGCGCCTGGTTCATCCGTGAGGTGATGGTGGAGTACGTGCCGCAAGAGATCCTGCCGGGGGATCTCGTGGCCGGCGCCCGCTTCAACATTCTCGCCTCGAGGTGCTGGACGAAAGCCGAGGCCCAGGCGCGCGACCGGCTGGTCGACGAGCAAGACGGAGCCAGAGCGGCGATGAAGTGGTTTCACGACCACGGCTACGGCAACGCCGGGGCGACCTCCGGACCCCTCATCCCCGATCCCCCGCGGGCGCCCAGGGTCGGCCGGAAGGGGATCTACGGAGACCTGGAAACGCGTTACGACGCACTGTCGACGAGCGAGAAGAGCGGGCCCAGAGGGGCACAGATCCGGGCCATGATGACGGCTGCTACGATGGCTCGCGATCTCGCCGCCAAGTATGCGGGCCTGTGCAGGCGTCTCGCCGCCGAGGAACGGGATTCGGCCCGTGCGCAGGAGCTCGAGCAGATGGCGCGGAACCT
>JBDHHV010000240.1:0-2216 GCA_039589195.1 Gemmatimonadota bacterium | reverse complement strand
CGCCGGGCCCTGGATGCGGTTCCCGCAGCGCAGCCGGTGCGCGTCGAAGACCGGAACGGACCGAGGGCCCTCTGCCTCCGGCACCCAGACCGGGCGCTCGCTCTTCAAGGCGTGGTCCGGGTCCGGCCCGTCGGGCTCCTCGGCGCGCTGAGTCGGCTTGTCGGTGACGCCGATCGCCCTCACGCGCAGGTTGATCAGCTCGAGTGGCGTCCCTTCGTCGGCGAGGGAGTAGCCGTAGAGCCGGTGGTGTTCCGCGTGGAAGCGTCGCTCGAGATCCTCGAACGGGAAGAGCGGCAGACTGACCTCGTGGTACTGCCGTACGTAGCGCATCTCCGCCTCGACGAGAGTCCGGATGCGGTCCTCGGGTAGGTTCTCCTCGCGCAGGATCCGGCGACCCCGCTCCGCGAGTTCCTCGGCCTCGTCCAGCAGGTCGTCACGGAGTAGATCGGACAGACGCGCCACATGGCTCTTGACCACGTCGTGCTTGAGGTCGGTCATCAGCATTCCCGCCGCGCAGAAAATCGAGGACTCCCGCGGCACGACGAACAGCGGCATCTCCAGCTCCATCGCGATGGCGCAGGCGTGGTTCGGACCGGCACCGCCTGCCACGACCATGGGGAACTCGCGCGGGTCGTACCCTCTGCGGATCGTGACCTCGCGAACGCCGGCGGCCATGTTCGAGTCGACGACGCGGGCGATGCCGGCGGCGGCCTCGGCCACGGAGAGGCCCAGCGGGCCGGCGATCCGCTCCTCGATCGCGCCGCGCGCCGCCTCCTCGTCGAGGGGCATGCGCCCCCCGGCGAAGAACGCGGGGTCGAGACGTGCGAGAACCAGATCGGCGTCCGTCACCGTGGGCTCGGTGCCTCCCCTCCCGTAGCAAGCGGGCCCCGGGTCGGCACCGGCGCTTCTCGGGCCGACACGAAGCAGGCCCCCCTCGTCCAGCCACCCCACGCTCCCGCCGCCCGCGCCGATCGTCACGATATCCAGCATCGGCAGGGCCAGGGCGTAGCGGTTGACCTGGCCCTCGGTCACCGTCAGCGGCTGGCCGTCGCGGACGAGAGCCGCGTCGAACGAGGTCCCTCCCATGTCCACCGTGATGTAGTCGCGGTAGCCATGGGGCTCGGCGAAGGCCATGCCGGCGCTGGGCCCCGCGGCGGGACCGGAGAGCAGCGTGACGGCGGCCTGGGCACGGGCCATCTCGGGGGAGACCACCCCGCCGTTCGACTGCATGATCAGCAGGACTCCCGAGAAGCCGACTTCACGAAGCCGCTGGGTCAGGCTCTCGAGATAACGGTTGAGAACGGGACCGACGTAGGAGTTCAGCACGGTCGTCGAGACACGCGGGTAGAAGCGGATCGAGGGCAGCACCTCCGTGGAGACGGTGACGTACGCCTCCGCCAGACGAGCCCGCACGATCTCCGCGGCCTGCCGTTCGTGCTCCGGGTTGGCGAAGGAGTTCATGAAGCAGACCGCAACGGCCTCGACACCCTGCTCGCGCAGGAACTCGACCGCCCGTTCGACGTCCGCGACCCCGAGCGGCTCCACCTCGCCCCCCGCAAAGTCGAGACGCCCGCGCACAGGGCGACGGAGATATCGCGGAACGAGCGGCGGAACGTTGGTGTACCGGTTGTTGTACTGCTCCTCGCGAATCCCTCGACGCATCTCCAGCGCATCCCGCACGCCTTCCGTCGTGATCAGCCCGGTGTTGGCGCCCGTGCCGGTGAGGACCACGTTCGTCGTGACGGTGGTGCCGTGGACGATCGTGGAGATCCTCCCGACGAGATCGGCGAGACTCTGCCCGCGCTCGCGGGCGATCTCCTCGAGGCCGGTCAGTAGACCGATCGACGGGTCGTCGGGAGTGCTGAGCACCTTACCGACCTGAACGGCGCCGTCCTCGTCGGTGAGGAGCAGGTCCGTGAACGTGCCCCCGACATCCACGCCGACCTTCATGGCGCGCCGACCTCCTTCACGACCTCCTGTCCCAACCGGAAGGCGTTGCGATTGACCTCGACGAAGGCCGGAAGGGCCGCCGCAACGATCACGTCGAGGATGCGGTCGGCCGGGAACGGCAGCAGGCGCGAGCCGGCGAGGATGCCCAGCATCACGACGTTCAGACAGCGAGACGAGCCCGCCTGCTCGGCAAGCGACGTGGCGTCCGTGGCGACGACGGAACCTACCGCCTCGCCGATCGGTCCGAGCAGGGAAGAGAGTGGAGG
>JBDHHV010000239.1:0-2227 GCA_039589195.1 Gemmatimonadota bacterium | reverse complement strand
GGTTCGAGATCGAGGCCTCCTCCGCCGATCGCCTCTTCGAGCTGGCCGGCCGGGGGTTGTTCGATGCGCTCGGCGCCTCGCCTTCCGACCGTCCGAGTTGGAACGAGACGATCGCGCTCGCGCGACCGGACCTGGAGCGGCTGCTCGTCGCCTGGCTGCGCGAGCTGCTCGACATCGCCCTCACCCGCGAGGCTGTCGCCATCACGGCCAGCGTGAGTCTTGTCGCCGACACCGATCTGCGAGCCATCGTCGAGTGGCGACCGTGGACGTCGGATGGACCGTCGCGCGAGATCAAGGGCGTGACATATCACGGTCTCACGGTGGCAGCGGATGCGGACGGGCGCTGGCACGGGCGCGTGGTCCTGGACGTGTAGTGGAGATCAGGCTGCGCAGGGTCGATGCGGTCCGGTGGCTGATCCGCCGTTCCGGAGACATGCGTACGGATGGCCTCGTTTTCGCGGACGACGCGATCATGAGCCACCTCCGGGAGGACCGGGCGCTCGAACAGGTGGCGAACGTCGCCTGCCTGCCTGGGATCCGCGGGCGCTCTCTGGCCATGCCGGACATCCACTGGGGGTACGGATTCCCGATCGGTGGCGTGGCCGGGTTCGATGCCGAAGAAGGGATCGTCTCGCCGGGCGGCGTCGGCTACGACATCAACTGTGGCGTTCGACTCCTCCGCTCGGATATACCGGAAGCGGACGCTCGGTCTCGTATCGAGCCTCTGATGGAATCGCTTTTCCGGGCGTTGCCGAGTGGCGTGGGTTCTCATCGCACCGACCTCACGTTGACGCAGGACGAGCTGACGGCGGTCCTGGCCCACGGCGCGGGATGGCTGGTCGAGCGCGGCTGGGGACGGGAGGACGACCTCGAGGCGATCGAGGAATACGGCTGCATCGCGGGCGCGGACCCGAATCTCCTCTCCCCGCGAGCCAGGAAGCGCGGGCTCAACCAGCTCGGAACCATCGGGTCGGGCAACCACTTCGCCGAGGTCCAGGTGGTAGACGAGGTGTTCGACGAACGCACCGCGACGGCCTTTGGCCTGTCCGAGGGAATGACCGCCGTCATGATCCACTCGGGCTCCCGCGGGCTGGGCTACCAGGTGTGCGACGACTACCTGGAGACGATGCTGGACGCGGCCGACAAGTACGACATTCCCCTTCCCGACCGGCAGCTGTGCTGCGCGCCGCTCCAGAGCGAGGAGGGGCGGCGCTACCTGGGCGCCATGGCCGCGGCGGCCAACTACGCGTTCGGAAACCGGCAGCTGATGGCTCACAAGACGCGGGGCGTGTTCGCCGACCACTTCGGTCCCGAGTCCGCGGCCGGAATGCGCACCGTGTACGACGTCTGCCACAACATCGCCAAGTTCGAGGATCATGTGATTGCCGGTGAACCGCTGCGGCTGTGCGTCCACCGCAAGGGAGCCACGCGCGCATTTCCGCCCGGACACGAAGCCCTCCCGGAACGCTACCGGGACATCGGGCAGCCCGTGCTCATACCCGGTGACATGGGGCGCTACTCTTTCGTGGCGGTGGGCACCGCAGAGGGGCTCGAGGAGACCCTCGGTTCCAGCTGCCACGGTGCGGGTCGGCTGATGAGCCGCACCAAAGCCCGCAAGGCGATGAAGGGACGGGATCTGTTCGCCGAGTTCCGGGAGCGTGGAATCGTCGTTCGCTCCGACCGGGCAAGCACCGTAGCCGAGGAGGTTCCCGAGGCGTACAAAGACCTCGCCAACGTGATCGATGTCGTGGTCGCGGCGGACATCGGCCGCCGGGTCGCGCGACTCCGTCCGCTGGGCGTGGTCAAAGGCTGAAACCGGCCTCGAGGCGCGAGGAAGGTGCGTTTCTGGGGCGGAGAGGAAAC
Organism: Gemmatimonadota bacterium; assembly: GCA_039589195.1. Lineage (GTDB taxonomy): Bacteria > Gemmatimonadota > Gemmatimonadetes > Palauibacterales > Palauibacteraceae > JBDHAC01. Next base: position 364 of record JBDHHV010000239.1, on the reverse strand, counting down.
ATTGAGCCCCTCTCGGTCGTCTAACCGGTGTGGTGGAGGAGGGATGACATGATCCTACCAAACGTACGAGGCTCTTTTGGGCGCGCTGAGGCTGTCTGGCTCGTCCGGCTGCTGGCCGGTGACGACCGGCGGGCCCGGTTGCGCTGGGAATCGGTCCTCGGCGAGCGTGGAATCGACCCCCTGCTGGACGACCCCCGCACTCTGGAGGCGGTGATCCGCCACGGCGGAGTCTCCCTGATCCCCGCCCGCCTGGCTCTGTACGTCTTCATTCGACACGCGATGCTGGACTCGGGCATCGAGAGTCGCGTCCTGGCCGACTATGTGGCGGCGATGGTGCTGGAGTTCGGGCACCAGAGCCGCGCCT
>JBDHHV010000238.1:0-2268 GCA_039589195.1 Gemmatimonadota bacterium | reverse complement strand
GCTCCCGAGCCTGCAGGCTGCGCGCGTCGACCTCCAGTCGCGCTTGAAGGAGGGGGGGCGATACGCGGCGGGACGCCGGCGGGCTCGCCTGTCGCAGGGGGTGGTGGTCCTCGAGGTCGCGCTGGCGCTCGTAGCCGTGGTCTCCGCGGGACTCCTCGTCAACAGCTTCCTGCGCCTGCAACGGGTGGACGCCGGGTTCACGGCGGAGAACGTCCTCATCGTCCCGATGGCGCTCCCGGCGGGCGAGTACTGGAACCCCGGCGACCCCGACGGCGAGCGTGTCGTCGCCTTCTACGAGGAAGCGGAGCGGCGCATCGAGGCCCTGCCCGGAGTTACCTCCGCCGCTTCCGCGTACATGCACCCACTCGACGGGGGTTGGGAATCCAGCTTCGTCATCCGTGGTGTGTTCGAGCCGCCCGAGGGCCAACGCCCCGAGGCCCGGCTTCGACCCGTGACGCCCGGATACTTCCGGACCGTCGGCACCCGACTCTTGAAGGGCCGCGATATCTCGTCCTCGGATCGTGCCGGTGCGCCGGGCGTCGTGGTCGTGAACGAGTCCTTCGAGCGCACCTTCTTTCCCGATGGCGATGCCCTCGGTCATACGGTGGCCAAGGGGGCATGGTGGGAGAGCCTGCCCGGCGAGTTCGAGATCGTGGGGGTCGTGGCGGACGTGAAGATGGACGGCTTCACGGAGTCCGTTCCCACGGCGCTGTACTTCTCGCACCCTCAGTTCCCCTTCAGCGACATGAACCTCGTCGTCGGAGCCTCCGTGGACCCGGGCACGCTGTTGGGAGCGATACGGGAGCAGGTCTGGGCGATCGACTCCGGCCTGCCGATCGAGGGCGTAGAGACCCTGACACAGATTCGGTCAGCGGAGGTCGGCCCGGAGCGGTTTCGCACGACGCTCGTCGGACTGTTTGCGGCCGTCGCGTTGCTCCTCTCGGCGATCGGGATCTACGGGGTGCTGTCCTATAGCGTCGCGCAGCGCACGCGAGAGGTCGGGCTCCGAATGTCGCTCGGCGCCCGGGCGCCCGACGTACTCCAGCTCGTGATTCGTCAGGGGATGGGGCTCGCTCTCGGCGGCCTGATTCTGGGCGGATTCCTGGCGTTCCTCGCCACCGGACTCCTCCAGAGCCTGCTGTTCGAGGTAAGCCCCACCGACCCCGTCACGTTCGCGACCGTGACCCTGCTGCTCGCCGGTGTCGCCCTGCTCGCGTGCGTGGTCCCCGCGGTCCGCGCCACGCGCGTGGATCCGTTGGTCGCCCTGCGGGCCGAGTGAGTCGGGAGGACGACGATGAGGCACGATCTTCGACCCGCGCGGCGCTCCCTCTCATTCCACTGGTAACGCTCATGCGCACGGTTCTTCACGATCTTCGCTTTGCCGGCCGTCAGCTTCGTCGGAATCCGGGGTTCACTGCTGTCTCGGTGGCCACCCTCACGCTCGGCATCGGCGCCACGACGGCCCTGTTCAGCCTGATCAAGGGCATCGTGCTGGATCCTCCCGACTACCACGAGCCGCACCGTCTGGCGCGCTTGTGGTTCTCCGGCCCGGCGACCACGCACGGTCACCTCAACCCGGCCGATCTCGTCGATCTGCGTGTCGCCGCATCCGTGGATCGGCTCGCGTATGGAACCCGCGGCACTCTCACGCTCACCGGTCGGGCGAGTCCGAGAACCCTCGATGTCGGATTCGTCTCCGCCAATTACTTCCGGGCCCTGGGTGTGGCGTTGGGGAACGGTCGCGGATTCTCCGACGAAGAGGAGTTGCGTGGCAACGATCGCGTCGTGGTGTTGAGCCGGCGGTTGTTTCGCGACGTGTTCGGTGATGATGGGGCGCTCCTGGGCGGGACCATCACGCTCGATGGTGAGGCACACACCATCCTCGGCATCGCGCCGGCGGGTTTCGAGGATCCGATCACCGGCACGGACCCGGATGTATGGCGGCCGTACGTCGTCGATCCGGACAACCGTGGCGGACACTTCATGAAGGCCCTGATCCGCCTCGCACCGGGCATGACGCTCCCGCGAGCCGAAGCCGAGCTCAACTCCATCCAGGCGGAGATCGCACTCGCCTACCCCTTCAAGGAGGGCCGCACCATCACGGTCGAGCCACTCCAGCGTACCATGGTCGGGGACGCTGGCCAGCCGCTCCTCATCCTCTTCGGTGCTGTGCTGTTGGTCCTTCTCATAGCCTGCGCGAACCTCGCGGGGCTCAACCTCGCGAGGGCGACCGACCGCCAGGGAGAGATCGCGGTACGAGCCGCGCTC
>JBDHHV010000237.1:0-2326 GCA_039589195.1 Gemmatimonadota bacterium | reverse complement strand
CCGCTTGATGAACTTCAGGTCGGCGAGCTGCGTCTTGCCGTAGGCCACCGTGCGGCGCGACGAGATGGCACCGTTGAACCGGGTGCGCGGAGCGGTGAGCGGCAGTGCCGGCGCGCTCGGGAAGCCCTCGGGCGAGAGGCTCGCGCGGGCCAGCCCGGCGGCGGAACGCCCGGTGGCGGCGAGGAGCCGGGCGAACCCGGCGGGGCGACGCGCCAGGTCGGAAGCCGCCCGACGCAGGAGCGCGGTCTGCGAGGGCACCTCGTCCGGCTTCCACGCGTCGGCCGGCGCTACCTCGGCGACGGGATCAGGTGAGAGGTCGAAGAGCTGCGACATCAGCTCGGCGCCCGACATGCCGTCGATAATGGCGTGGTGAATCTTCACCACCAGCGCCACGCGATCTCCCGAGAGGCCTTCGACGAACCAGATCTCCCAGAGGGACCGCGAGCGGTCGAGGCGGCGCGCGCCGACCTCCGCCACGAAGTCGGCCAGGATCCGGTCGGAGCCGGGCGCGGGGAGATTCACGCGATGCACGTGGTCGTCCAGCGAGAAGTCCGGGTCCTCGACCCAGACCGGGTGGTCCAGCTCGAAGGGGACCGACATCAGCCGGCGCCGCAGCGGTGCGATCCGCGGCACGCGCTCACCGACCAGGCGGAGGATCCCTTCGTGGGACCACCCCGCTCTCGCCGTCGAAGGATCGAGCACCAGCGTTCCCACGACGTTCATGGGTGCCGTGGGTGTCTCCATATAGAGAAAGGCCGCATCTAGTCCGGAGAGGGGCTTTATCGCGGAGAGGGGCTTCATCGCGTCGTGCCTCCGTCGTCGAGCGGGGCCGAGGAGGGCCCGTTGTCTCGACGGAAGCCTCACAGAGGCCCGGGCGGCGCGCTGTGAAGTAGTTCACGCTGGGGGCCAGTGAGGAGCCCAAGCAGGCCTACATCCGCCCCAGAACTCCATCATCCCGTAATCCATACCTCCGATAGAATGTGACCGTGTCTCATCGCTGAGGGACACGAGGGGGTGAGCGGGGTCGGCGGACCAACCGGCACACGCGTGGAAAAGGCTCACGCAAACAGGAGGCGAGACCGTGGGAGAGCTGATCGTGAACGTCTTGTGGGTGATCGCCATCGTCGTGTTCTTCTGGCAGGTGGTCCTCAGAGTCATCTCGAAGATCGGGGTGAGGGGGCCGTGTCCGGCCACCCTCTCCTGGATTCTGTTCAACCCGCTCCGGCGTCGACACGTGTCGCAGCTGCTCGACCGGGTCGGCCTTCAGCCCGGGGAGCGGGTGCTCGAGCTCGGCCCCGGCCCCGGAGTCTTCACGCTGAACGCCGCGCTGCGCCTCGGTCCAGAAGGCACACTCATTGCCGTCGACATACAAGCCAAGATGATCGCGAAGCTCGAAAGGCGGCTCCGGGAGGCCGGTCTCACCAACGTGGAGACCCACGTGGCAGATGCCTACGATCTACCGTTGAACGATGCCGAGGTCGATCGGACCTTCCTCATTACGGTACTTCCGGAGATACCGGAGAAGGAGCGGGCACTTCGCGAGCTGTGGCGGGTGCTGCGACCGGGCGGTCTACTATCGGTTACGGAGCAATTCATGGACCCGGACTACCCCTTTCCTGGCACCACGGCCCACTGGGTGGAGTCAACGGGTTTTGAAATGGTCGAGCGGCATGGCACCTGGTGGACGTACACTTTGAACTTCCGAAAGCCGGAATAGGTGACCGAGAAAGAAGCCGCATCCTGTGTCGGGAGGGCGCGCAGATCCGCGACCGCAGTAGCGACCTGGTGAAAGATGCGGGCTGGGAAAGACGGACGGTCGGCCTGTTCTCCTCAACTTACCCCGCGCGTCTTCAGCCGACGTCGAGGTTCGGACTGAGACAAGGGGGGATCAGACCCCCGTCGCCGAGCGGTAGACGACGCGGTCGGCGTCGATCCGCTGGAAGATGAAGAACCTCTCAGGCCAGTCGTCGCGGGCGCGGCTCATCATCTCGCACAAGAAGCCCTCAGCGGCGTGCCAGAAGGGCTCGGGGACACCGGTGACTCCGCAGACCTCGATGCGGTAGCGGTCGGGCTGGTCGGGATCGAGGACGGCCTGCCACTCGCCGAAATTGATGAGGCTTCCACTCAGGGTCACCAGTAGCCTCAGGTCCCGGCCCCAGGCACGCAGCTTCTCCTCCGGATCCATCGTGTTCGAGAACTCGAGGCGTTTCAAATACTCCATCTGCTGATAGAAACCGAGTTCGATCAGGTGCGCCGCGCTCCTGGCGCCTCTGCGGAACCAGTAGTGGGGGTCGCCTGCCCCCTCCAGGTCTCGGAGCAGCTCCAT
>JBDHHV010000236.1:0-2394 GCA_039589195.1 Gemmatimonadota bacterium | reverse complement strand
TGCGCCTCGATCTCGAGGTCGATGCCATCGAGCACCGTGATCGACCCGCCCCCGCTGGGGTAGGTCTTCGAGACGTTCTGGGCTACGATCATGGCCATGTCCGCCCCAGCTCCGTCGTTCACGGTTCCGCCGTCCGCGGCTTCGTCCCTGACCCCTTCGTCACTGACCGCTCCGTCGCTGCGCGTTGGCCTCGCGATCCAAGGACTCGCACTCCTGGCTCTGGCGTGCGGGACCGAGCGCCCCGAGCGCCCGGACCCCGTCGATTCTCCTGACCGGGTCGAGCGGGACGCGGAACCGGGTTCGGAGACCGCTCCCCCCACCGACGCCGGAACCACCGTCCCCGCCGACGAACGAGGCATCGTGCTGTTCCTCGGGAACAGCCTCACCGCCGGTCTCGGCGTCAACCCCCAGGACGCGTTCCCCGCCCGCATCCAGAGCCGCATCGACTCGGCCGGCCTCCCCTATCACGTCGTCAACGCGGGGCTGGGCGGAGAGACCTCCGCCGGCGGTCTGCGGCGCATCGAACCGCTGCTCGAGAGTAAGATCCGCGTGCTCGTCCTCGCGCTCGGCGCCAACGATGCCCTGCGGGGCGTGCCGCCCGACTCCATGCGGCGAAACCTCCAGGCGATCATCGACCGGGCCACCGAGCGCTACCCCGACTGTCGGATCGTAATCGCCGGCATGCAGGCGCCACCCAATCTGGGCGAAACATACACGCGCGCGTTCCGAGAGGTCTTCCCGGCGCTCGCGCGCGCGAACGATGCAGCGCTGATTCCCTTCCTGCTCGAGGGCGTCGCCGCGGATACCGCGCTCAATCAGGCGGACGGCATCCACCCGACGGCCGAAGGGCACGAGATCATGGCGGAGACGGTGTGGCGGGTGCTCAGGGTGGTGCTCCGGGGTGTGGCAGGCGGGGATTCTGAGATTCGAGCCTCAGGAGCGAGCAAACACGTGGAGGCTCAGGCGGCTACGCTCACGTACGCGGCGTACGTCGAAGGTTCCGGAACAGGTTCCCCACCCGCGCGCAGTGACTCCAGGTGGAACTCTAGCGCGGCACGCATCTCCTGCTCGACTGACTCGCGGCTCGGACCCGTCGCCACGCAACCCTGCAGGTCTGGAGAGTAGGCCGAGTAGCCCGTTTCGGTCGTTTCGATGACGATCAGGTAGCGCTTCATCGGAACCCCGCCTGCTTCAGAATGCTCTTCAGTGTACCCGGTGCAAGTTCGTCGCTGGGCTTACCGGCGATAGTAACCGTACCGGGTTTGCTCGGGTGTCTGTACTGACGATGACTGCCTCGGGTTCTCACCAGGACCCAACCATCACTTTCCAACCGTTTCACAATCTCCCGGACCTTCATCATGCACAAGGGTCCGTGAAGGGTCCACGTGTCCGTCATCCGCCCCCCCTTCCCCGAGTCTCACAGTTGCGAGGTCTCGGCTAGACGTGTACTATGTCGTACACAGTACGCATCGTGAGGGGAGGCATGGGAGGATTCGGACAGTTCGTGCGGGCGCGGCGCGAGAGGCTGCTGGGAGAGGACCGTAGCTACTCGCTCCGTCAGGTGGCGCGCCGGATCGGCGTCGAGCCCTCGTACCTGAGCAAGGTGGAGCGGGAGCAGGTCCCTCCCCCGTCGGAGGAAACGATCGTCCGGCTCGCGACGGCCCTCGAGGTCGACCCGGACGCATTGCTGGCGATGGCCGGTAAGGTGTCGAGCGATCTCCAGGAGGCGATCCGACGACGCCCGCAACTGTTCGCGGAGCTGATCCGCGAGCTCAAGGGCGTGCCGGACCGGGCCGTGCTGCGGCTGGTGCGCGAGGTCCGGGACGGAGACTGGTGACGCTGAACGCAGTACCCGTGGGTCGCTGGGCGCCGGGACGCCGGCCCGAAGCCATGAGCCGAAGCAGATGTACGAAGCACCCGAGGAGGACCCGATGATCGAACTGCGAAATGACGCCCTGGTCTTCTCGTTCCCGGAGGCGCACGAGCGCGCCTCGTTCCGGATCGACTTCCAGCGGACGCTGCGCATCCCCGACGACGGGACCGACTACTTCCTCCCGCCGGGGATCGGGCGCTTTCCGCTTCGGCACGTGGACGACTTCGCCGCGCGCGTCCCCGAGACGTGGATCGCGCACGGGGGCGTCATGCTCCCCATGTACCAGTCCGAGGCGATGTGGCTGAACTTCACCTCCCTCTCGGGGGGCGGGGCGGATGACGACGAATGGTACGGGGGCGGCTACGGCGGCGGCTTCTCGTATCCTTTCGCGGTCAAGATCGCTACCGGGAAGATCAACGCGGTAACGGGAGAGGAATGGGAGGACGGCCTGCACCGGGATCCGCAGGACTACGTCGTGATCCCCAAGCCACCGTGGCTCGACGGCTACTGCGTCGATAAGG
>JBDHHV010000235.1:0-2603 GCA_039589195.1 Gemmatimonadota bacterium | reverse complement strand
TCCGGATCGCGGCTGAGAGTCCCAATGCCCAGCGGCGCCTATGGCCGCCCGATGCCGGGAACCAGATGGCGCAGTAACACGTCGCCGATCGCGACGCTCTTACTGTTCAGATGATTGCCACCCGTGTTCACCACCACTGCGTCCAGGGCCGGCACGGCGTGGATCATCTGGCTGCCCCAGCCCTCGGCAACGATCACCGGGTAGGGGCCGGCCTCGAGCGGAGCATCGAGCCGGATCCACAGATAGCCGTACCTCTGGACCTCCCGCGCAGTGGCGACGAGCGGCGCCGTCGACTCCTCGATCCACTCCTCCGACACCACCTGCTTCCCTTGCCAACGCCCCTTGTCCAGCACCAGCTGGCCGATCTTCGTCATGTCCAAGGGCCGGAGGTGGAGCGTCCCGGCCAGCGACGGGTATCCCTCCATCTTGCCGAGCTCCCAATCCCACTCCGTGATGCCCAGCGGCGCGAACAGAAACCGGGCCGCGAACTCGTCCGCCTGCATCCCTGTGGCCCGGTGCAGGATCCCGCCCAGTAACTCGACGTCGTAGCTGTTGTAGATCCACCGGGTACCGGCCTCATGGACCGGCCGGCGCCCGAACGCGTCTGCGAAGAGCGCCGGACCCGTCCTGTCTCCCTCGGGGGCTTCGCCCCGGTTGCCGTGCAGACCGGCCGTCATCGTCAGCAGATGCCGGAGCGTCACCCTCTCCCAGCCCGGCTCCGCCCCTCCCGCATACTCCGGAAACCAGGTGAGCACCGGCTCGTCTAGGCTGCGGATCTCGCCCCGGTCGCGGGCGATCCCGACCAGAAGCGACGCGACTCCCTTCGTCGCCGACTGCATCTCGTGCAGGTCCTCCCGCCGGTAACCGTGAAAGTACTCCTCGACCACCAGCTTGCCGCGGCGGGCCACCACCAGGGAGTGGAGTAGCCCCGCCTCGCCGCGGGTCACGGCTCGGACCGTGGCCTCCAGGTTGCGGGGACCGATGTCGACCTCCGCCGGCTCGGCGACCTCCCAACCGCTGCCTGGCTCCGGCGAGCGCAACCGATACGGCAGCTCCGGTTGAGCCGCAAAGCCCGGCACCTCCCCCACGGACGTGCGCCGAAAGAGAGCATCACGGACGACACCATCCGCCAGCACGACTCGACCCCTAATCTCCCCGCGCGCGAGATCCACGGTGGCACTGAGGGTGTTGTTACGACCCCAGCTGAGCTCCAGGTCATTCGCCCCCTTCCGCGTCCCGGCAAAACCCCACTGCACCACCTGCTTGCCCTGGCGCAATTGATGCATCGTCCCCGAGAGCAGGCCGCCGGTATGCTCGAACTTGAGCGCGTATCGTTCCGGTCCGTAGTCGGACAGCCAGACACCCCGGGACAAGCCCGGAGGACCGCAACCGAGAAGCAGGCAGAAACCAGTCGCTGGAATCACCCGCACAAAGAGCGTTTCCAGCCAAGAGTGGCGTCTCATGTCCGATACCCGTGTCGCCTCGTCTCCCGCCCAGGAGTCGAGGTCCCTTGTCTCTTGAGACTACTACTCCAAACGGTCGTATGTCCGAGAGTTCGAGTGGCGCTTCAAGGCCACCTCCCACCCCTACGCCTGGGCCTTCGAGGACTACACGATCGACAAGCACGGCTACGCAAGACCACCTCGGTAACATCGAGGCTCGGTCCCCGGCACGCGATCCCCCGAGCAGTCGACGTCCGCTTTACGATCTCACCAAGGTTTCGACCTTGAGCTTGTGCCCGATCGGGAAACCAACTGGCGAGTCGCCATGAACCGTTGGCTCGACTCGCGCGTAACCGCTACAGTTCCACGTCGCATCGAATTCATCGACCACCCCAAGGGAGGAGCACCATGTACTCGACAGCGAAGAACGCCGCTTGCGCGCCCCGGTGTAGCGGGACGCTCGCGATGGCGCTGTTTGTAGCACCCCTGCTCTTTGCAGCCGCCGCCCTCGGTCAGAAGGTGCCGCCAATGGAGATCTCGGCCGAGTTTCCCTACGAGTCACGATACGTCGAGGTTCACGGCTCGCGAATGCACTACGTCGACAAGGGTGAAGGTGATCCCATTCTCTTCCTTCACGGCCAACCGACATCATCCTATCTGTGGCGCAACATCATGCCCCATATCGAAGGTCAGGGCCGGGCCATCGCGCCCGACAACATCGGTTTCGGCAAGTCCGGTCAGCCGGACATCGATTACGCATTCGCCGATCACTACCGCTACGTAGAGGGGTTCATCGAGGCGCTCGATCTCCGGGACATCACCCTCGTCGTTCACGACTGGGGCTCGGGCCTCGGCCTGCACTATGCCAGGCAGCATCCGGACAACGTGAAGGGCATCGTGATGATGGAGTCGATCCTCGCTCCCGTCATGCCCGCTGAGAGCTACGAGGCATTGCCCAAGCCGCTCGAGGACTTCTTTCGCACGATGCGAGACCCGATTCAGGGCCCCCAGCTGATGATCGAGGAGAACCACTTTGTCGAGGCGATCCTGCCGGGCTTCATTTCCCGCGATCTGGATCAGGCGGCACACGATTACTATCGCCAGCCGTTCCTCGAAAAGTCCTCACGCAAGCAGATCAACCAGTGGCCCAACGAGATGCCG
>JBDHHV010000234.1:0-2722 GCA_039589195.1 Gemmatimonadota bacterium | reverse complement strand
GTGGATCAGAACACCGCCTCCGACGGCGAGGCGTTCGCGGATGGCTTCCGGCGGCTGGGGCTGGGTGAGGTGATCGGGATGCGGACGTGGGGCGGCGAGATCTGGCTCAGCGCTTCGAACCGTCTGAGCGACGGCGGGCTCGCGCGCGCTCCGATGACCGGTGTGTACGGGCCCGAAGGCGAGTGGCTGATCGAGCAGATCGGCGTGGTGCCGGACATGGAAGTGGACAACCTTCCGCACGCGACCTTCAACGGCGGGGACGCGCAGCTCGATGCGGCGATCGCCCACCTCCTCGCGAAGATCGAACAGGATCCGCGATCGGTGCCGCCGCCCCCGCCGTACCCGAACCGCGGCTTCCGCTATCCGGTCACCGAGCAGGGGCAAGGCAGCGGCAGCGGGGCCGGTACGGGCGGTGCGAGTGGTAGCGGTGCGAGCGATGGCGGCGCGGGAGGTGGCGGCTGAAGCTGGAGGGTCGTGTCGCGCTCGTCACGGGCGCCGGACACCGCATCGGACGGGCCATCGCGCTCGCCCTCGGAGAGGCGGGGTGTCGCGTCGTCGTCCACTACCGCAGCTCTCGCGAGCCGGCCGAGGAGACCGCGCGCCAGATCGGTGAGGTCGGGGGCGAGGCGCTGACGATCCAGGCCGACCTCGCCGAGTCCGAGCAGATAACAGCCCTTTTCGGGGGAGTGCGCCAGGGCTTCGGCGGACTCGATATCCTCGTGAACAGCGCGGCATCGTTCGAGCGCGCACCGTTCGATCAGATCACCGCGGACGCTTGGGACGCGGTGATGGCCGTCAATCTCCGGGCCCCGTTTCTGTGCTCGCAGGCGGCCGCACGACTGATGCTGGCGAGCGAGAGCGGGCCGGAAGCGCCTGACGGCTCGCGCGCCGCCCCCGGTCTGATCGTGAACCTTTCAGACATCAGCGGCCTGACGCCCTGGCGGGGTTTCGCCCATCATGGCGTGAGCAAGGCAGCCCTGTTGCACCTCACGAGGGTCGCCGCACGTGAGCTGGGACCCGGCGTTCGCGTGAACGCGGTCGTCCCGGGACCCATCCTCCCTCCCCCGGGTGAAGACGAGGACAGCGAGGCGTGGCGCCGGCGAGGCGCGCGGCTTCCTCTCGGGAGGGTGGGTGAGCCGTCGGATGTCGGCGAGGCCATCGTGTTTCTCGCGAGGAACGATTTCGTGACGGGCGAGATGATCGTCATCGACGGGGGCGAGCGCCTGCTGTCGGGTGGCAGATGAGCCACGGGCGGGGCCGGCAGACGGACGAGGGCGGACAGGCGGGAGATGGTCATGGCGGCACGTGACACGATCGTGATCAAGGATTTACTGCTTCGTGGTATTGTCGGGATCAACGACTGGGAGAGGGAGACGAAGCAGGACATCCTCATCAACCTCGAGGTGCACGTAGATGCGCGCCCCGCCGGTAGCTCCGACGACATGGCCGACTCGCTCAACTACCGGACGCTCACCAAAGACATCATCGCGTACATCGAGGGATCCTCCCATTACCTCGTCGAAGCGCTCGCGACGGAGATCGCCCGCATCGCGGTGATCGTGCACGGGGCGGAGAGCGTTAGCGTGCGTGTCGAGAAACCGGGCGCCTTGCGCTTCGCGAGCTCGGTGGGGGTGGAGATCGAGAGGAGTGCGTCAGATTTCCTGTAGCAGGCTGCCGGGTTGACCGCCGGGGTGACCGTCGGGCAGGCTGCCAGGCAGCGTGCCGGACGCCTCGGTGCGACACGCACCGTGGAGGACTGAGATTAGGAGCGTGCTGATCAGCCTGGGCTCGAACATCGAGCCGGAGGTAAACCTCCCCCTGGCGATTCAGGGGATGGGGATCCGGTTCCCACTCGTCGGCGTGTCGAGGATTTACCGGGCCGAGCCGGTGGGAGCGCCCGACGCGCCTACGTTTCTCAATGCCGCGGTCGCGATCGAGACGGCCCTCTCTCCCACCGAGCTGAAGTTCGGGCACCTACGGCCCCTGGAGGCCGAACTGGGGCGTGTCCGCACGAGCGACCCCAATGCGCCCCGGACGATCGACCTGGACATCGCGCTCGCGGGTGAGCTGATCGTGACGGACGCGGCGTCCGGAATCGAGATCCCGGATCCGGAGATCCTGACGCGCGCACACGTGGCGTTGCCACTCGCCGACCTCGCACCGGACGCCGTTCACCCCGTGACGGGCCAGGCCCTCTCCGAGATCGCCCGTCCTTTCAGGGCCGAAGCGGGGATTCGGGTGTACGAGGGCCTGTCCTTGCCCGCCAGTGGCGCGAGCCCCGAGCCCAACTCTGAATCGTAGATAGGATGCGAGCGAGCCCCGGTCTTCGTCGAAGGCGAGCATGGTCCGATCCGGTCGTGAGTCTGATCGCGACCGCGATCGCGCTGTGCGCCTCCGCAGCCATCGCCGACCCGCTCCACGCACAGGTCGCGAGCCCGCGGCCGGATCACACGCCGGCTCGTGAGACGACCGCGATCCTGGACACGCTCGTAATCCTGCGCGAGGACGTGTTCCGCAGCGAGGATGCGGAGCGGGGCGTGTTCCTCAAGCTCCTGAACGACATCCAGGCGACGACCCGAGGCTACGTGGTCCGGCGGGAGCTCCTGCTCGAGCCCGGGGCACCGTTCGACTCCGTGCTGGCCGAGGAGAGCGAGCGAAATCTGCGGCGGCTGGGCCTCTTCCGCAGCGTTCGGGTGGACACCGGCCGGGTGAACGGCAAGCT
>JBDHHV010000233.1:0-2738 GCA_039589195.1 Gemmatimonadota bacterium | reverse complement strand
TACGGGTTCGGGTTGACCCTCTTTAGCGGCATTTCTCGCGGTTCTCACGGCTACTACTACTTTCGCCAACTCACACCCGGCACGTACGACTTTGAGCGCATGCGCCCGCCGACCAGAGAAGCTCCACCGTTTTGGACCACGCTGAGCGGCACGGATCGCAAGGCGCTAGTGGTCGATGTCCCCGATCTGCGCCCGGTCGCCGGGGTCGACGGTCTACAACTCTCCAACTGGGCGACGCACCATGGGTCGATCTACGAACCCGAGTCAGAGCCACCGGAGCTGGTCGAAGACGTCCGGCGCCTTTTCGGGCCGCGCATGAAGATCCACTCCGATCCGGAAGGCACGATGGAGGACTCGCTGGTCGGATTGGAGCGGTTGTTGGAGCGAGCGCGGAAGAAGGGTGAGCTGGCGCGCGATCTCATCAAGCGGGACGCGTTCGATGTGATCGTGATCTTCTTCTCGGAAACGGACGCCGCTAGCCATTTCTTGTGGGAGTACCGATCGGAAGTGCCGGCATCGCGCGACACTGCGATCGAACGTCGACTCGAAAACGGCTTGCGCGATGTGTACGCTGCCGTCGATCGGCAAATGGGAACGCTCTTCGATCAACTGCCTGCGAGTTCGAACGTCGTCATCATGTCGCTCTACGGGTTTCAGGACGAGTACCCGACCTCGAACTTGATCGAGTCGTTTCTCGACGAGCTTGGGTACCGCGTACCGAAAGGGACGGGGAAGGGAGTTCGCACGCGCCGTATTAGCGTTCCGGATCCGGTTCAGACCGCGCGCCGACTCATGCCCGAGCGACTGCGGGAGGCGATCAGCCGGCGTCTTTCGCCGGACGCACAAGAACGGCTGCTGTCGAGCCGGTTGCGAGACGGGACGGACTGGGATCGTACGCTCGCTTTCGCGATCCCGTCGCTCTACACAAGCTTTGTTCGCGTCAACCTTCGCGGCCGCGAGCCGCACGGATGCGTCGAACCGGGCAACGAGTACGAGGCGGTCCTCGGCCGCATCGAAGAGGATCTCGAGCAGCTTGTGGACCCAGCGACTGGCGTGCGTGCGGTTCGAAGCGCGTCACGGGCCACCGATCTGTTTGGCGGCGGACCTCCTGTGACCCTTCCGGATCTGTTTGTCGAGTGGGAGCCCCAACCCCATTTTGTAAGTGCGGTCATTCACCCACGAGCTCGACTGACTCAGTCGCGACCATCGTACTGCCCGTCCAGCCAGGAGAAGTTGAACGGGTTCATCGCCGCTCACGGGCCGGCGATCGGCGGGCGTGGCGATCTCGGTGAGGTCGACTTGCTCGACCTCGCGCCGACATTTCTCACGCTCATGGGACTGCCCCCACCGGAAACGATGGGTGGGTGCCCGATCAACGCGTTGCTGCAAACGCCTTAAGAGGAGGATCGAATGCTTGACATCGTCTTTGGCACGCCAGTTCGGCGGCTTTTCATCCTGTCCGGCCTCGCGCTCGCTCTCGTGTCTTGCGGCGCGACGGACGACGCAGCCCCCCCCGACGCACCAGCGACACCCAGCCCCTACCTCTACGTCTGGGCGGGAGACGCCGATGCGGCTGAAGGTGACTCGGACTTTCTGGCCGTGGTGGACGCCGACCCGGAGAGCCCGACATACGGATTCGTGTTGGGGACGGCCCCGGTGGGCTCGGCGGGCAACGACCCCCATCATGCCGAGCCGATCGCGCCGAGCGACGGGCTGCTCTTCGCCAACGGATTCAGTGCGAACCGGACCTTCCTCTTCGACCTGTCTTCTCCCGGCGAGCCGGCGTTCGTGAGGGAGCTCGACAAGGTTCCGGGATTCGAGTACCCGCACAGCTTCTACCGCCTCGAGAACAGCCACGTGCTAGCGACGATCCAGCGCGGGGACGGCAGTCGACCGGGTGATACCGGCGGACTGGCCGAGTTCGACTCGGACGGCAACTTCGTGCGGGTGACTTCCGCCGCCGACTCCGACTTCGAGGGCGCCATGATTCGTCCCTACGCGCTCGAGGTGTTTCCCGAAGTCGATCGAGTTCTGACGACAAGCACGGCCATGATGCGGATCGATCCCGAGACCGGTCGTTTCCTGTTTGAGCGCGCGGAGAACGTGCTTCAGCTCTGGCGGCTCTCCGATCTCAGCCTGCTCGCCACCTTGACGCTTCCGCCTCTACCTCCCGCCGAAGAGCCCGAGTGCTTCATCGACCAGCTAATTGCCGGAGAGGACTGCGCTCCGTCGAGGATCCCCGGTCACCACACTCCCTTCGAAATCCGGCCGCTGCCCGATGGGTCGGCGATCCTGAACACGATCCCGTGCGGCTTCTACAGGATCCACGCAATGGACACCAACGAGCCCCGGGTCGACGTGCTCATGAACTGGCCGGAGACGGCTGGGTGCGCCGTGCCAACCATGGTCGGGAAGTTCGAGGTGCTCCCGAACATGTTCACGAATGAGATTGTGACGCTCGACGTGTCCGATCCGGCGAGCCCGGTCGAGGTGGCGCGACTGACGTTGGACGAGGGATTCATGGCGCACTGGGCGCAGGTCGACCCCGGCACCTACCGGGTGGTGGTGACCGGCGTCGGTCCGAACGCTGGACAGGTGCTGATGTACTGGGTTGACCCGGACACGGGCGAACTCACCCCCGACAAGGCGTTCGGGCAGGCGGACGGCCTCGGACCGGGCCTCTCGATGACCCGGGACGAATGGCCGCACGGGCCGACGGGACCGGCTATGCCGCACGC
>JBDHHV010000232.1:0-2875 GCA_039589195.1 Gemmatimonadota bacterium | reverse complement strand
AGATGGAGCTCCTGCAGCAGGCGGGCTTCCACCCGCTCGAAGTAATCCGTGGCGCGACCCTGCACGCGGCCGAGACCCTGTTCAAGCCCACCGGCCGGCCGATCGAATTCGGCGTGGTCCGCCCCGGGCTACTGGCCGATCTGGTGGTGGTGGAGGAGAACCCGCTCCACAACCTGAAGGTGCTGTACGGAACGGGTCACGTGCGCCTCAACGACCAGACAGGCGAGCCCGAGCGCGTGGGGGGGATCAAGTACACGATCAAGGACGGGATCGTGTACGATGCGAAGCAGCTCCTGGAGGATGTCCGCCGCATGGTCGAGCACCAGAAGCAGGAACGCGCCACGGCGACGACCACGCAGGACGGCGAGTCGTCCAGATAGGTTTCTCTTTTGGGTTAGTGCAGTGCGCCGAGGGTGCGGTCGGCTCGGTCGGCCGCACCCGAAGTCTCCTGGCTCCCCACGCTCGACGGACACCCTCGCCACCCTGGACACCCTTTTCGGTCCAAGACCGCTATTCTGTCCCGCCATGGACAACGACCTGATGAAGGCGGTCCTCGGCGGCTACCTGCTCCGGTGGGACGGCACGCACGGTCTCCCGCACTGGGGGCGGGTGCTGGAGACCGGGACCCGTTTGGCTCAGAAGACAGGAGCCGACCCGGAAGTGGTGCGCTACTTCGCCCTATTCCACGATTGCCGCCGGACCAATGAGGGCTTTGATCCGGGACACGGCCTGCGCGGGGCCGAGGTCGCGCGCTCCTTGCTCGGAAAGTGTCTGGATCTCCGCGACGACCAGTTCGAGCAGCTCCACTACGCCTGCGAATATCATACGGACGGGCTCACGGAGGCGGACGTGACCATCCAGACGTGCTGGGACGCTGACCGGCTCGACCTCGGGCGGGTCTGGATCACACCGGAGCCCCGATTCCTGTGCACTCCCGCCGCGAAGGACGTTGCGATGATGGAATGGGCCGACGAACGTGCGCGGAACGGACACACACCGGCCGTTGTCAAGGAGTGGCTGACGACGCTCGCCTGACGACGACTGGAACCCTTCCGTGCTCGCTTGCCGGGCCGCCTGCAAGTGACATCCGTAACAGTCGCGCGCTTCCGCGTTCAGACCGCCGCGAGCACGTCCTTCAACCGGCCCTCCTCGAGCACCTGGCTGCCGCGCTCCGGCTCGTCGCTCGACCACTTGATGAGCCGGATCGCACCGTCCTCGAGCTCGATCCCCGTGATGTCTCCGTCCTTGAACTTGCAGCACCCGGTGTTGAAGTAGCACGGGAGCGGCTTGATCGTGTCACCGCAGGGCGGGTACTTCTCCGCCCTCTCCCGAATCTCCTCCTCGAGCTCCTCGATGCGGCGCACGATCTCGGGTTGCCTGGGCTCGGGCGTCTGCTCCAGCTCCGCCAGCTCGGCCTCCAGCTTCTGGAGGTGGGTGCGCGAGCTCCACACCGGGCGGTGCGTGTGGCCCGCGATGAGCACGAGCCCGGGCTGCCCCGCGGCCCACTCGTACATCTGCCGGTCGTGCTTCGCCCGCAGACAGACGTCCTCGGCGGGCGTCTGCTTCCCGATTCCGAACAGTCGCTGGATGGGGCGATAGAACACGCTCAGGAAGAAGCGCGAGATCCCTCGCAGCTTGTGCGAGAACAGCGTCCCCTGGTGCCCGTGCACCAGGAACAGCCTGCCCAGCTGCCGGGGCCCATCGAACACCTCGAACCGTATGCCCTCGTAGACACGGTCGACGGGCATCAGCTCGGACAGCCTCTTCCGGACCGTGCGCGGGCTGGACCAGTCGTCGTCGTGATTCCCCCATACGCGGTGGTACCGGCCGGCCGGGAAACTGCCCTCGAGGGCCAGGATGTTGGTGTACGCCGATCTCACCGGCTTGAAGCTCTGCTCCCAGAGCTCTTCCACGTCACCGATCAGGATGAGCGTGAACGACCGGCGCAGGTATGCCTGGAGCGCCGCGCGGTAGGCGGGCTCGCAGCGCTGGAACTCATCCGCCCCGTCACGGGCCCCCTTGTGCTGATCGGAAAGCAGGATGTACCGGTGGGGGGTCGAAACGTCCAAGGTCAGGGGAAGCGTATCTGCTCCCATCAGCGCGCGGGACAGGTCCTTCTCGATGCTCGCCATGGTCTACTCCCGCCTCCTGCTCGCCACGTGTACACCAGCCCGTGCCAGCCATCGGGTACACCCGCTCCGCGCCGGCCATCGCCTATACCCAGCCCGTTTCGAGGACCCGGCGGGCGTTCCCCCCCAGGATCTTCTCGATGTCGTCCTCGGGGACGCCGCGGTCCAGGAGCGCGCGCGTGATGAGGCCCAGTCGCGACGCGTCCTTCAGGTCCTCGGGCGGCTCCGTGAACCCGTCGAAATCCGTACCGATCACGACGTGATCCCAGCTTCCCGTAATGCCCTGTATGTGCTCCATCGTGTCGACGACCTGATCCACTCCGCTCCGTTCCACGCCGACTCCCCCACGCCTCCGGCCGGCTCCCCCACGCGTCCCGCCAACGCCGATCCCGTCCAATCCGACCTCCCCCGGCCCTCCGTCGCGAGCGAGCCAGTAAGGCATGAGGATGACGCCGATCGCCCCTCGCGAGGCAGCGATCTCGCGGATTTCGTCGTTCGCCAGGTTGTAGGGGTCCGGGCTCAGCGCCTTCACGCCCACGTGGCTCGCGACGATCGGTTGCCGCCGATCGATCTCGGCGAAGATCTCGGCGCGCGCGTGCGGAGTGCAGTGCGTCACGTCCGGGATGATTCGAACCTGTGCCAGCACCCGCAGCACCTCCCGCCCGAAGTCCGTGAGGTGCGGTGGCTCGCCCGCGTGGAACTCGAACGAGCACAGCTTACGGATGCACATGTCCTTGGGCATGGCG
>JBDHHV010000231.1:0-4749 GCA_039589195.1 Gemmatimonadota bacterium | reverse complement strand
GCAGGTCGTGCAGGTGCTCCGGAGCGAGCGGATCGGAGAACCATCGTTCCCAGTCGATCGGTCCCGTGGCGAAGTACCCGTAGATCAGCCAGGTGAAGCTGCGCAGGAAGGTATTCACCGGAAGGGCCGGGTCGATCGCGCCCGTCGCCTTGGCCCGCTCCAGCAGCTCGCGCAGGAGCTGATGTTCGTCGAGGGACATCCGGACCTCCAGTGATCGGATCTCGTCCACGGGATCGAGCCAGCGCCGCAGGTACAGACGCGGACGCTCGGGTCGACTCGCCATCAGGTCGATCATCGCGTTGGCGACGTCGACGAGGGCGTCGATCACCTCTCGGGAATCCGTGATCGATCGATCCCGAAGCGGCTGGAGATGCTCGCCGAGGACCTCGATCTCCTCCTGGTAGAGCCGCTCGAGGACGGCACGGAACAGGTCGAACTTGCCGCCCACGTGGTAGCGGACCGTGGCGATGTTGGCACCAACTTCCCCGGCGATCGCTCGGGTCGTCGTACCCGCGTAGCCGCGATCGGCGAACAGTCGCGTCGCCACCTCGATGATGCGCTCGCGAGCCGAAGGAGCGCTCGACCGCGCCATCAGAGGCCGTTCATGTACGCGGCGAGCAGCTGGTCTCGCGTTTCGGCGGGCATCAGATCGAGGATGGTGTTGAGCGGAGCCATGCGCTCGGGAAGCTCGGGTCCGGTGATTCCGGCGAGCACCGCGAGCTGGAGGATCATCTCGTCGAGCGGCCGGCCTTCGAAGCTCGCGACCTCGCGCGCGAAGGCCTCCCGGTCGACCGACGGACCGTTCTGACGAAGGTGAGCGACTGCCTCGCGAAGATCGCTGAGCAGTTGTTCCACATGCGGGACGTTCGAGGCGGACAGGCTGACATGGAGGTTTGCAGGCCCGCCTCCGCATGCGAACTGGGGCAGCAGCGACCACCCTCGCTCGCGCATCTCGTCGTCCAGCTCGAAGATGTTGATCTCGTCGGACCCCAACGTGAACATGCATATCTCGGGCTCAGCCAACACTTCGATTCCCTCGATCTGCTTGATCCCTTCGACCAGCACCCACGTGGCGTCCCAGGTCTCTCGCACGATTCGCTCATAGCCGGTCTCGCCCAGATGGCGCATCACCGCCCACGATGACGCGATCGGCCCCGCCGACTTGCTGCTCTGAATCGTCGGATTCATCACCGCATACTCGGTGGTCCCACTACACACGAACCACGCGTGGCTTCGCAGCTCGCGGTTGCGGTACAGGAGCACGGAAGCGTTCTTGGGCGCGTAGCCGTACTTGTGCATGTCCGCGGAGATGCTGGTGACACCCTCGATCGAGAAGTCGAAATCCCGAACCGCTTCACCGATGCGCCGCAGGAACGGCAGGTAGAGACCGCCGACGCACCCATCTACGTGGAAGAGGATTCCGCGCTCGCTCGCCGCCGCAGCCATCGCCGCGATCGGATCGATGGTGCCGTGCGAGAAGTTGGGCGCCGACCCGACGGCGAGCACGGTGTTCGGACCGAGCGCGGCGCAAAACGCGTCTTCGTCGGCGCGGAAGCCGTGGCGGTCGACGGGAGTCACGATCGCGCGCAGCCCCAGGTAACGGGCCGCCTTGTGGAAGGCCGGATGGGCCGTCACCGGCACCACGATCTCGGGATCGACCGCTTCGGGACGGTGGACCCGGGCGTGGTCGCGCGGGTCCCGCCGCTGGTCATGCTGCCCACGACCTGATCGTCGCCCCGCAGGAGGTCGGCGACCGACCGAACCACGTCCTGCTCCATGCTGCCGGCGCTCGGGTACATGTTGATGTAAAGCGCGTTCTGGGTGAGGAAGCGGGCTAGGCGCCACCGCCGGGGTCGTACAGGCCGGTGAGAATGCGGCCGTTGCGCCAATCGACATCGTTCTGCGACAGCTGCTCCAGCTCCGCGAGCACCTGCTGCGCCGGTTGCCCTTTCGGGGTCAATGCTCCCAACGTAAAAATCCTCTTCGTTTTTGAACAGTTATATACTTCAATCAATCGAGTGAGTGAGAGGGTACCCCGGAATGAGCCGTCCGGCGAGGCGGAGCCGATCGCCGTGAACGACCCGGACGGCAGCCTCGCGAGCCTCGCCGTCGGAAAGGGTGCCGAGAAGGAGGCGAAGCGCGTCCGAGACTGGCGCGCCAACAGACTCTGCCCCGGATGCGGACCTCCGACACCTGGTGAACAATGCGCGCAGGGAGGCCGCCCGTGACGCCCGAGGATCTCCGCCGCATGATGAGCTATCTCGAGGAACGGGTTCACGTCACCGCCGACTCGAAGGTTCAGTTCGAGCTCCCCGATGAGTCGCGGATGGTGGCCGACGGGATCCACCCCGAGGCGGTCGCGCAGCTTCTCGCGGCTCCGTGGCTCGTGGAGATGGTCATCGACGTGCGGGAGACGCCCGAGTACTGCGAGCCCGGCGAGACGACGGAGCAGATCCTCCGCCTCGCTCGCGACGTGGTCCAGGAATACATCCGCAAGCGATTTCAGCTGTAACCCACGTCGAGGGCAGATGACGGCTGGCTCCCGAGCACCGCACAAATCCGCTCCGCGCCACGGTCGGCGCCGCTGGACCGGGTGGGCGCCGTGGCTCGCGGCCCTCGGGCTCGGGCTGGCGGGCCCGGCGCACGGAGCGAGCGACGTGACGCGGCCCCGCGAAACGGCGGACGCGGCGCTCGTGAGCGAGAACGAGTCGTGGAACCGCTACCTGCACGACGCGCTGGGGCTTCCATCCTGGCTCGATCTCGCGATCGAACACCGCACGCGCTTCGAGTTCCTGGAGGATCCGTTCCGCCCCGACGAGCCCGACACCCAGACCCAGTTCCCGCAGCGCACCCGCCTTCGCGTCGGCGTCGACGGCCCCGGTCCGCTCCGATTCCTGGCCGAGTTCCAGGACGCGCGCACCCACGGCGACCAACCGCGCGACTTCACCGGCGCGGAGATCGACAAGCTCGACGTCCTCCAGCTGTTCGTTTCGGCGACGACGCACGATCTGCTCGGTACCGGGCTGCGGGCGGACGCCCATGTGGGTCGCCTGACCCTGGACTTTGGCTCACGCCGGCTCGTGGCGCGGAACCACTTCCGCAACACCACGAACAGCTTCGACGGCGTCCACCTCCAGCTCGGAGACGGCGAGGCCTGGCGGGTGCGCGCGTTCTTCACCTGGCCGGTGACCCTGAAGCGGGGTTACGTCGACAACGACAGCACGTCGAAGCGGCGATTCTGGGGGGTGGCCTACGCGGACGAGCGGATCGGCTGGCTGAACCTGGACGCCTCCTACTTCGGGCTCCGCGACCGCAAGTCCGGCCTCGAGTACCACACCTTGGGGCTCCACGGGTCCCGGCCGGCGCAGCCGGAGCAGGTCGACTACGAGCTCGAGCTGATCGGGCAGTTCGGCGATTGCAACGGCCGGGATCACAGCGCCGTCGCAGGACACGCCGAGCTCGGCTACACGCTGGACCTCCCGTGGTCCCCCAGGCTGGTCGGGCAGTTCGACTACGCCTCGGGCACATCCAACCCGAACGGCGACGAGACCCATACCTTCGACTTCCTGTTCGGAGCACGGCGCTTCGATCTCAATCCGACCGGCATCTACGGACCGTTCCGGCGCTCCAACATCCTCTCGCCGGGCGTGCGGCTGACCGTGTCTCCCCTCCCGGACGTCAAGGTGCAGATCAAGTTCCGCTACTGGGAGCTGGCGCAGGCGCGGGACGAGTTCGTCGGCACGGGGCTCCAGGACCCGACGGGCGGCGCGGGCCGGCATCTGGGCGAGGACATCGAGCTGCGCGTGCAGTGGCGTCCGACGCCGTGGCTCGGGGTGTACGTCGGCTACGACCACTGGTTCAAGGGTTCCTATCTGGACCGTGTCCCGAACGTCTCGTCCACGAGCGACTCGGACTACTTCTACGTGGCGACAAAGCTCCGGTTCTAGTCGTGGGATCTAACGACGTCGTCAGGTCCCCGTTCCAGTCCGCAGGGACCTGCGCGTCTCGAGAAGAGGCCGGCCCGGAATCAAGGGAAGTCGATCCGGAGGTCCTCGCTCGCCCCGTCGCTGGAGGCGGACGGTCGGCCGAGCCGGCGGAGTGCGCGCTCGATGGGCAGGACGCCCAGCACGCGTTCCGCCCCCGCGAACACCAACCCGCAAGCGACGAGGGCGGAGCCGGAGCGGCGCACGAGGAGCGACCCCGAGTCCCCCGGGACGGCCTTGTTCCCGCGCCGCGCCTTCAGTGTGAAGAAGTCCTTGACGAGGAGATCCTGGCCTCCGACGTCGATGGGGACTTCGTGGTTCACCTCCTCCGGGCGCGCGAACCGATGGCGTGTGCCGCGGTAGTCCACGAAGAAGTACTCGTGACCGTCCCCGGCGCGGATTCGCCCCAGCCTGGCCACCGCGTCCGACTCGCCCACGAGCGCCAAGAGGTCCGTCTGGACGTCCGAGTCGATCTCCACCACGGACGCGTCCATCCGGTTGGCGAGCGTGGGGCGAAGGATCGTCGTGCGGTGGACCTGGCCGATGCGATTCCTGTTGCGCTTGACGGGCCGGCCGATCCCCCGGGTTCCGATGTGGGCGACCACGTGCGCATTGGTGAGGAGCAACGTCCGGCCGCTGTTGGACACGTACGTCAGTCCCACCGCGCCGCGCTTCACACGGCGCACGCGGTGTCCCCCGCGCAGGGCCAGCGCCGAGAGCTTGCGGGGGCCCTGCTCGACGTCGATCGGGATGGTGTAGTCGGCCG
>JBDHHV010000230.1:0-2939 GCA_039589195.1 Gemmatimonadota bacterium | reverse complement strand
TCTCTTCTGCGATCGCAGCCACGAACTCGGTCTCACCGAGGCACTGAAAGTGCTCCGGTCCGCTCTCGCGGTAGCTCGCGCGGCACTCGACGAACACCGTCTTCTCGACGCGATGCCCGGAGCCGGTGTCGGCCCAGAGATCCTCGAGCAGATAGCTGCCCCACTCCGTCCGGTTCCACAGGTGATGATGCGGATCGACGATCGGCCGCTCAGGCTCGACCACCTCTTCCACCACCTGCTCGAGCCACTCCGGAGTACCCGGCACTGGACCCGCCATGGCTTCCTCCCCTCGGTCGTGCGTGAGAGCGAGTCTACGGCATCCGCCGCCCGGCGGCGTCGTCTCTGACATCGAATGGAGAGTCCGTTGCCGGCACTCGACCCGCGGGTCTATGCTCTGTTCCCGCAGCAAAGCGGGGCGAGGGCGGGAGCGAGATGAAGAAGGCTGTCTATCACGGGATCCGGGACGTCCGCGTCGAGCAGGTCGAGGAGCCCAAGCCGGGCCCGGGCGAAGCCAGGATACGCGTGGTCTATTGCGGGATCTGTGGCTCGGATCTGCACGAGTACCTGCACGGCCCGTTCCCGCGGAGCCCCTTCGGACACGAGGTGTGCGGCGAGATCGTCGAGGTCGGGGGTGCCGTTGAGGGGTTCGCCGTCGGTGATCGCGTCTGCGCCTTCAACCGGGACGGGTACGCCGAATACATGGTGGCACCGAAGGAGCGGCTGCTGAAGCTCCCCGACGACATCGGGTGGGAGCGGGCCGCGCTGATCGAGCCCCTCGCGGGTGCCGCCTACGCGGTCGACCGCGGCGGGGTCGAGGCGGGCCAGCGGATCCTGATCGCCGGCGGGGGCCCCGTCGGCCTCCTCGTGCTGGTTGCGGTCCGGGCGCTCGGAGTCGAGACCGTGTACCTGACCGAGATCTCGGAGACCCGGCGAAGCAGAGCCCGGGAGCTGGGCGCGACCGAGGTGTTCGATCCGCGCGAGGTCAAGGTGCCGCAGAAGATGAGGGAGCTGACCGACGGCCGGGGAGTCGACCTCTCGGTGGAGGCGGTCGGGATCGAGGCCACGCTCAAGGACTGCCTCGCGTCGACGCGCCAGCGCGGGACGGTCGTCGTCCAGGGCATCTTCACGGAGCGCGTGCCGATCCACATGCTCGGGTTCGTGAGCCGGGAGATCACGATGATCGGCACCAACTCGATCGACCCCGCGCGCGCGCTCCAGTGGATCGGCGAGGGCCGGGCGGCCCCGGAGTCGATCGGCACCCGGGCCGTGCCGCTCGACGACATCGCGAGTGATGGATTCGACGTCCTGGCCGACGACAAGGATCGCGACATCAAGATCCTCGTGGCGCCCTGAGGGCGGAGCGGGCCGGTCCGCGGGGTTGCGCACGCGCGCAGGCGAGCGCATGGGCGAGGCCCAGGCTCGAACGCCGGCCACGCCACCGACGCTGGAGTGGCTCTCAGCCCGGAGCGATGAAGCGAGCCAGCGCCCCGAAGTACTGCTCGCGCCCCACCCACCCGATGTCGTTGTGGCCCGCACCGGGAATGATCACGAGCTCCCTCTGAGCGGTCTCGAGCTGCTCGTGGAAGGCGAGTGCGCTCTCGAGGGGGATGATCTCGTCCCACTCGCCGTGAATCTGGAGCACGGGCAGACGGATCGCGGCGAGACGGGCCGTGTGCGCCCGGATGAGCGCGAGGAGCTCGGCGTCGGGGCTGAGTATTCCCGCGCGCCGCGGCAGTCGCGTGAGGTCGGGCGCGCCGCTCTCGATGACGAGACCTCTCAGGCGCTCGCTCTCGGTGGCCGCGAGCTCGGCGGCCGGCAGGCTGCCCAGGCTCCGGCCCATCAGAAAGCGGTCCGCCGTGAAGCCCTCGGCGTCGAGCAGCGCGTGAAACCGCTCCAGCACCGGGTGCGCGTCGGCGATCAGCGAGGCGAAGCTCGGCGCTCCATTGCTTGCACCGTAGCCCCGGTAGTCGGCGACGAAGAGGTTGATTCCGATCGCGTGATAGGCGAGGGAGACCGGATCGTAGTCGCTCGCGACCTCGCCGTTGCCGTGAAAGAACAGCAGCGAGGGGTGTGCGCCGTCCAGCGGGTAGAAGCGGCAGGAGACCTCGATTCCGTCGGCGACGTCGACGCGATGATCGCTCGCGCCGGGGGGCGGAGGACTCGGGTCGCTTCGCGGGTAGAACAGATTCCGGGCGAGTCCCCGCCCGTCGATCAGAGCGTAGTCCGGCGCGTCGCCCGCTTCACCCATCCGCCTCGCCTTCACCTGGAGCGAGACGAGCGTAGACGAACGGCGCCCGCTGCGCACACTGCGGGCCGGACGGACGCGCGGGGCAGCGTCCGCCAGGGCTCGACTACCATGGGAACGGGCATCACAGCCGGGAGGAGATCGATTCGTTGAGGCACCGCGCGCGATGACCGATGCCACGTTCTACGCAACGGCAGTCGTAGCCGTTCTCATCGTCGGGGTGGCGAAAGGCGGACTCGGCGGGAGCATCGGCATCGTCGGGGTGCCGCTCATGTCCCTGACGATCGGTCCGGTTCGCGCCGCCGCCATCATGCTTCCGATCCTGATGGCCATGGATGTGTTCGCTCTCCGCACCTACTGGGGGCGGTGGGATGCGAGGAACCTGCGCTACATGATTCCAGGCGCCCTTCTCGGGACCGTCGCGGGCACGCTGACCTTCCGGTTTCTGTCGGCGGACGCGCTACGCATCCTGATCGGTGGGATCGCCGCGGGCTATGCTCTGAGCTGGCTCCTCTCGGGACCCCAGCGCACAGCCAGATCCGCGAGCTTCGGCCGCGGTACCTTCTGGAGCACCCTCGCCGGCTTCACCAGCTTCAGTGTCCACGCCGGAGGACCGCCCATCCACGTCTATCTGCTCTCCCAACGGCTCGACAAGACGACCTTTCAGGCCACCACGGTAGCCTTCTTCTTTCTC
>JBDHHV010000229.1:0-2983 GCA_039589195.1 Gemmatimonadota bacterium | reverse complement strand
TCGGTCGGGGGAGTGACGGTCGCCGCGGCCTCGGCCAGCGACCCGTAGGAGGCTTTCCGATCGCCCGCATCGTCGATCACGAAGCCGTTCTCGGTCCGGAGCCCGCTCGCGGGGACGCCCCACTCCTGCGCGGCGGCTTCCGCCAGGAGCGCGCGCGCCGCGGCGCCCGCGTTCCGGAACTGCTGCCACGAGGAGGTGACGCTCGAGCTCCCGCCCGTAACCATCATGCCCCACGCCGCGTGGACGTAGGCCGGCTCCGCGGGGGCCATCTCCGCCCGGACGCGGCTCCAGTCAGCGTCGAGCTCCTCGGCGATGAGCATGGGGAGCGAGGTGTAGACGCCCTGCCCCATCTCGGAGTGGTTGACGAGGACCGTGATCGTCTCGTCGCTCGCGATCCGGATGAAGGCGTTCGGGGCGAAGGGCGCGGCCTGCGCCGAGCCGTTTGCCGAGCCGTCCAGCGCGCCTTCGAGCCCGCGCTTCGCCCAGCGACCCGGCAGGTAGAAACCGAGAACCAGTCCACCGGTCGCAGCGCCGGAGGTCTGGAGGAAGCTCCGTCGGGAGAAGGTGATTTGCTGACTCATCGGTCACCTCCTTCCCTCGCGGTGCCGTTCGCCGCCGCGAGCTTGATCCCGGCCCGGATGCGGTTGTAGGCGCCGCAGCGGCAGATGTTGCCGCTCATCGCCCGATCGATGTCGTCGTCCGTCGGAGCGGGGGTCTCGGCGAGCAGCGCCGCCGCCGACATGAGCTGGCCCGAGTGGCAGTAGCCGCACTGCACGACGTCGAGCGTGAGCCAGGCCTCCTGGAGCGGGTGGAGGCCGTTCTCCGCGAGCGCCTCGATCGTCGTGATCTCGGAGCCCTCGGCCCGCGAGACGGGCGTGATGCAGGAGCGCGTGGCGACCCCATCCAGGTGGACCGTGCATGCGCCGCACTGGGCGACGCCACAACCGAACTTCGTGCCGGTCAGCCCCAGGGTGTCACGCAGGACCCACAGGAGAGGGGTCGAGGGGTCCACGTCGACGTCGTGGCGCTGGCCGTTGACGGTGATGCTGGGCATGGGCGGAACCTCCTTGGTTAGCCCCATGATTAGGAAAAGGGACGCTCGCGTCCAGAGTGGGCCGGGTCGAATGCGGTCGGGGCAAGATCGGTACGGCGGACCAAAGGCGGGTCGACTCCTCCTAGGCAACCTCTTCCGTGGTCGTCACCGTTTCCGCCTCCTTCTCCCGGATCGCCCGCCACACCCTCGGCGGGGTGAACGGCAGCGCGTCGATCCGCACCCCGACCGCGTCGTAGATGGCGTTCGCGATCGCTGGGAGCGACGGGTGTAGCGGCCCCTCCCCCGCTTCCTTCGCCCCGTACGGGCCTTCGGGGTCTGCGGCCTCCACGATGAGCGCCACGAACTCGGGGCAGTCGAGCGAGGTCGGGATCCGGTAGTCGAGCAGCGAGGGGGCGTCGTGCAGCCCGCCTTCGTGCTCCCCCTCCTTGAACAGGTGCTCCTCGAAGATGGCCTCCGCGAACCCCATATAGGCGGAGCCCTCGATCTGGCCTTCCACGAGCGCGGGGTTGAGCGCCCGGCCGCAGTCGTGCGCGACCCAGATCGTCTTCACGTCCACGAACCCGGTCTCGGGGTCGACCTCCACCTCGGCCACGTGCGCGGTGAAGCTGTACGCGGGCGAGGAGCCGATCGTCCCCCCGCGGTACTCCCCGTGGATGTCCTTCGGGGTGTTGTACGAGCCCACCGTCCCCAAGAGCCCGTGCTTCGCCTCGGCGAGCTGGAAGGCGTCGGCGATCGGGAGCCGGCGCTCTTCGTTCGAGGGATCGGCCGCGTCGAACGCCCACCCGCGCGCGAGCTTCACGCGCTCGACCGCGTCGGTGGGCGGGATCTCCCACGCCTCGGCCACCGCCTCCTGGATCATCGCCCGGAGCGTCCGGCACGCCTCGACGCACGCGTTCCCCACCATCAGGGTCTCGCGCGAGGAGTAGGCGCCCAGGTCGACGGGGGTGAGGTCGGTGTCGGCCGAGAACACGCGCACGTACTCGAGCGGCACGCCCAGCTCCTCGCACGCGATGTAGGCCATGGTCGAGTCGGAGCCCTGCCCGATCTCGGACGCCCCGTGCAGCACGGTCACCCGCCCCGAGCGCTCGGCCTGCACCTGGACGGCGGCTTGCGGCATGGGGTTCGGGTAGATCGGGTAGTTGGTGCCCGAGATGTAGGAGGAGGCCGCCACCCCGAGCCCGCGCCCGTGCGGGAGCTGGCCGTAACGCGCCTTCCAGTCGCTCGCCCGCTCCACCGCCTCCAGACACTCCAGGAAGCCGTTCGATTTCACCGTGAACTCGTTCACGGTCTTCCCGGTCCCCATGAAGTTCTTCCGGCGGAGCTCCATCGGGTCGATCCCGAGCCGCTCGGCCATCTTGTCGAGCGAGATCTCGTACGCGAACCGCGGCTGCACCGAGCCGTGCCCCCGCTTCGGCCCGCACGGGGCCTTGTTCGTGTACACGCGGGTCGAGTCGAAGCGGTACGACTCGATCGAGCACGGGGCGGTGAGGAGCTGCCCCGAGTAGTAGGTGGTGACGAGCCCGAAGCTCGCGTACGCGCCCCCGTCCAGGATCGTGTGCGCGTCGAGGGCCTTGAGCGTCCCGTCCTCGGAGGCGCCCAGCTTGTAGCGCATCGTCATCGGGTGGCGCCCGCGGTGCGAGTAGAACACCTCCTCGCGCGTGTACAGGATCTTGACGGGCCGCCCGGTCCTTAGGGCAAGCAGCGCGACGCAGAACTCGAGGTCGAAGGGCTCCGACTTCCCCCCGAAGGCGCCGCCCACGGCGGGCTGGATCACGCGCACCTTGGCCACGTCCAGCTCGAGCACGCGGGCGATATCGCGCTGCAGGTAGTGCGGGACCTGGGTCGCCGACCACACCTCGAGGGCACCGTTCTCGTTCCGGCGCGCGATCGCGCAGTGGGGCTCGATCGGGGTGTGGGTGGTGCCGTGGA
>JBDHHV010000228.1:0-3109 GCA_039589195.1 Gemmatimonadota bacterium | reverse complement strand
CCCGACTCGCGCCGCCTCGTGCTGAAGGCGCTGATGTGGTTCGTCCTCGCGGTCCTGCTGGGAAGCCTCGTGTCGGTCGGAGCGGAATTCCTCGAGCGTGCGCGTCGCAGCGAACCCGCCGAGTACGAGCGTCTTCGCAGCTCCATGCGGACGGCGGGCGGGGAGCTCCGGGGCTGGATCTCGCGTCTCGGGCGACGGCGACGGTGAGTCGGACGCTTCATTGACAACACCTGTCGGCGTGATAACTGTAATCACGCTCCACGACCTTCAATGGCACGAGGCAACCGATACGAACATGATCAGCCCCCAAGGCGATCCAGGATGAGGCGATCCGGATCGGGTGCCACGGCGGTCCGCCGCGGTGGACACCCCGTTCTGCTTCTGTGCGTCCTCTGGATCCTCGCGGCGCTCACGCACGCGCCCGCGGCGCACGCCCAGGACGTCGAAGAGCTCCGCCGTCAGGCTGAGCGCGTGCTGGGCCGTCCGATCTCGAACCAGGAAGCGCTGCAGATGTTGCAGCAGTCCGGCCTCTCCTCCGATCAGGTCAGGGACCTGCTCGAGGAGAAGGGCTACAGCCGCACGGCGGCGGACCCGTATCTCTCCGTGCTCGAAGGTATCGAGAAACAGGTCCCCGGCACGGCGACACCTGTACCCCTGCTCGAGGCCCTCACGGAGTCGGACCTGGCCTCGTCGCTCGCCGGAGACTCGCTGCCCTCCGACCTCATGATGGCGCTGCAGCGCCTGGACACGGTGCAACTCGCCGAAGAGGAGGAGCTGGGGCCGCTTGTGTTCGGCCGGGAGATCTTCCTCCGGACGTCCAGTCAGTTCCGTCCACAGGGGGGAGGCCCCGTGCCACCCGACTACAGGGTGGGTCCGGAGGACGAGCTGATTCTCGTGCTGACGGGAGACGTCGAGCTCGCCTACCGCCTCCTCGTGGCGCGGGAAGGCTGGGTCGCCATCCCGGACCTCGGGCGAGTGGACGTGGCCGGCCTGACCCTGGCCGAGCTGAGGCAGCGACTGACGAGGCGACTGTCCACCGTGTACTCCGGCCTCACGGGCGATGCGAACGCGACCACATTTCTCGACCTGTCCCTCGGCCTTGTTCACACGAACACCGTCTATGTAATCGGAGAGGTGGAGCGTCCGGGCGCTTACGAGGTTAGCAGCCTGGCGACCGTCTTCGCCGCCCTCTACGCGGCCGGTGGGCCCAAGCGAAGCGGCTCCTTCCGCCAGATCCGCGTGAATCGAGGAGAGGAGACGCGCGCGACCGTCGACCTGTACGACTACCTGCTCGACGGCCGCGGCAGTGGGGCGACGCATCTCGAGCACGGCGACGTCGTGTTCGTTCCCGTGGCACAGCGGCGGGTGGAGGTGGACGGCGCGATCGTGAGGCCCGCCATCTACGAGCTCTCGGAGGGCGATGACCTGGGTGACGTGCTCGACTTCGCGGGTGGCCTGACGTCCAACGCGTCCGCGGCGCGGGTACAGATCGCTCGGGTATTGCCGCCGGAGCAGCAGGAGCCGGGCCTCAATCGAGTCCTCCTGGATGTGCCGATCGCGGGACCGGATGCGAGTCGGGACCTGCCTCTCATCGATGGCGATCGCATAACGGTTTTCGCCGTCCTCGAAGATCTCCGGAACACGGTCCACGTGACCGGCGGTGTGTGGCGACCTGGCGCGTACGGCGTCGAGCCCGGTCTCCGCCTGTGGGACGTGATCGAACGGGCCGGAGGCCTGCTCCCCGACGCGTACGAGGGACGGGTCCAGATCCAGCGGCTGCAGGACGATTACACGCGTCGAATGATCCACGTCTCCCTGGAGCGGGATTCCTCTGGAATGCCCATCGCGAATCCGACGATCGAGCCGCTGGATCAGGTGTTCGTGTTTGCCAGCCGTAGTCTGAGGGAACAGCGGGCCGTGTCGATCGGCGGTTGGGTCCGAAGGCCCGGCGTGTACCCGTACGTCGAGGGGATGACCGTCCGCGACCTCGTTCTGCGAGCGGGAGGACTGCGCACCGGCGCCTTCCTGGGAGCGGCCGACATCGCGCGCGTCAGCATCGGACAGGCACGGAGCGATACGATCACGCGCACCTTCTCGGTCGCCCTGGACAGCTCACTGGTATTCGACGCCAGGAGCGCGGGGGTCGCGGACACTGCATCGAGCGGCGCCGATTTCCCGCTCCTGAACCTGGACGCCGTGTACGTCCGGAAGGCCCCCGGCTTTGAGCCACAGCGCCGGGTAATCGTCACGGGCGAGGTAACGTTTACTGGTCCCTACTCCGTGGAAATGCGCACCGAGCGGATAGTGGATCTGGTGGCGAGGGCCGGAGGCATGACGGGCGAAGCCTATGCAGAGGGTCTGCAGTTGTGGCGCGCCGAGACGCCACCAGAAGATGCGATGCTCACCGGAGCGGAGATCGCGGGTCAGGCATTCGGCGACACGGCGCTCGTCGGGGTAGCGCGCGACCGGAGATCGGAACCGGCGAGTTCCGACTCGCTACTGGCGAGCGGGCAGGGGGGGCCAAAGGCTCGTGTGAAGGTCGTCACGCGCACCCGGGTCGGTGTAGACTATGTCGAAGCGCTGCGGGATCCAGCGAGTTCCCACAACGTGCTCGTCGAACCAGGCGACTCGGTCTTCGTTCCACGTTTCATCCCCACCGTAGATGTTCGGGGCGCCGTCCAGGCGCCCACCAAGGTCCTATTCAAGGAAGGCGAGGGGGGTAACTACTACATCGAGCGCGCGGGCGGATACTTACCGAAGGCGGACAAGGGCCGCGCCCGGGTGCAGCTCGCCAACGGGGAGATCCTTACACGGAGAGGAAAGTTCCTGTTCTTCGGCGGAGGTCTTCCCCAGCCCGACCCCGGCAGCGTGATCACCGTGCCGCTGAAAGAGGAGAAGCCGCCGGGCCCGGGGACTCTCCAGGTCCTGGGCGTCGTCACGGGCCTGGTCACGGCCACCGCGACCATCATTCTGGCTGCCACGCGCTAGACGGTCGACCCGACGACCCTGGACATGCGCGGAGAGAAGTCACCGGGCCGCCAGGGCGGCGGCTCAGCGAATCCCGAGCGTCCAGCGCGGAGTCTTCAGCAGCACCCCTACGCTGCCCACG
>JBDHHV010000227.1:0-3650 GCA_039589195.1 Gemmatimonadota bacterium | reverse complement strand
TAACCCAAAAGAGAAACCTATCTGGACGACTCGCCGTCCTGCGTGGTCGTCGCCGTCGCGCGTTCCTGCTTCTGGTGCTCGACCATGCGGCGGACGTCCTCGAGGAGCTGCTTCGCGTCGTACACGATCCCGTCCTTGATCGTGTACTTGATCCCACCCACGCGCTCGGGCTCGCCCGTCTCGTCGTTCAGACGCACGTGACCCGTCCCGTACAGCACCTTCAGGTTGTGGAGCGGGTTTTCCTCGACGACCACGAGGTCGGCGAGCAGCCCGGGGCGGACCACGCCGAACTCGATCGACCGGCCCGTGGGCTTGAACAGGGTCTCGGCCGCGTGCAGCGTCGCGCCGCGGATCACCTCGAGCGGGTGGAAGCCCGCCTGCTGCAGGAGCTCCATCTCCTGGATGGTCGAGAACCCGAACGTGTTGTAGATGAAGCCGGCGTCGGAGCTGACCGTCACCCGGCCGCCCATGTTCTTGTAGTCGTTCAGGAGCTGGTGCCACACGCGGAGATTCTTCCACGCTACCTCGTCCGCGGTCGTCCAGTCGTAGTAGTAGGAGCCGTGGTTCGTGCGGCTCGCCCGGTAGTAGTCCATGAGCGAGGGGAGCACGTACTCCTGGTTCCAGAACGCCTGGCGCTGGGCTTCTACGTCCCAGCTCGCCTGGTAGGCGGTCATGGTTGGGTCGAGCGTGACGTCGTATTCGAGCATCTCCTCGAGGAACGCCTTCCACTCGGGGCTCCCGCGCTCGTGGATCAGGTTCCACTGACGCGCTACCTGCCCGAAGCGGTACTGCTCGTCGTTGTAGTTCATGGCGTCCGGCCACGGCTGGACGTCGTGATCCTTGTAGAGCGACTCGAACAGTCCGTAGAAGTGGGTGACGGTGCCGAGCCCGAGCCGGGCCGCGTCGATCGCGTTCATCTGCGCCACGCCCGTCTGCGCGAGGTGCGCGGTCGTGCCGAGACCGAGCTGCGTCGCCTCGTCGATCAGGGCCTCCATGATCTCGGGTCGGTACGAGCCGAGCTTGAGCCCGTCCGCACCCTTTGCCGCGATGTAGCGGACCCACTCGCGCGCCTGTTCCGGCGTGTCGATCGGCATGCGCTCGTCGCCCTCGCCCGTCGACCCGGGGCGGTGGTAGGAGAACATGCGTGGGGCCACGATCTCGTTCCGCGCGCTGCGCTCCTTCTCCGACAGCGACCAGTCCACCGGACCGAACGCGACCCCGCGGCCCGCCGTGATCCCGTGCGCCATCCACAGCTTGTACGTGTACTCGGCCTCCGGGGTCTTGGGCAGCCCACCGGTGTGCAGGTGGATGTCCACGAAGCCGGGGAGCACGTACATGCCGGTCGCATCGATCTCGTGCACGTTCGCGTCGGGCCGGTCCTCGATCGCGAGCTCGGGGCGCTCCTCCTCGTCGATCTCCACGTTCGGGACGCCGACACCGCTCAGACGGACGATCCGGTTCCCCTCGATCACGACGTCGATCGGGCCGCGGGGCGGGGCGCCGGTACCGTCGATCACCGTCACGCCGCGGAGGATCAGCCGGTCATAGGGCCCCTGGCCGTCGAGGGCGGTCCGGTCGGGGGCGGGAGTGACCCGCTCTTGCTCCTGCTGCTGAGCGATCAGCGCCGGGGGCGTGAGACTCCCTGGAAGGAGGAGTCCCATCGTTACGGCCATCGCCGTGACGGCCGGGACGATGGACAGCGTTCGGGCGGGTAGCGATGCGCCCGCACGGCGATTGACGAAGCGTGAGATCGGCATGGGGTCCTTCCCTGGCTGAGGATCGTGCGCGAAGCCCCCATGATCGGGCCGCGAAGCCAACGGTTCAAGAGTCCCCCTCACCCGGAACGCGATCTTGCTGGCCTCGGTCGTGGCGTCCCACCTTTTGAAACGCTCTCGAACCGCCCGGCAGCACCGCCTCCATCGCTGGCGGTGCCGTACCGAGCCACGCGACCGAGAGGGCCCATGAACGACATTACACAGACGAGTCCGCATGAATGACTCCGACGGTGGCTCCCCGATCGAGACCGTCATTTACGCGATGCGAGCGAGCACGAGTCCGGCTCTCGGGCTCGCAATTGAGGGCGCCTGCGCCGGGCTAATGCTCGTGTTCGCGAGCGGCGCGACGGCCCAAGAGCCGCTCCCAACGGACACTTTTCCCACCATCCCGCTCCACGCGGGCATGGTCATCGACCGCTCCGTCCGCATCGCGCCGGGGACGTACCGCCTGCGGGCTCCGGCGTCCCTCGACTCCGCTGTCATCGTGGTCCGGGGCGACGGGATCACGGTGGATTTCGCGGGCGGCACACTGGAGGGCACGGACCCGGAGGCGGATCCCGACCAGGCGCGTGGTGTCGGCATCCGGATCGAGGGCGGGAGTGACGTGCGCATCCTGAACGCGAACGTGCGAGGCTATCACATCGGGATCCTCGCGCGCGGGACGCGGGACTTCCACCTCGCCGACAGCGACCTGCGCCACAACTGGAAGCCGCGGCTCTACAGCCTGGTCGAGCACGAGAGCCTCGTCGACTGGCTCTCGTTCCACGACAACGAGGCTGATGAGTGGCTCCGCTTCGGTGCCGCGATTTACTTGGACGGCGTGACCGGGGGCGAGATCGCCCGTACGACGGTCCGGCAGGGCATGAACGCGCTGCTCATGAACCGGACCGACAGCCTGACGATCCGCGACAACGACTTCTCGTTCAACTCCGGGCTCGGCATCGGCATGTACCGCTCCGATGACAACCTGATCGTCCGGAACCGGCCCGATTTCAACGTGCGCGGCTACAGCCACGGCTTCTACCACCGCGGGCAGGACTCCGCGGGCATCCTCATGTACGAGCAGTGTACCGGGAACGTCGTGGCGTACAACTCGGCCACCCACGGCGGCGACGGCCTCTTCATATGGGCCGGTCGCAGCACGCTGGAGACGGGCGAGGGCGGGGTGAACGACAACCTGTTCTATGGGAACGACTTCAGCTTCGCCCCGGCGAACTCGATGGAGACGACGTTCAGCCGCAACACGTTCGTCGCGAACCGGGCTCAGGGAAGCGACTACGGGGTGTGGGGCGGCTACAGCTACGAGTCGGCGTTCGTCGGCAACTGCTTCCTCGGGAACCGGATCGGGATCGCGATCGAGCACGGGCAGGAGAACCTGATCGGGTCGAACCTGTTCGCGGGCGACACGACTGCGGTCAGCGTATGGGCCCGCCCCTCCGAGCCGGCCGACTGGGGATACCCGCAGCACCGGGACACGCGCAGCCGCGACACGCGGGTCGAAGGGAACGTGTTCCTCGGCAACCGGGTCGGCGTGCGGGGCGTCCGCACGTCGGGCTTCGCGGTGGCCGGGAACCGGCTCGTCGGGGTCGACACGGCGGCCGCGGTCGACGACGATGCATCGCTCGAGTGGGCGGAGAGCAACAAGATCCTCGAAGCGCCGGGTGTCGAGCCGCCGGACGCGGAGCCGCCGGACGCGGAGCCGCCGGGCATCGCCGGGGTCCCTGCTCCCGCTGCCTGGACCGACTGCGACGGAGTCCCGCCGCTCCCGGCGGAATACGGCGCGCTCGCTCCACGGGTAGAGGGCGGGAGCGACGTGCCCTCCACTCCCCTGGCACGCCGCGACCGGTCCGCCATGATCGTGGACGAGTGGGGCCC
>JBDHHV010000226.1:0-3151 GCA_039589195.1 Gemmatimonadota bacterium | reverse complement strand
GGTAGTGTGCCTCGAGCAGGGCGATTGGATCGCCCCCGAGAGCATGGCGTCCACCCGGCCGACCTACGAGACCCACCTCCTTCGAGGGGACTGGAACTTCGACCCCAACGTCCGAAAAAGGCCCGAGGACTATCCCGTAACCACGGCCGGCGCCGACGCCCCCACGATCAATATGTTCAACGCCGTGGGCGGCACGACGATTCACTGGCAGGCTCACTTCCCGAGGTTTCACCCGTCCGACTTCCGGGCGCGAACGCTCGACGGTGTGGCTGCGGATTGGCCGATCGCGTACGAGGATTTGGCCCCCTACTACGATCTCAACGACCGCATGATGGGGGTGTCGGGTCTCGCGGGAGATCCGGCCAACCCACCAAGGCCCGCCCGCCCGACGCCTCCGCTGCCGATCGGTCGGTTGGGACGGACACTGGTCCGGGGGTTCGAGACCCTGGGCTGGCACTGGTGGGTCTCCGACCAGGCGATCGTCTCGCAGGCATACGAGGGGCGCGCACCCTGTCTCCTGCATGGAAAGTGCATGTTCGGGTGTCCGATCGGTGCCAAGGCCTCGGCCGATCGGGTGTATGTGCGGCCCGCCGTGGCGAACGGCGCCGTGCTCAGAGCCAGGGCGCGGGTCCGGGAGATCACCGTCAACGCCGACGGGCGGGTGCGCGGGGCCCTGTACTACGATAGAGACGGGAACCTGCAGGAGGCGCTCGCCCGCGTGGTCGTGGTGTGCTGCAACGGGGTCGGCACCCCCCGACTGTTGCTCAACTCGACTTCGAGCCTTTTCCCCGACGGGCTGGCGAACTCCTCGGGCATGGTGGGGCGGAACTTCATGATCCATCCGGCGCGGTGGGTGCAGGGAATCTTCGACGAGGAGATGGATGGCCACATCGGCCCGATGGGCGTCCCGCTCTACTCACAAGAGTTCTACGAGACGGACCCGGGCCGCGGCTTCGCGCGGGGCTATACGCTGAACGGCGAGCGCACGTTCGGGCCGCTCTCACACGCCCTGGCGGTCCCCTGGGGAGAGAGCCACCACCAAATCATGAACCGACGCTTCCCGCACGCGGCGGGGATGAGCGTGTTGTGCGACGATCTTCCCGAGGAGCATAACCGGATCGAGCTCGATCCGGAGCTGACCGACTCGCACGGGATCCCGGCCGCACGCGCGAGCTATACCCTCAGCGACAACACGCGGCAGATGCTGGCCCACGGCCTGGAGCGAATCCGTCAAGTGCTCGAGGCCGCGGGGGCGGTGGAGATCCTGGAACCGACCGGGAGCAACATGGCTCACCTGATGGGGACGGCCAGAATGGGGGACGATCCTCGCACTTCCGTCGTCGATGCCTGGAACCGTGCCCACGATGTCCCGAACCTGTTCATTGTGGATGGAAGCTCGTTCACGACCGGATCCGGCGTAAACCCGACGTCGACCATCGGGGCGTTGGCCTTGAGGACGGCCGATGGGATCTGGGAGCGCCGGGACGAATGGGTGTGATCCGGGGGTCCGACTTCGCGCAGTAAACGCAAGGGTCGGTGGCGCCCTGCCGTGCTTGACGCGTTTGTGACATCGGGCGTGCCAGGACCCCCCTCCCTCACACCGATGCCCGATCCACGCGGGATCCCGCGCAATGGCGGCGAAACGCCGGGGCGATCCGTCCCACCGGATGGCGTGGAGTCGTGGCTCGGGTTGTGCTTTCCTGGAGGTGCCTGTGCTCTGAACACCCCGCCCGCGGCCAGATACGTGGCGTGAGGCGGCACACATCGCCAGGAGGCTGCTTGCCCTCGACATCGCTCTGGATCCCTGGTCTCGGCGTCGCGCTTGCGGTGCTGGTCGCGATCGCCTGGTTTCGCCGCCGTCTCGTGCTCGCCGGGTACGAATCACTATTTGCCGAGCACACGGACGCCGTTGCGACCCTCGACCGAAAGGGTCGGATCCGGCGGGTCAACCGCGCGTTCACGAGCCTCACCGGTCTGGAAGAGTCTCGCGTCCCGCGGCTCGCCTTCTCCGATACCATCCGGGGAAAAGACCGCGCACGAGCGCTGTCTGCGCTGCGCGCCGCGCGTCGGGGTGAGGCCCGGACCATCGAGGCCGGTCTGCGCAGCGAGCAGGAGGAGCAGGTCGATGTGGAGCTCACCTCGGTCCCCATCGTCGTGTTGGGCCGAGTGGTGGGGACTCACCAGATCGCTCGCGACATTCGCGGTCGCAAAGAGACAGACCGAGAGCTCCAGGCGAGAGCCCTGCACGACTACCTGACCGGCTTGCCGAACCGGGCCCTGTTCCAGGATCGGCTCCGGCACGCCCTCGATCGCGGTCGCCGCACGGGCCAGATGGTCGGTCTTCTCTACCTGGATCTCGACCGCTTCAAACAGGTGAACGACACCGCCGGTCACGAGGCAGGCGACTTGCTGCTTCGGACGGTTGCGTCTCGCCTCGAGAGCGTCCTGCGGGACGGGGATACGGTGGCGCGGCTGGGCGGCGACGAATTCGCCATCCTCTTGGAGGACATGGCGGACGAGAAGGAGGCGATCGCCGCCGCCCGGCGCGTGGCGGACCTCCTGAGCAAGCCGGTCCGGCTCGAGGTCGGTGACGTGAACGCAGGCGGCAGCGTGGGCGTGGTAATCAGCTCCACCCTCACCGAATCACCCGACGAGTTGGTGCGGCAGGCGGATCTCGCCATGTACGAAGCGAAGCGACGAGGAGGGCACCGGTACCAACTCTACACTTCCGCGCTCGATGACCAGCGGGACGACACGAGTCTGAACCTGGAGGCGGACCTCCGGCACGCGATTGAAGCGGATGCGCTGGATGTCGACTATCAGGCGATCATCGATCTGGCCGGAACTCGAATCGTGGGCATCGAAGCGCTGGCACGCTGGCGACACCCCGGGCTCGGCTCCCTTTCCCCCCTGGTCTTCATCCCGATCGCCGAGCGCTCGGATCTGATCGGAGCCCTGGACCGCTGCATCCTTCGGAGGGTCTGCCGTGATGCGAGGACACTGCTCAAGGACCCCGAATCGATCGCACCCGGATTCTTCTTCAGCGTGAACTGTTCGAAGTTCGGACTCGAAGAGAAGGATGCCGCGGCGTCGATCATCGATATCCTGAAGGCCGAAGGATTCGATCCCCGGCGCCTCCAGATCGAGCTCA
>JBDHHV010000225.1:0-3185 GCA_039589195.1 Gemmatimonadota bacterium | reverse complement strand
GATACATCTCTTCAGCGCACCCAGCGAGCGAGGCTACTATAACTTCACCGCTTGGACGCAGCAGGGGTACGCGGTGCTCCTGCCCGACATCGTCTACCGAGCCCGCGATCCCGGCATCAGCGCCCTCGAGTCGGTGCGGGCGGCGGTCGCCAGGATCGTCGAGCTAGGAGTAGCCGACGCCGCTCGCGTCGGACTGATCGGACACTCCTGGGGTGGCTACCAGGCGACCTATCTGCCGACTCGCACGGACATCTTCGCCGCCTCGGTCGCGGGTGCCCCGCTCACCGACTTCGTGAGCTTCATGGGTGCGATACACTGGAACCCGGGGATGCCCGAAGTCGATCACTGGGAGACCGGACAGGCGCGGATGGAGGTCCCGTTCTGGGACGACCCCGAAGCCCACCGCCGGAACTCGCCGATCCACAAGGTCCACGAGATGGAGACGCCGCTCCTCATGGCGTTCGGGAACGAGGATGGTGTGGTCGATTGGGATCAAGGCACCGAGTTCTACAACTTCGCCCGCCGCGCCGGAAAACAGATGGTCCTGCTGGTCTGCGAGGGCGAGGACCACGGTTTTCGGCAGGAGGCGAACCAGGTGGACTACCACCGGCGGATCCTGGAATGGTTCGGCCACTACCTGAAGGGCGAGCCCGCCCCCGGCTGGATCACCGATGGCGTTCCTCTCGACGAGCTGGAGGACGAGGCGCGCCGCGTGGCGAGCAAGAAGGGGAGCTGAGACAAACAACCCCGGCGCCCGATCGATTCGAGCGCCGGGGCTTGAAGGCCTACTCGCCCGTTCCCACGCCCAGCATGGCCTCGAGGAAGGCCCACTGGTCGGCGATCTCCTCGATCCGCATCCAGGTCGGCTTCCCGGCGCCGTGTCCCGCGCGCGTCTCGACCCGCACCAGCACCGGGTTGTCGCACGACTGCGCGTGCTGGAGCGCCGCGCCGAACTTGAACGAGTGCCACGGCACCACACGGTCGTCGTGGTCCGCGGTGGTCACGAGCGTCGGCGGGTAGCACACGCCTTCCTCGGCATTGTGCACCGGCGAGTATGCGAGCTGGGCCCGGAACTCATCTTCGTTCTCGCTCAGCCCGTAGTCTCCGGACCAGGCGCGCGCGTTGGCGCTCGCCGTGTGGTAACGAAGCATGTCCATCACGCCCACGGCCGGTAGCGCGACGCCAAACAGGTCCGGTCGCTGGGTCAACGCGGCGCCCACCAGGAGTCCGCCGTTCGAGCCGCCCTGGATGGCGAGCTTCTCGGGGCTGGTGTATCCGTTCTCGATCAGCCACTCGGCCGCAGCGATGAAGTCGTCGAACACGTTCTGCTTCTCGAGCTTCGTTCCGGCCCTGTGCCATTCCTCACCGTACTCACCGCCGCCACGCAGGTTGGGGATGGCGAGCACGCCACCCCGCTCCATCCACGCGACCCGTCCGACGTTGAAGCCCGGGGTGAGCGAGATATTGAACCCGCCATACCCGTACAGGAGCGTCGGGTTGGTCCCATCCAGCTCGATCCCGCGCTTGTGGGTGATGAACATCGGGACCCGTGTCCCGTCGGCGCTCCTCACGAACACCTGCGTGGTCTCGTACTGGGAGGCGTCGAAGCCCGGAACTTCCGACTCTCGCCACAGCGTCGTCTCGCCGGTCTCTACGTCGTACCGATAGATCCGTCCCGGTGTCGTGAACCCGCTGAAGGTGAAGAACGTCTCGCTCCGATCCGCGTCGCCCCCGAACCCGAACGCGCTTCCGACCCCGGGCAACTCGACATCGCGGACGTGCGAGCCATCGGGTCGATAGATCCGCACGAGAGTCTGGACGTCCTTCAGGTACCGGGTGGTAATGTAGCCTCCGACGTACGAGGCCTGGCTCAGCGTCTCCTCCACCTGTGGCACCACTTCACGCCAGTTCTCGGGGGCCGGGTCGGCGAGATCGATCGCCACGAGGCGCCAGCGCGGAGCGTCCCTGTTGGTGCGGACGAAGAAGGTCGAGCCGTCGTTCCCCGTGAAGCTGTAGAGCGCGTCCCACTCATCCAGCAGCTTCACCACTTCGCCCGAGGGATCCTCGAGGTCGCGGTAGTAGATCCCGTTCTCGGTGTTCCGCTCGGAGACGCGAATGACGAGATAGCGGCCGTCCTCGGTGACCGAGGCGTACGGGTTGCGGCGCGGGTGATCGGGAATCGAGTACACGAGCTCGTCGGCCGATTGCGCGTCCCCCAGCCTGTGGAAGTAGATCGACACCGATTTGGAGCCATCTCCCTTCCCGTTCTCGCCGACCGGATACCGGCTGTAGTAGAAGCCGCTCCCATCGAGCGCCCACGAGGCGCCGCTGAACTTGGTGAAGTCGAGGAAGTCGTCGGTGTCCTCACCCGTGTCGATGACGCGCACGTGCCAGGTCTTCCAATCCGATCCTCCGTCCGAGGTCGAGTACGCGATCATCTCGCCGTCCCGGCTCACGCTGTACTGCGAGAGCGCGATCGTCGCGTCCTCCGAGAAGCCGTTCGGGTCGATCAGCGTATGGGTCTCGGTTCCGTCCAGCCCCTCGCTCACGTACAGGACGCTCTGGTCCTGGAGCCCGTCGTTGCGCGTGAAGAAATATCGGCCGTTCTCCTCGCGGGGCTGCCCGAAGCGCTCGTAGTTCCACAGCTGTGTGATCCTGTCCTTGAGCGGGTCGCGGGCGGGAAGGCTCGCGAGGTAGGGGAAGGAGACCGCGTTCTCGGCCTCCACCCAGGCCTCCACGGCCTCGCTCTCCATCTCCTCCATCCAGCGGTAGGGATCGGCGATTTCCACGCCGTGGTATTCGTCCACGTGGTCCGAGCGCTCGGCGACCGGATAGTCGGCCTTGGTCGGTGCCTCTGGAAGCTCGACGACGGCCGTCCCCGCGCCCTGATCGCCGCCGCACGCGGCGATGAGGAGCGCGAGACCCAGGGCGGCGAGTCGAGATCTTGGAACGGCGAGCCGATGGGTTGATTCTGCAAACGAGGAATGCGGCATGAGACCCTCCAGGCACGTCTCTGGATTCGTTGTTCGTCGGCCGCGCCGAGCGGTCGACGTGCGTCTGTCCTTGCCAGGAGGGAACGTTAGGGTCGGAGCGCAGGGGTCGCCAGCGGACCGCACCCGTGTGCGCTCCGAGCGATCGCTACCGCAAGAATCGGTTAGGGCCGGTCAATGACCCAGGATGCCGAT
>JBDHHV010000224.1:0-3872 GCA_039589195.1 Gemmatimonadota bacterium | reverse complement strand
CTTGTGCTGATCGGAAAGCAGGATGTACCGGTGGGGGGTCGAAACGTCCAAGGTCAGGGGAAGCGTATCTGCTCCCATCAGCGCGCGGGACAGGTCCTTCTCGATGCTCGCCATTCGCTACCCCCGGTCCGTGCTCGGCATCGTCGACACCCGGCCCGTGCCTGCCATCGCCTACACCCAGCCCGTTTCAAGGACCCGGCGCGCGTTCTCCCCCAGGACCTTCTTGATGTCGTCCTCGGGGACGCCGCGGTCGAGGAGCGCACGCGTGATGACGCCCAGTCGTGACGCGTCCTTCAGATCCTCGGGCGGCTCCGTGAACCCGTCGAAATCCGTGCCGATCACGACGTGATCCCAGCTTCCCGTAATGCGCTGTATGTGTTCCATCGTGTCGACGACCTGGTCCACTCCGCTCCGTTCTCCGCCGACTCCACCACGCCTCCGGCCGACTCCCGCACGCGTCGCGCCAACGCCGATCCCGTCCAATCCGACCTCCCCCTGCTCTCCGTCGCGAGATAGCCAGTATGGCATGAGGATGACGCCGATCGCCCCTCCCGAAGCCGCGATCTCGCGGATCTCGTCGTTCGCCAGGTTGTACGGGTCCGTGCTCAGCGCCTTCACGCCCACGTGGCTCGCGATGATCGGTTGCCGTCGATACCTGTGCCAGCACCCGCAGCACCTCCCGCCCGAAGTCCGTGAGGTGCGGTGGCTCGCCCGCGTGGAACTCGAACGAGCACAGCTTACGGATGCACATGTCCTTGGGCATGGCGTCGACCTGCGACCCCAGACCGTTGCGGTAGAAATGGTTGAGGGTGAGCATCGCGACGCCACGCTCCGCCAGAGCCCGAAGACGATCCGGCTCTCCCTCGAGCACGTGGGCGCCTTCCACGGTGTGCACGACCGCGATCTTGCCCTCGCCACGGATTCGATCGATGTCGAACCCGGACCTGGCGAGCTCGATCTGGCTCGGGTCCCGGCGGATCTCGCGCTCGAGGGCGTCCATCATCTGGAGCAGACGATCGAACACCGGACCACGCGTCAGCTTCCAGTACGCGGGGGTGAGGAGGAACGCGGCGGCCCTCAGGAGAAAGCAGTCCTTGAACAGCTGCCGTTCGGGCAGATAGTGACCGGCCCAAAGGACACCCACACGTCCCTCGCGGAGCATCTGGAAGTCCGACCGCGAGGAGAACGGGTTGAACGACGCTCCGGACCGGTAGTGTCGCCACAGATTACGCCGGAAGAGGAAGGCCTTCAGCGATGGGTGCGCGTGAACGTCCGTCAGTGGCGCCTGCTCGTGCAGCCGTTCGACTTCGGGGTCCATGTGAACCTCTTCTGGCAGCCCCGTGTCCCTCCCTTTGCCTCCGATCCAACGCCCACCACCTAGATGCCGCGAAAGAGCCGATTATGACATCGGGCGCGTGGTACCCCTCAGGGTCTCGGGCTCTCGGGTTCGGGCCCCCTCAGCGTCGCTGGCCGCGCGTTCGGACTTTCCGGCGTCCTACGACGCACACCTAGTCCTCGGGCTCCGGCTTCTTCCGCGTCCGTTTCACCTCCGAGCGGCGGCGCTTCCCTTCCCGCCGCCGCCGTTTCTGGCTCGCGGGCACCCTGGTCGGGATCCGCGGCGTCTCGGGACGGGCGAGCTCCTCGAGGGCCGCGCGCAGCCGTTCGAGCGCGGTCTTGCGGTTCCGGTGTTGGCTGCGCGACTCACGGGCGCTGGCCGAGATTCCGGTGGGCAGGTGGGTCAGCCGTACACCAGAATCGGTGGTGTTCTGGTGCTGTCCCCCCGGACCACCAGCCCGGAAGGTCTCCACCCGACACTCCGCGAGGAGGGCCTCGTCGTCGTCGGGCGGCTCATGTTTCACGGTTCGGATAATGCTTCACGGTTCGGCTCACGCTCGAGCGCCATCGTCGGAGTCATGCCTGAACCATAGATGGAGTACAGGTTCCGCGGAAGGAACGGCCGCGCGGGCGGGCGATCCCGGCGCGCCCGCTACTTCGGCTTCTTCAGCTCGTAACCGCCCCAGTAGCCCCAGACGCCGTACGACACCTCATCGGGTGGGCGGACGCCTGACTGCTTGAGCGCCTGTGCGATCTGCCCCCGGTGGTGGGCCTCGTGCGTCATCAGGTACGCGAGCCAGGCGGCGGGCGAGCGCTTCCACCCCTTGAGCGGCTTCCCACCCTCGACGGCATCCCGCAGAACCTCCGCCACCCTCTCGCTCGAGGCCACCAGAGCGGTGGTCAGGCGCTCCCGGTCCGGCACCTCGGAGCCGGTGAAGCGGGGGAGATCGGCGGCAGCCTTTCGATGATGCTCGAGCCTGGAGCAACGAACCTCGTGCATGTGAGCGAAGACGCGGGCGACGTTCCGCCCCCTGGAGGGCACCCCCGTCTTGAGGATGGTCACCGCCTCGAGCCCGGCGTCGGGCACCCAATCGAGGATGAACAGGTTGATCTCGTTGTGGACGTCCCAGGCCTCGAGGAGGTCGTTCAGTAGACCGCACATGGTTTCGCTCCGTGCACCAGGCCATACGCCAGCCGGAGAATACCTGACGCCGGACCGTGAATCGAGCCGTCTCGCCGAGCCCGGGACCG
Organism: Gemmatimonadota bacterium; assembly: GCA_039589195.1. Lineage (GTDB taxonomy): Bacteria > Gemmatimonadota > Gemmatimonadetes > Palauibacterales > Palauibacteraceae > JBDHAC01. Next base: position 1,286 of record JBDHHV010000224.1, on the reverse strand, counting down.
GCCACCTGGCCGACTCCGTGGCGGCCTCGAAAAACTGTCCAAGCCGCCGGCCACCCGATAGTGTGGGGGTCGTGATGATTCTGGCCGGAAAGCAGCGCGCTCACCGCGCGCCGAGAGAAGACACTACATGAGCCTGTTCCGCCAAGCTCCACGACTCTACGACAGGAAGCCCTGGGCCGCGCATCTATACGTGACGGATCAGTGCAACCTCGATTGCCACTACTGCAACGAGTACGACAACTCGGTCCCGCACCCGGCAACCGAGGATCTCAAGGCGTACCTGGACAAGATCAGCGAGCTGGGCTGTCTCCGAATCGGATTCCAGGGAGGCGAGCCGCTGATGCACCCGGACATCGTCGCGCTGGTCCGGCATGCGAAGCAGCTCGGCTTTCTGCGCATCTCCATGTCGACCAATGGTTTGAGGCTCACCAGACCGCTGCTCCGAGACCTGGGCGAGGCGGGTCTGGATGCGCTCCAGATTTCGGTCGACCGGATGACGCCCATCGAAAGCACGCGCAAATCCCTCAAGTCCGTCCGCCACAAGCTGGCGTGGTTCGACGACTCTCCCGTCAAGCTCCACGTGGCCGGTGTGCTGTTCCACGACAGCCTGGACGAGGCCGCGCAGGTCATCGACGAATGTCTGAAGGCCGGTGTTCGGGTGCATTGCCGTGTCATTCACGATGACATGGTGAACGACCGGAAGTTGCGGCTCGACCCGGCGGTGGAGGGCATGAATCGCCTTCTGGAGCACCAGGAGGAACTGAAGCGGCGCGGGGGAAAGATTCACACGAGCTGGCGGCTGTTGGAGTACCAGAGGGACATGCTGGCCGGCACGCCGAAGGAGTGGTCCTGCGTGGCGGGATATAAGTATTTCTTCGTGTCGGCGCGGGGCCAGTTCTGGCTTTGCAGCCAGGTGCGGACCGAGCGTCACATCCTCGACATTGCCCCCGACGACCTGCTCGCCTACGACCACCCCAAGGAGTGCCAGCCCGGGTGTGGCGTGTATTGCACGGTCGACATGTCGCTCGCGGTGAACGACCCCGGCGGGTACCTGACGGGGGAAGCCGTCGGTCTCGCGCGGAACGCGCTGGTGCAGCTCAAGCGGAACAGCGGGCGAAACGGGCGACCGATACGGGACCCCGACGCGACGTCGGATCGCGGATCGACGGCGGAGGAGCGGGGGAGGGTGACGGTCCCGGAGGCACGCTAACCCAGGGGTCTGGTCTCTCGGCTAGCGCTTGGGGTCCAGCCTCTCGGCTGGCCCCAGGGGAGTCAGACTTCCTGCG
>JBDHHV010000223.1:0-3263 GCA_039589195.1 Gemmatimonadota bacterium | reverse complement strand
CCTCACCGGTCTGGAAGAGTCTCGCGTCCGCCGGCTCGCCTTCTCCGATACGATCCGGGAGAAAGACCGCGCACGAGCACTGTCTGCGCTCCGCGCCGCGCGTCGCGGCGAGGCCAGGACCATCGAGGCGGGTCTGCGCAGTGAGCAGGAAGAGCAGGTCGATGTGGAGCTTACCTCGGTTCCCATCGTGGTATTGGGACGAGTGGTGGGGACCCACCAGATCGCGCGCGACATCCGCGGTCGCAAGGAGACAGACCGAAAGCTCCAGGCGAGAGCCCTGCTCGACTACCTGACCGGCCTGCCGAACCGGGCCCTGTTCCAGGATCGGCTCAGACACGCCCTCGATCGCGGTCGCCGCACGGGCCAGATGGTCGGTCTTCTCTACCTGGATCTCGACCGCTTCAAGCAGGTGAACGACACCGCCGGTCACGAAGCGGGCGATCTGCTGCTTCAGACCGTTGCGTCTCGCCTCGAGAGCATCCTGCGGGACGGGGACACGGTAGCGCGGCTGGGCGGCGACGAATTCGCCATCCTCCTGGAGGACATGGCGGACGAGAAGGAGGCGATCGTCGCGGCCCGACGCGTGGCGGACCTCTTGAGCAAGCCGGTTCGGCTCGAGGTCGGTGACGTGAACGCAGGCGGCAGCGTGGGCGTGGTAATCAGCCGCACCCTCACCGAATCACCCGAAGAGTTGGTACGGCGGGCGGATCTCGCCATGTACGAAGCGAAGCGACGAGGGGGCCACCGGTACCAGCTCTACACTCCCGCTCTCGATGACCAGCAGGACGACTCGAGTCTGAATCTGGAGGCGGACCTGCGCGACGCGATTGAAGCGGATGCGCTGGGTGTCGACTATCAGGCGATTATCGATCTGGCCGGAACCCGAATCGTCGGCATCGAAGCGCTGGCACGCTGGCGACACCCCAGGTTCGGCTCCCTCTCCCCTTCGGTCTTCATCCCGATCGCCGAGCGCTCGGATCTGATCGGAGCCCTGGACCGGTGCATCCTTCGGAGGGTGTGCCGTGATGCGAGGACCCTGCTCGAGGACCCGAGATCGATCGCACCCGGCTTCTTCCTCAGCGTGAACTGTTCGCAGGTCGGGCTCGAAGAGAAAGATGCCGCGGCGTCGATCATCGGCATCCTGGAGGCCGAACGATTCGACCCCCAGCGCCTCCAGATCGAGCTCACCCAGAGCGTCAGTGGCAGGAGCCTGGAGACGCTGGAGCGGCTGAGAGAGGCCGGTATCAAGCTCGCGATCGACGACTTCGGGACCGGCTACTCGTCGCTCGGTTACCTCGGGCGTCTTCAGGTCGACGTGTTGAAGATCGATCGATCACTGACTCGCGCGCTGGGAACCGACACCACCTCGGGCGCGGCGGTCCGCACGATCCTGACGCTCGCTCGAGTCCTCTCTCTCGGTGTGAGCGTGGAGGGGGTCGAGGACGTGGGACAGCTGAGGCAGCTACAGGAGCTGGGCGGACGGTATGTGCAGGGCTTCTACTTCGGCCAGCCGACGAACTTCGAAGCGATCTCGAACCTGGTGCGACGCGGTCTGCCACCGGACTGGGCCTTCCGCGGTGCGGACCCGACGAGCCAGCTCGCCACGGGCTGACCCGGAACGCCGTGGCGCACCGCGCATCGGACACCCCACTGAAAGCGCGTCACGTCGAAGGTTGATCCGCGGCCGAGATGTCCGGATAGACCCGCCCAACCGGATAGTCACTGCCGCCCAACTCACCGTCGCACCAGCCCAGGATTCGCCGGCGGACCTCGTCGGGCACGTCCTTGTGGCGGTCCGCCGTCCCCTTCACGAACAGCTCGGCGTCCGTGGCCAGGATGTGGGGCGGGTGCATCTCGAACGCCTGCTTGTGCGCCTGCATGTAATCGAAGCAGCACTTGTGGACGACGTTCTCGACCTCCGCGTCCGTGAGCGGTGTCACGTCCAGGAAGCTCGCGACCTGGCGCACGATTCCCGGCAGATCCCGTTTCATGTCCTCGAAGTGGAGGAAGAGCACGTTGTCGTTGGCCTGCGAGATTTCCCACCAACCTTTCACGTGTGCCGGCCACGTACCCCACCACATCAGCTCTTCCGAGCAAAACCACTCCTCGACCACTCCCAGGTCGGGTGCCATGGCACCCACGTTGGTCGCAATGAAGTCGGCGCAGCTCGCAAAGCAGGAGACGGGGTGCCGCGCGACGTACACGTAGCGCCCCTCGGGGCTGAACGGACACAGGGAGGCGGGGAGGTGCGTCTTGATCACACGTGACGGCCGCTCGGTTCCGAGCAACGGCGCTTCGTCGATCGGCACGCTCTTCAGCGCCTCCAGCCAGGGCGACACGGCGTAAAGAGCCGTCCCGCTCTCGACCAGATCCCCCTTTCCACGGTGGAGGATCTCGTACACGACGTGCTGCATCCACGTCGTGCCACACTTCATCTGGGTGACGACGAACACGTCCCCCGATCGCACCTCGTACTCGTCCGCGCGCCGGAAGCTTTCGACGTTGCAGGTCCCCTTGGGACCCGAGACACCCCGGTGTTGGAAGCTGGCCTTCTGGAAGGTGAAGCTCGAGAACCTCCCGATGAGGCGGAGAATCGGGAACAGAACCCTCGCGTGCCGCCGCAACGTCCGCTTGAACCGCGCTCGTCCCTCGGGGGGGAGGCCGTAGTACTCGAGATCCCGCGTTTTCTGGTCCTCCCACGAGAGGATCACGCCCAGGTGGATCATCTGCCCGATAAGGAAGACGACCAGCGCGCCCGCCAGGATCGCGATCCACGTGATTGGACTCCAACCCATCCGCTATCGAGCTCCCTGACGCTCCGGTACGTGGTGCGGTGAACCGCGGAGACCACGGCTCGCGGCCCGGGAATCTGGGGGAATACGGGAGGGCTCGTCCAGCTTCGCCCATTCCCGGATGTCACATATCGCCCACTCGTGGCATCTAACGGGTACGGAGGGGTGGTGAGGGGAGCGGTACCTTCCTGGGTGGATGGGGGAGGACATCGGACGACGGAGACGACACCCCCTGCTGTCGCCACCCCTCCGCCTTCCTGTACCACCTGGCGTGCGCACCCACGGCGCTCACCCAGTGAGCGCGCCCGGGAGGACTCGTGGAGCGAGCGTTAGCGAGCGACGAGCGAGGACCGCGGAGCGGCCGCAGCTCCCACCCCCGAGGTGAGAGTCAAAACGGGCGCTCACTCAGTGAGCGCGCCCGGGAGGACTCGAACCCCCAGCCTTCGGATCCGAAGTCCGACGCTCTATCCA
>JBDHHV010000222.1:0-3302 GCA_039589195.1 Gemmatimonadota bacterium | reverse complement strand
TGGGCGCCCAGACCCGTGGTCTTCACTTTCGGGTGTGTGACGGCGGCGACATCGGCGTTCAGACGCAGCAGAACAGCGACTTCGCCACCGATTGCCGCGGCACCGCTGGCGAGGGTCTCCAGCTCTCCGGGTTGATCCACCACCACCCGCGCGATGCCTAACTCGATCGCTCGTGAGAGCTCTCCAGCCGGCTTCGCGTTCCCATGCATCACGATGCGGGACGCGGCCAAGCCCCCCCGCCGGGCGATCTCGAGCTCACCGGCGGACACCACATCCACCCACCAACCCGCCTCGTTCAGCCGGTCGACCAGCGCCCGGCAGAGAAAGGCCTTTCCGGCGTAGACGAGGATCGTGGCCGGTCCGAAGGCGTCACGATACGCGGCGAGCCGGGCGCGGACGTGCGCTTCGTCGATGATGTACGCGGGTGTACCGAATCGATCCGCCAGGGTCGAGAGGTCGACCCCACCCACGCTCGCGCACCCGTCCCCCGCGTACCAGGAGTCCGGCAGGACATTCGAGAGCGCCACGCTACGCCTGTTCCCGCTTCGCTGGGCCGTTAACGGGCCGCGAGCCCGATCACGGTCTCACGGCGGCGCGTCACAGCACTGCACCGACGACCGCGAAACCCACCGCCGAGAGTCCTCCCGCTACCAGCGCGAAGGGGATTTGCGTGCGTACGTGCTCGATGTGATCCGTCGCGGAGGCCAGCGACGAGATGATCGTCGTATCGCTGATCGGGCTACAGTGGTCACCGAAGATCCCGCCGGAAAGCACGGCTGCGACGAACGGCGCGGCCGGCAGCGAGAGCGCCTCGGCGAGCGGGACGGCAACAGGGAGCATGATCGCGAACGTGCCCCAGCTACTCCCGGTCGCGAACGCGATTCCGCCGCCGACGACGAAGACCAGCGGCAGGAGAAGAGCCACCGGGACGCGACCACCCACTACGCCCGCAACATACTCCCCGGTCCCGAGCGCGTCGGTCACCGAGCCAAGGGTGATCGCGAGCCATAGGACGAGCGCCATCCCCGTCAGCGCCGCAGATCCCTTGAGACTGACCTGGCTGAGTCCTTCGAGGTCCAGCGTTCCCTGCACCAACGTGAGGATCCAGGCGACCGCGAGCCCCGCGAGGACGGCCCATACCACGCTCGTGGATCCGGAGCCCTGCGAAATGTCTCCCCCACCCGTGATGTACATGAACAACGGCATGCAGGCGACCATCACGACGATCGGGATCACCATGTTCCTGGGGCGAAGATCGGTGCCGGCGGGTGGCTCGGGCGCGATATCCCCCGGATCCGCGAGCGCCACCGCGTGATCCCACTGGAGCACCCCGCCCCGCGTCCTCTCCTCGGCCTTCCGCATGGGCCCCCATTCCAGACCGAGGAAGGCCACTATGCCCGCGAGGGTGAGAGCCCCCATGGCGTACAGGTTGAGCGGGATCGCGATCAGAAACGTCTTGAGCGGCTCGTCCACGCCCAGGCCGGCGAGGATGCCCAGGATGTAGGCGCCCCACGCGTTGAAGGGGATCAGAATACAGACGGGGGCGGATGTGGAGTCGATCAGGTACGCGAGCTTCTCCCTCGAGACGCGAAATCGGTCGAACAGAGGGCGGCAGATCGAGCCCGCGACCAGGATCGTGAGATTCGACTCGATGAAGATCACGAGCCCGATGAGCCAGGCGAGGATCTGGGCGCGCCTCGCGTTGGTGACGAAGCGACGGCGCTCTACCCAAGTCACGAAGCCGCGCACGCCCCCGTTCGCTTCCACGACCGCGATCAAGGCGCCGATCAGGAACGTGAACACGATCACCTGGGCACTGCCGAGATCCCCCAGGATTCGGATGGTCCCTTCGATGGCGGTGGCCAGCCCGGCGGCCGGGTTCCACCCGGCCATGATCGTGAACCCGAGCCAGATACCGGCTGCAAGGGACAGGTAGACCTGGCGCGTGTACACCGCCAGGCCGATCGCCAGCAGCGGCGGGAGTAGCGAGAGGATGCCGTACGCCGTCGAGCTTTCCACCCGAACGACCTAGCGGCGCGAGACCCAGGCGCTGCGCGCGTCGTAATAGCGCAGCTGGCGCTCGGTCCCCTTCGTGATGCCGATGCGGGTCGTGACGGTGACGCTGTCCTCCGGAACCGGGTCGCCGCGTTCCACCCACAGGGGCGATCGGTCCAGGAGATGACGCTGGAGCTCCGGCCCTACCGCCAGGGCCTCCGCGAGGCGTGCGGGTCCGCTCGTGAGCTCCGATCGGCCCCGGCGCGAGCGCATGACATCGATCCCCTCGACGGGATCCAGGGCTCGGATGAGGACGCCGGCCGGCTCGCCCTCACTCCCGGTGACCGCGTTCAGCAACCAGTGGACCCCGTAGTTCATGTGGATGTAGGCGGTCCCTGGCGGCCCGTAGAGTGGGTCGTTTCGCGACGTGCGCCCGATCGACTCGGCCGCGTGGCTCGCGGGGTCCTCGGGCCCCGTGTAGGCCTCCGTCTCGACGATGCGGCCGGCGACGCGTCTCCCTCCACACTCGGAGACCAGCGTGCAGCCGAGAAGATCGCGGGCCACGGCGTCGGCGGCCCGAGAGAAGAAGCCCGGTGCAAGCGGGTCGGGAGGCAACTTCGAGGTGCCACTCGGAGAGTTCTTCCGGTGCCCGGCGAGAGGCGCGGCGGTCTGGCCTCCGGACGGCGAAGCGGTCACGGAGGCGGCTACGCCCCGCCGTTCGTTCGCTCGGATTCCCGCGCGGCGATCACCGCGCGGGCGCGAGCCGCCGAAATCACTTCCTTGAGGCGCTCGGGCTGGCGATCGATCACCTGGAACACCTCCGTGCCGAATCGGTCGACCAGAGCCTCGGCCGTCCGACGGCCTACCCCGGTGTAGTTGCGAATCATGTGCTCGATCGGATCCCCAACCGACCCGGAGGCCCTCACCGAAGGTTTCGCTGAGGATCTCTCCGAGGGTTCCTTCGACGTGGTCTGCGTAGACTCGCCGGGCGTCTTGTCATCCAACGCGCTATCGGTCGAAGCGGCCTTGGTCGATTCCGAGGGCGCCGGGCCGATCGGGCCGGAAGTCCCGGCCACAGGGGCGCTTCGTCCGACTGAGCCTCTTCTGTACCGCCCCATTCCGCGTCGTTCGGGACGCTGCTCGACCGGCTGCTTCGCGGTGGGCTCCGGAGACGGTCGCCCCATTTCCCGCGATGGCGGGCTCGAAGGCTCCGGCGCCGCTTCCGCCGACGGCTGGGGAGACGGTCCGGGGTGGGGCGCTCGGGATCGCTCGTCCCGTGGCTTCCGGGATCGCTCTCCCTGCGGCTT
>JBDHHV010000221.1:0-3404 GCA_039589195.1 Gemmatimonadota bacterium | reverse complement strand
GTCCGAGCGTGGCATCGTGCCGATCGGCGAGGATGAAGCTGGGCGACCAGCCGGCCCGGTCCAGCCGCGCCGAGAGTCTGACGGCGACGTCGCCGCCGCCCGCTCCGACGTCGAGAAGACGCACCGCTCCGGGGCGGCCGCCGTCGAGCAGACGATAAACCTGTCGGCAGGCCAGACGTGCCCCCCCGAGGTAGCGATTCACCCGCTCGAAAGTGGTCAGCGCGTCGGCCAGCGCGCGCCGGTCACAGTCGCGAGCGTCCATCAGCTCGGGCAGCCGGTGTGGCGGCACGCGCTCGCCGCTTGCCATTGAGCGTAGCGCATCGCGTGACAGGTCGACTCGCAAGCGTTCCTTCCGTTCCGGTGCTCTTCGTTCCTTCGCATTTCCGTTGCTCCGCCCGCCGGGCAACCAGACTCCCACGTTTGCCGAACGTGGGGCATCGCGTCAACCGACGGGCTCCGGCTCGCTCTTCCTCGTGGGTCGGCGCGCGCTCGGGCCCCCGGGCTCCCGGACCCATGGGGCTTGACGCCCGCCCCGATCGGCCTATCTTTGGGCAGTTATTTTTAGTCTTGGCTAAATATTTGCATGAGCAGGATGATTCCACCGGTCCTCGGAGGAACGGCGAGGGAATCCGCGGCCACGCAGATCGCATCGATCGAGGGAAACTCGGAGTGGGATCGAGCCGAATGACGGACGCAGGGAGCAGTGACAGCGGTGGGGGCAGACGCCCCGAAAGGATGAGCCGCCGGGATTGGCTCAGGCTCGGAGCCGCCGGGGTGGCGGGCATGTCGGGTGCCACGGTCCTGGAGCTCGCCGCTCGGAGTCGCGCCGCCGCGGCGATGACCACGGCCGGGATCCAGGTCCCGCAGGAGCATTCGGCGGACGATGGGCACCTGCACGCGCTGAGGCGTCCGAACGGTGCCCCGGCCGAGAGCCAGCTCAGCATGAGCGTCGTGGGGGATACGGCCCCGAGCGGACCGGACGCGTTCGATCCCGGGGGCTTCCTGACCGACTTCGACTTCGGTGAGACCTCGACGCGCGCGGACGGGCGGACCGTGCGCGAGTGGGAAATCGTCGCGGTGGATCGCGAGATCGAGGTGGCGCCGGGCGTATGGTTCCCGGCGTGGACGTACAACGGACAGGTCCCGGGCCCGACTTTGCGGTGCACCCAGGGCGACATCCTGCGGGTCCGGTTCCAGAACGCGGGCTCGCACCCGCACACGATTCACTTCCACGGCACGCACCCGCCCGAGATGGACGGCGTCGAGCCGATCGTCTCCCCCGGGGAGCAGTTCACGTACGAGTTCGAGGCGAAGCCCTTCGGGCTGCACCTGTATCACTGTCATACCATCCCCCTCAAGCGGCATATCCACAAAGGTCTGTATGGCGCGTTCATCGTGGATCCGCCGGAAGGACGCACGCCGGCGCGCGAGATGATCATGGTGATGAACGGGTTCGATACGAACTTCGACGGTGACAACGAAATCTACGCGGTGAACACGGCCGCGTTCTACCACCAGACCCACCCGATCCAGGTCGGGGTCGGCGACCTGTGCCGGGTGTACCTCGTGAACCTGACGGAATTCGACCCGATCAACTCGTTTCACCTGCATGCCGGGATGTTTCGCGTGTACCGGACCGGGACGCGACTGGATCATTACGAGCTGACGGACACGATCATGACCTGTCAGGGCGAGAGACACGTGCTGGAGTTCGAGCTCGAGCACGCCGGGCTGCACATGTTCCACGCCCACCAGAGCGAGTTCGCCGAGCTGGGGTGGATGGGTTTCTTCGATGCCGTGCCGCTATTGGCGGCCTCCGACGGCGTCCCCGTGCACCGCTATGGCTGATCCGAAGGGGCTCGAGCCTGGCTCGAATCGCGACGCGCCGGCCGGAGAGACTGCCGGAGAGACTGCCGGAGCGGGCCGCCGCTGGCTCCTCGGCCTCTTCCCCCTGGTTCTGCTCGCGGGTCTGATCGCCGTATTCCTCCAGGTGGACCCCACCAGCGTGCTACGCACCGCGTTTCCCCCGGTGGAGGAGCTCACCATCGAGAGGGTCACGTTGCCCGAGCCCGGCCGGATGCGGATCCACATCGTGAACGGTGGACCGGACCCGGTGACCGTCGCGCAGGTGCAGGTCGACGAGGCGTATTGGCGCTTCGAGATGGAGGGAGAGCGTACGGATCGCACGATCCCGCGTCTCGGACGCGCCACGCTCGAGTTGAATTACCCCTGGGTCGAAGGCGAGCCACACGAGATCGCGCTCCTCACGTCCACGGGGCTGACCTTCACGCACGAGATCGCGGTCGCGACCGTCACCCCACAGCCGAACGCACGCTATCTGGGCACGTTCGCGCTCCTCGGTCTGTACGCCGGCGTGATCCCGGTCATCCTGGGACTCCTCTGGTATCCGTTCCTGCGCCAGATCGACAGTAAGTGGATCCATTTCTTCCTCAGCCTCACGATCGGACTGCTCGTGTTCCTGGCTGTAGATGCCCTCGATGAAGCGTTCGAGGTGTCGGAAGCCGTGCCCGGGGCGTTCCAGGGCGTCGGGCTCATCGCGCTCGGGGTCGCCGGTGCGCTGCTCGCCTTGCGCGCGCTGGCCGGTGCCCGCACGAGCTCCGATTCTCGGAACCGGCACCCGGCCCTCACCGTTGCGTACCTGATCGCGATCGGAATCGGGCTGCACAACCTGGGTGAGGGGCTGGCGATCGGGGCCGCGTACGCGCTCGGCGAGATCGCGCTGGGAAGCTTCCTCGTGATCGGGTTCGCACTGCACAACACGACGGAGGGCCTGGCGATCGTGGCGCCCATGGCCAGCGAGAGACCGCCCCTGTGGCACCTCGGGGTGCTGGGGGCGATCGCGGGAGTCCCCACGATCCTCGGAGCGTGGATCGGGGGGTTCTCTTACTCGCCGATGGCCGCGACGCTGTTTCTGGCGCTCGGGGCCGGAGCGATTCTCCAGGTCGTGATCGAGGTGGGCCGGCTGATCCAGCGAGGCCAGCCGGGCGGCCTGTTCGCTCCGTTGAACGCGGTGGGGCTCGGCCTCGGCCTCCTCATCATGTACGCCACTGCGCTGTTGGTCGTGGCCTGATGCTCGGCCCGTAGACGGGTCGCCCGCAGACGGATCGACCGTAGACGGGTCGACCATAGACGCGTCGACCGTAGACGCGTCGGCCGTAGATCGGTCCGGGCTTCGCCGGAATCCCGGCGAATCGAAGCACACCAGGCCGCCCTCGTGGGCGGCTTCTTGTTGCCATGTCGGCACGGCTTGGAAACAGATCTTACATATAGGTGGTAGGGATACAGAGGAGCGTGGAAATGGACAGAGGACTGAATCCGGGGTTGGGACTGGCGATCCTGCGCGTCGCGCTCGGCGTGACCTTTATCGCGCACGGGTTGCCGAA
>JBDHHV010000220.1:0-3431 GCA_039589195.1 Gemmatimonadota bacterium | reverse complement strand
GACGCGACCGCGGAACACGGTCATCTCCTTGTCCACGCTCCCGCCGTACCCGGCCGCCATCGGATACAGCTTCTCGAGGATCTCCTGATAGCTGTCCTCGGTCGTGGAGCCGTCCGAGAGGAGCGATGCCGTGAGCGCGGCGACGCCCTCCTTGCCCACCGGGTCGTTCTGTGACCCTGCCTTCACCCAGATGTTGAAGGCGACGTAGGGTGAGCCGGGCTCGGGCAGGGTGATCGTGCCTTCGGGGCCTCCGGCCGTCTCTATCGGCACGCAGGCGGTAGCCATGACGCCGGCCCAGGCTGCACCGCTCAGCGCCAAGCCTGTGAGGAACGCCCGTCCCTCGAAACGTCCCTTGGTACGGATGCTGGCCAGGGCGTTCATTGGGCACCTCCCTCCGCCTGCAACATGGTGATCGTCGTGCGGCCGCTCTCCTTCAGCATCTCTCTCGCGGCTTCACGGATGTCCTCGGCTGTGAGCGAGGCGAGCGTCGCGTAGTAGTCCTCGATCGCTTCCAGCGTACCCGTGTTGATGATCGTCGTCATCAACGAGAAGGCGACCTGCTGACCCGTCTCCAGCCCCATCAGGTAGCGGTACTTGAGGTTGCTCTTCGTGTCCTCCAGGCGCTTCTCGTCCACCAACTCGGTCTGAAAGTGCTCGATCGTCGCCTGGATCTCGGCCTTGATCGGCTCCATGTCGGCCGCGTCTTTCACCATCACGGAGATGTCCACCAGGCTCGGATCGCGCTGGAGCCCGAAACCGGCGTTCAGGGACTGGAGCCGCTGCTCCTCGATCACCAGCTTGCGGTAGATGTCGGAGTTGGAGCCGAAGGCCACCTGCCCCAACACCTCGGTCGCGACCGCCATCTTGTCGGTCGCGCTCCACGCGGGCGATTTGTAGTTGACCTCCACGATGGGAAGCGTGCGGCCCGGGTAGTAGACAGTGCGGTCGCGCGGGGCGGTCTGCTCCGGCTCGGTCTCGACATCGGGCGGCACATAGCCCGTCTCCCACCCGCCGTAGTATTGCCCGACCAGTTCCTTCGCCGCATCGACATCGAAGTCGCCCGCGATCACCAGGATCACGTTCTCGGGCCGATAGAACCTCGCGTAGAAGGACTTGCTGTACTCGTAGCCCTCCGGCATCGCGCGCACGTCGGCCTCGAAGCCGATCGTCGTGTGCCGGTACGTGTGCCGGTCGAAGGCGGTCTCGCGCGTCTTCTCGTTCAGCCAGCGGCCGGGGCTGAACGCGCCCTGCGAGTACTCGCCCAGCACCGCGCCCGCCTCGGTCCGGAAGGCCGGCTCGTCGTAGGACAGGTTCTGGAACCGGTCCGACTCCAGATCCATGATCTGCTCGAGGTACTCGCTGTTTCCGACCAGGTAGTAGACGGTGCGGTCGTTGCTCGTGAACGCGTTGCGGTCCACGCCCATCTCGGAGGTGATCGCGTCGTATTGCGGGTACTTCTCCGTGCCCCGGAACATCATGTGCTCGAAGAAGTGTGCGAAGCCGCTCTTCCCTTCCTCGACTTCGTCCCGGCTGCCCGTGCGCACCATGCTCACGTAGGCCAGGCGCCCCGGCTCGTTCACCGGGATCAGATAGGCCCTGAAGCCGTTGTCCAGCTCGACCAGCTCGTAGTCGAAGGGGAAGATTCCGTCGTCGTCTTGTGCGGCCAGACTGCCGGGAGCCAGGGATAGGGTGGCACCCGCCAGGGTCGTGGCCGCAGCCACGAAGAGCCATCTCATATCGGCACTCCTTCCAAATCGCGGTCGGTGCCTCCGAGCTCGCGAACGATCGCTCGCAGCAGTCGGTTTTGGCTACGCACCCTCGCGGTCGACCAGCCGGATCTCGGAGGCGAGATGCATGTGGCACAATCTCGCGATGAACGCGTCGCGAGGCGAGGGATCAGGGGCGCTGGGGGCCGTGGGTCGATCCAAGGAGATCGAGAGACATCGAGGGTCGGGACGAGTTGGCGAGGCGTCGCGCAGCACTACCTCGCATCGCCCTTGAAGTGACATCTTTACGATCTGATGCGAGTACCCCTGCGGAGGAAGAGACGTGACGACGCGCGTGAGCCCGAACGCTTCAATGATCTTCGTACTGGTTTGCCTTCTGGTCGGTGCCTGCCGCCCATCGGAAACCAGTCCGCCGCCGGGCTCGCCCGATGGCTTGCCGTACGCGTACGCGATGGATGGATGTGCGCCGTGGGACGGTCTTGCCACCGTGATCACGCTGTCGGCGGATACGCTTCGGCGCGCGGAGCCGATGGGCTCGGAGGTGCCCCGCCCCCACGTGTGGATATCCGTGTATCAGGCCGCCGACGCGCTCAGTGGCCAGCGCTTCGATATCGACCAGGACCGGATTGCAGGCGCGATGCGATGCGCCGTCGAAGTGACCCGGTGCGATCCGTCTACGTCCGGCTTCGTGGAGTTCCGAGCACGGGAGCCAGACGGCTCGCTACCCGGGTTTTTCCGGCTTCGGTTCGAGGACGGCTCCACGGTGGAGGGCGGGTTCCGCGCACAATGGTACGAGCGGCAAATCCTGGCTTGTTGGGCCCACCACGACGTATTACATTGTATGACATGAAGAGTTCTGCCTTGACGATCCGACTAGATCCCGAACTTGAGCGCCGGCTTGAGCAGGCGGCCCGCCGCAGCGGGCGCACCCGCAGCGAGTTCGTGCGCGAGGCACTCCGTCGCCAGCTCGCGTTGTCTCAGTTCGACGATCTTCGGCGCCGTATCATGCCGCTTGCCGAGGCTCGCGGGTATCTCACCGACGAGGATGTCTTCCGCGAAGTCTCGTGAGAGTCTTCCTCGACACGAACGTGCTTGTAGCCGCGTCCGCCACGCGCGGCCTCTGCGCTGACATCGTTTACGTGGTGTTGGCCGACCACCACCTCGTCATCGGCGAGACGGTCCTGAGCGAGCTCCGTCGGGTATTGGACAAGAAGCTCAAGGTCCCACGCCCGACCATCGCGGAGTTCGAGCTTCTGCTTCGCTCCGAGGGGACGATCTCGGCGGCGACGGAACCGGTTGCCATCGAGATTCGCGATCCTAGCGACGCCGTCGTCCTCGCCGAGGCAATCGCCGACGAAGCGCATGTGCTCGTCACCGGAGATCAGGACCTCCTGGACGTCGCTGATCTGGCGCCCCTCCCGATTCAGAGCCCGCGGGCGTTTTGGGAACATCTCCGCACGGCCCCTGACTAACTGCCTTTGGCCCAATTCTCTTCAACTGCTGATCGCTGCCATCGTATGACGTCCCGGCCACTGGCAAACCCGGCACGAGCCGGGTTGGGCGAGGGCTCCGGCCCGAGCCGCCAGTGGACCTTCCATGAGAAAGGCCAGCTATCGCAAGGCCCACGTGGGGGCCATGGAGCCGGATACCCTGCACCACGCTTCCATTCGCACTCTAGGTGGGCCTGTCTCGGGCCCGGTGCAC
>JBDHHV010000219.1:0-3459 GCA_039589195.1 Gemmatimonadota bacterium | reverse complement strand
GGCCTTCTGGTCGGCTCGGCTGGCGGGGTCGATCACCCTCGAATCCGGCAGGCTGTCGGCTCTGGCGCGGACGCTGAGAACGATCGATCTGCTCGACCCGACTCCGCTAGAGCCGTTCGCCCGCCAGGCCCTGACGAATGCGTTGCTGGTCATCGGGGGCGTCTCGGTCTACGCACTCTTCATCGTGGAAGACATCAGCTACGCGTCGCTGGTTGGCGGCATCCTGGTCGCGAGCCTCGTGGTGGGCAGCCTCGCGTTGCTCCTCCCCCTTCGCGGAGTCCGCGACCGAGTACGGGAAGCCAAAGACAGAGAGCTCGCTTGGTGCCGCGAGCGAATGCATCGAGCAAGACGAGAGCTCGCTAACAAAGGCGGCCGAGAGGGGGGCCAGCTCGATGAGCTAGTCGCCTGGGAGGCTCGCATCGAGGCCGTCAATGAGTGGACCCTCGACGCCTCGGCTTTCACGCGCTTCGTACTCTACCTGCTGATCCCGCTAGCATCCTGGGCAGGAGGTGCCCTCGTCGAGAGATTCGTCGACTCGATGCTGGACTGATTGCGCCGCTGGCGCGAAACCGCGAAAAGCGACCGGTTCACCTATCCTCCCACCCGGGGCGTCGGTTCAGGAGAGGCTCGAGCAGAACTCGAAGGTCTGCTCGATCATCTCGTCGAGGCTCGCCGGCGTGCCCAAGCCGAGGGCACGCGCCGACTCTTCCCACTCCATGCCGACCACGTGTGGCTCCCAGACCGGCGCATCCGATGTCGAAACGCGCTCGATGGGACTCGAGCTCCGGGCGATCGCGCCGGCGCAGCGTTGCACGCGCCTCGCGAGGTCGCCGAGGGCGACGGGCCGGTCGGACGAGACGTGATATACGGCGAGTCGCGGTGCGCGTTCCAGCGCCGCGAGGTTCGCGCGCATGACGTCGGCGACGTGCACGAACGAGATCCGGTGATCGGTGTTGCCGAAGATGCGGATGGGCTCCCCCGCCAGGGCGGCACGGACCATGTGGAAGATCACGTCGCGGGTATCCGCGGCGCGGACGCGCGAGTACCGTAGGATCTGCGCCGACCGCTCCGTTCCTTCGGGCGCTTCCCGCGCCCACATGGAGACGAGCTTCTCAGCGATCAGCTTCGTCGCGCCGTAGAAGTTCATAGCACGGGGTTCCGACCGGGGGGTTTGGCATTGCGTGTCGGCGGAGTCGCCGAAGACCTGTTCGCTCGAGTCCAGGAACACGCGACGACAACCCACGGAATCGCAGACCGCGAGCACGCGGGCGACCAGGTCGGCGTTAACGCTGCAGTACAGCTCCACGTTCTGCATATCTACGCTGGGCGCCCCGCCGAGCATCGCGGCCCGGATCCAGACCGTCCCGCAGCCGTCGAGCACGGGCTCCAGGACGGAAGCGTCCATTGCATCCCCCGTCCACTCGCGGAAGTTGCGGGGGCGGGCGCACCCCTCTGGCAGGGCAACGCGGTCGAGGCAGCGGAATTCGGTCCGCTCGTACGACGCCCCCTCCGCCAGGCGCCCAATGAAGCTCCGGCCCAGGAAACCGGCGCCCCCGATGAACGCGATCGGCTTCCCAGCGCTCACGCCTCGGCGCTCCCGTCGCGCTCCAGACGGGCCAGGATCTCGGCGATCCCCTGCGTCAAGGGCACCCGCGGCACGATCCCGTGGTCCTCCTCGAGCTGGCGGCAGCTGTAGTGGTTGGTGACCGGGGCACCCGGCGGGTCCTCGCAGGTCAGCTCCACCTCCCTGCCGACGAATTCGATCGCGGCTTGCACGTAGTCGAGGAGGCTGATGTGCACCGGGCTCGCCAGGTTGTAGATCCCGGCGCCATGGTCTAGAAGCGTAGTGACGGTGTGCGCGATGTCGTCCTGGTGAACGAGATGAAGACCGGCGGTTCGCGCGTTGAGCAGCGCGATGGGCTGGCCGCTGCGGACGCGATCGACGAACCTGACGATCGCTCGCCCGTCCGGGACGTCCGGGCCCCAGACGTAGCCGAGCCGCAGGAACAAGCTGGGGATCCCGCGTGACCGGCAGAAGGCCTCGACGAGCCTTTCCTGCCCGTACTTGCTGAGCGCATATGCGGTATCGGGCCGGACGGGGTGGGTCTCGTCCGTCGGTGTATAGAGCTTCCGCGCGCCATAGACGGCACACGAGGAGGCGAGGACGATGCGCTGCACGCGTCCTTCGGCCCACCGCAGCAGGCGAGCCGTCGTGTGCACGTTCTTCAGCGAGCACTCCTCCCACCGGCTCCCGCGCTCGCTGAACGGAACGAACGACGCGAAGTGGACGAGGACGTCGAACGGTTCGTCCGGCAGTTGAAGGTGGGCATCGTCCGCCTCGAGGTCCACGCGAACCGCGGGCGAGTCGCCTCCCAGTTCCTGCCGCGAGACGGCCACCGCGTGGTGGCCGTCACCGATCAGGCGTTCGTAGGAACGTCTTCCGGCAAGGCTCGTCGCCCCGGTGAACAAGATCCGCATCCGGGGAAATGATCCCCTCGCGCCGCCGAGGGCGCAAGGTCAGGGGATTGCCTGAACAAGGGCCCTCTTCGGCTTCTGATAAGCATCATAGGGGGGTGGCGTCTGCCGAGGCACAGATGAAGCGGTGGTGTCTCCCGAGCTCGTTGGGGATTCTCGAGTTGAGCAATCAACACGCCCCCACGAGAGGAGACACCACCGATGCAACGATACCTCGGCCTGGACGTTCACGCAGCCAGCTCCACGCTGGTGGTGCTGTCCGAGAGCGGCAAACGCCTGGGGCAGAGTGTGATCGAGACCCATGGCCAGGCTCTCATCGAGGCGATCCGGGCGATCCCCGGTCCCAAGCGGCTCTGCTTCGAGGAGGGCACCCAGAGCGCCTGGCTCTACGAGATCCTGAGCCCCCATGTCACGGAGACGGTCGTGGCGATGGTCCGGCGGACGCCGGGCCAGAAGAGCGACGCGCTCGATGCCCGGGGGCTGGCGGAGAAGCTCCGGAGCGGCCAGATCGAGCGCTCGGTGTTCAAGGCGCCCGGCCAGTTCTCGCTGCTGCGGGAACGCGCTCGCATGCACAGCACGATCGGCCGGGACTTGGTGCGGGTCCAGGCACGACTCAAGAGCCTGTACCGCTCCCGAGGGATCCGGACCCCCGGGGCCTCGGTGTACGGCCTTCGACGGCGGGAGGTGTGGCTGAACCAGCTCCCCCGGGCGGCGCGCGGCAGTGCGGAACGACTCTACGTGCAGATGGACTTTCTCGTCGGGTTGAAGCAGGAGGCCGAGCAGGACCTGATCCGGGAATCGAAGCGGCACCGGATCACGCCGCTTCTGGAGACGATCCCGGGGCTCGGACCGATCCGCGTGGCGCGTCTCGTGCCGATCGTCGTGACGCCGTACCGCTTCCGTACCCGACAGCAGTTCTGGAGCTACTGCGGTCTGGGGATCGTCACGCGGACGAGCTCCGACTGGGTGCAGACGCCCGACCGT
>JBDHHV010000218.1:0-5327 GCA_039589195.1 Gemmatimonadota bacterium | reverse complement strand
CGTGGCCAAGGCCTCGCTAGGTGACGCCCGGCGAGGCCCGGCGGGTCGAGAGGTTCGCTGAGAAAGGGTTTTCACCGCGTGGCTCATCGCACCGCGAGTCCACAGACCGAGGAGTCCCCGTCACGCCCCGGGGGCGGGACGATGATACTCGTGGGGAATCCGAACGTCGGGAAGAGCGTCCTCTTCCGGAACCTCACGAGTCGATACGTCACCGTATCGAACTATCCGGGCACGACGGTCGAGGTCGTCCGGGCACGCGCCACCTACGGCGGTCGAACGGCCGAGGTCATCGACACGCCCGGGATCAACGACCTTACCCCTCGCGCGGACGACGCCAGAGTCACGCTCGGGCTGCTCGAGGCGAATGAAGACGCCACCATCGTCCAGGTCGCCGACGCCAAGAACCTGAGGCGTGCGCTTCTGTTGACGCTGCAACTTGCGGATCTCCGACGCCCCATGGTGCTGGTCCTCAACATGCTGGACGAGCTCCAGGAAGAGGGCGGGCAGGTGGATACGGAGCGCCTGAGCGGGATCCTCGGGGTCCCGGTGGTCACCACCATCGCTCCACGGAACCACGGGACCGAGGACCTCATCGAGGCTATGCCCCGCGCTCGTGTCCCGCGGACCCCCGAGCAGATCGGGGAGCGGGCGCCGCCGCCCGAAGCGGGCGCCGGTCGGATTCTACCGGTCGCACGCCACGCGACGACCGAGAATCCCTACGACCTCAATCTGGCCCGGCTGGAGCTCGTCAAGCGGATCGTGGGCGACACGTACACGATCTCGCCGCCGCCCCACCCGCCGGCACGCGTACGGCTCGGGTTCTGGGCCATGCACCCGGTGAAGGGACTCGGCTTCCTCGCCGCCGTCCTTTTGGCCGTGTTCTGGTTCGTCGGGCTGTTCGGTGCCGGAACCCTGGTCGATCTGCTCGAGATCGGAGGGTTCGAGCAGCGCGTGAGCCCGGCGGCCATCCGCGCGGCCGACGCGATCTTCCGATTCCCGCACACGCACGACAGCGAGCTGATCTCGCACACGGTCGGGTTCCCCCTCTCCCCGGCGCACGAGATCCCCGTCGTAGACCTCGACAGGGTGGCGATCCTACCGGCCTACACGGTGCCAGGTGACACCCGGCTCAGCATGTGGCAGGAAGCGCTGCGCTTCATCCACGACGGCCTGGTCGGCCGGTACGGCATGATCACCATGGCGTTGAGCTACGCGCTGGCCATCGTGCTCCCGATCGTCACGACGTTCTTCCTCGTGTTCAGCGTCCTCGAGGACTCCGGCTACTTTCCCCGTCTCGCGATCATGGTGAACCGTGGGTTCCGGCTCATGGGGCTGAACGGCAAGGCCGTGCTGCCGATGCTCCTCGGGCTCGGGTGCGCGACCATGGCCACGATGACGACCCGCATCCTCGAGACCCGGAAGGAACGCATCGTTACGACGATGCTGCTCGCGCTCGCGGTGCCGTGCTCCGCGCAGCTCGGTGTGCTGCTGGCGATGATGGCGGCGCTCTCGCCCACCGGCGCCCTCGTGTGGCTGGGGCTCGTGCTCGCGGTGCTGCTGCTGGTGGGTTGGCTTACGGCCCGCCTGTTCGGGGGCGAGACGAGCGAGTTCATCCTCGAGATCCCGCCCATGCGGAGACCGCAGCTCTCGAACGTGCTGGTGAAGACAGCGAGCCGGCTCGACTGGTACCTCCGCGAGGTGATCCCGATCTTCGTGTTCGGTACGGCCGTGCTCTTCCTGCTCGACAAGCTCAGCCTCCTGAGCTGGATCGGCCGCGGTCTCCAGCCGCTCGTGACGGGCTGGCTGGGCCTGCCGGCCGAGGTGTCGACGGGGCAGTGTTCATCCTGGATGCGGTATCGGGACCCGCTCCGCTGCTCACGCCGCATCAGATTCTGGTCGCCATGGTCACGATCACGCTCTTCATCCCCTGCTTCGCCAACTTCCTGATGATCGGGAAGGAGCACGGAAAGAAGGTCGCATTCGCGATGGCGGCGTTCATCTTCCCGTTCGCCTTCGCGGTTGGCGGCATCGTAAACCTGCTGGGACGGATGCTGGGAGGCTGATGGCCACTTTCGTCGCTTGTCCGATGTGCGGGTTCGACTTCGACCGGGATGACACGCTGTGCTCGCACGGCTGCCCCCTCGGCCCGGTGTGTCGCCTGATCCGTTGCCCGAGTTGCGACTACGAGTTCAGCGAGATCCCGCGGCGGTACTCGTGGCTCTCCCGGCTGCTCGGAAAGAAGCCGGAAGAGTCCTCGCGCCTGCCCCCCGACGTGCGACCCGTGACGACGCTGGCTCCCGGGACTCGAGCCGAAGTCATGTGCATCGGAGGACAGCAGGGTCCGCGGCCCAACACGCTCGCCGTGTTCGGGCTCGTACCCGAGACCGAGATCACTGTCGTGCAGCTCCGGCCCGCCTGCGTCATCCGGGTGGGGCAGACGGAGCTCGCGCTGGACCGCGAGATCGCTGAAGAGATCCTGGTGCGTGAGGCTCGGTGAGCGACCGCGAGAGCGGTGACGTGTGGATCGCGGCTCCGAGCGGACTTAGAGATGGCGCGCGTGGATGAGCTCATGCGGGCCGCGATCGCCGAGGCCGAGACGGGCCTGGCGGAGGGCGGCATCCCGATCGGATCGGTGGTCGTGTACCGGGGCGAGGTGATCGGCCGCGGCCACAACCGGCGCATCCAAGGCGGGAGCGTCGTGCTTCACGCCGAGATGGACGCGCTCGAGAACGCCGGTCGCAGGCGCGCATCGACCTATGCCGAGTGCACGCTCTACACGACGCTCTCTCCGTGTGCGATGTGCTCCGGGGCGATCCTGCTCTACTCGATTCCCCGCGTGGTGATCGGCGAGAACCGGACCTTCCTCGGCGAAGAGAAGCTGCTACGCTCGCGAGGAGTGGAGTTGGAGGTGCTCGACGACCCGACGTGCGTCCGATTGATGACCGATTTCATCGCCGCCAACCCGGATCTCTGGAACGAAGACATCGGGATCTGAGCCCTGCCGCCTCAGGGCGGCTGCCCGGCCACTACGACGACTTTAGATCCACTTGCAGCAGAGCGAATCCGCTTTACCCTTGATGAACGTCGAGAGTTTCAGAACCACCTTGATTTCGGGCTCCGTCACCCCGAGCTCACGGGCAACGGCGGCGTGTCGCTCCAGAATCGGCTCGCAACTCACCGCATGGGCAGCGGCGATCGCCACGAGCTCACCGATCCGCGTGGCGTCATCACCGTCCGCGGCTGCGTCCCGACCTGCTTCCTCCACCTCCGACCGAAGGCCGAGCAGCGTCTTTCCGAGCACCTTGAGGGTATGGCGCTCCATAACCCGGTTCGCGCTATCTCGAGTCGCGAGCGCGTCCGACGCCGCTTGTGCGATCTCCTCCTCCGAAGACCCGGCCTTGCGGGCATCCTTGACGTGCACCTCGGTGCACAGCTGACAACAGGCGGCGATGGACGCGCCGATCGAAACCAGCTCCCTCTCCTTCTCGGTCAGTGACATGACACCTTCACCCGGTGAGTTCGATCTCGGTCGTGGGTCCCTGCCCTCTTTATCAGGGCTCCGTGTGTCTTACAGGGTGCAGGGGCGAGATAGACCCGCTCGCCCCCGGGGCGAGACGCGTTGGCGGTCGGGGTCTCCACTCCTCGGGGCAGAATGTCCCCAGGGGCCGGCGCCAGGCGAGTTGCCAAGGCAGACAAGTGACAACGCAACGCGCTACGTAATATACAGTTGTGTGCCCTGCGGTGTGGAAGACGCACGGTCCGCCGGACGGTCCCGATTTCGCCCATTGGATCTCTAGGAGGCGAGCATCGTACCGCTCCGCACTTCTGGCCGGGAGGCAGGTCACGTTCGTAAGCCGCACGGTCACAGATCGACCCTCATGGATGAACTAACCGCCGCCATAGAGGCGGAAGCCGGATTGGAGCGCGCGGAGCGCGCGCTGGCCGATCGCTATGCCATCAAGAAGACGCTCGGGCGTGGTGGCATGTCCACTGTGTACCTGGCGGATGACCTGAGGCACGGCCGGCAGGTCGCCGTCAAGGTGCTGCACGCGAAGCTCGGATCACCGCTGGCCGCCGAACGGTTCCTGCGCGAGATCCGCATTTCCGCCTCGCTCACGCACCCCCACATCCTGCCCCTCCACGAATCCGGCGAGGCCGACGGCCTGCTCTATTTCGTGATGCCTTACGTGGCCGGAGAGTCGCTCCGCGTCCGGATGGAGCGCGAGGGCCGGCTGTCGATCGACGAGGCCGTCCGCATCGCGTGCGAGGTCGCGGACGCGTTGGACACCGCGCACCGGCAGGGGGTGGTTCATCGGGATGTGAAGCCCGAGAACATCCTCCTCGAGGAAGGGCACGCGGTCGTGGCCGATTTCGGGATCGCACGAGCCATGTCGACAGCCGGCGGTGAGAGAGTGACCAGAGACGGCCTCGCGATCGGCACACCCTCGTACATGAGCCCCGAGCAGATCCGCGGTAGTAGGGAGATCGACGGACGCAGCGATTTGTACTCGCTCGCGTGCGTGTTGTACGAGATGATCGCGGGAGAACCGCCTTTCGAGAGCGGGGCCGACCCCTCGGTCGCCCTGGCGCGGCACCTCGTGGACTCGCCTCCATCACTCATCGCGGTTCGGCCGGAGGTCCCAGAACCCCTCGAGACGGCAGTCATGAAGGCGCTCGCCAAAGCGCCCGCGGAGCGTTTCCAAACGACCGGCGAGCTCGGCGAAGCCCTCGTCGCCGAAGCGGGACCCGACAGCGGCGCGGCCCACTCCATCGCCGTGCTCCCGTTGGTCAACATGGGCTCTGATCCTGAGGACGGGTATTTGAGCGACGGACTTGCCGAGGAGATCATCAACGCCTTGACCCGCGTTCCGGGGCTACAGGTCGCTTCCCGCACGTCCGCGTTCGCGTTTCGGGACGAGGCCGAGGACATCCGGGAGATCGGCCGGCGGCTGAACGTGGGCGCCGTGCTCGAAGGAAGCGTCCGGCGCGCCGGCGATCGCCTGCGGATCACGGTGCAGCTGATCAACGTGCGTGACGGGTATCACCTGTGGTCCGAACGGTATGACCGCCCTATGGAGGACGTGTTCGCGATCCAGGATGAGATCGCCGCCAACGTCGTCCGGGCGCTGCGGGTGATCCTCAGCGACTCCGATCGCGAGGCCCTCAGGAAGGTGCCGACCTCCAGCGTCGAGGCGTACGAGCTCTACCTCCGCGGCCGCCAGTTCTTCCACCGGTATCAGAAGAAGAGCTTCGAGTTCGCGCGGCAGATGTTCGCGCGAGCGATCGAGATCGACCCGGACTTCGCGTTGGCGCACGCGGGGTTGGCA
>JBDHHV010000217.1:0-3784 GCA_039589195.1 Gemmatimonadota bacterium | reverse complement strand
GCCGGGGTAGTCCATGCCCGGAAGCATGGGCATGCCCGACTTCTCCATCTCCGCGCCCATCGCGTCGCCCATCATCACCGACGCTTCGGAATACGCTTCGAAGAACTCCGCGTTGACGGCCTCGCCGCCTTCTGAGGCCTGGCCCACGGCGTCCTCGTCTCGACGCCGCCTTCGACCGAATGAGGCTTCCCCGATCGGCAGGCCCCCTGGCGACCAGCGGGAACCAATGGCGGGACGTATGCGGGCATGTGGATCCTGGACACGTGCACCTTGCACGTCGCAGTTTGTTCGGCCATGACGGAGCCAACGGATCGTCTGAACGCCGCCCTGTCCGGTCGCTACCGCATCGAGCGTGAGCTCGGCGAGGGCGGGATGGCCACGGTCTATCTCGCCGAGGATCAGAAGCACGACCGGAAAGTCGCCCTCAAGGTCCTGAAGCCCGAGCTCGCCGCGGTGATCGGCGCCGATCGCTTCGTCACCGAGATCAAGACCACGGCCCAGCTCCAGCACCCGCACATCCTCCCCCTGTTCGATTCCGGGGAGGCCGATGGCTTCCTGTACTACGTGATGCCCTACATCGAGGGCGAGACATTGCGCGAGAAGCTGGATCGGGAGACGCAGCTCGGGGTGGAGGAGTCCGTCCGAATCACCCGCGACGTGGCGGACGCGCTCGACTACGCACACAAGCAGGGCGTGATCCACCGGGACATCAAGCCGGAGAACATCCTGCTCCACGAGGGACGTCCGGTGGTGGCCGACTTCGGCATTGCCCTGGCGATCAGCGCAGCCGGCGGCGGCCGGCTGACGGAAACGGGTCTGAGCCTCGGCACGCCGCACTACATGAGCCCCGAGCAGGCCACCGCCGACCGGGATCTGAGCGCCCGCAGCGACGTGTACAGCCTGGGGTGCGTGCTGTACGAGATGCTGGTGGGCGACCCGCCGCACACCGGCCCGACCGCGCAGGCGATCCTGATGGGGATCCTGACCGAGACTCCCCGGTCGGTGATCGAGCTCCGGCGGAGCGTGCCGCAGCACGTAAGCGCCGCGGTGGCCAAGGCGATCGAGAAGCTTCCGGCCGACCGGTTCGAGAGCGCGCACGCGTTCATCGAAGCGCTCGAGAACGAGAGCTTCAGCTACACGGTCCGGAGGACCGCCCCCATCCCGGCACCCGCCACTGCACCCGCGCCGGGGGCCGAGCACCGGACACGCTCTCCGCTCGTGCCCGTCCTCGGGATCGTGGCGCTCGCCTTCGCGGCCCTCGCCGCCGTGGGGTGGCTCGGCGGCGAAGGAACCCCGCCCCGGGTCATTCGCACCGATCTGTACCTCGGCGAAGTCGCGCTCGCTTCGGGCGAGCGGATCGAGGTCTCGCCGGATGGCTCCACCTTCGCATTCGTCGGCGCGTCGGGGGGACGGGAGATGCTCTACGTGCGTCACGCCGACGAGCCTCGGTTCCGCCCCATCGCCGGGACCGACGGCGCCGCGGACCCGGCCTTCTCCTCGGACGGCGCTTGGCTGGTCTACCGCCACCAGGCGAGCTCCTCCCTGATGAAGGTCTCGATATCGGGTGGCAGTCCCATGACGGTGGTGGCGAGAGGCGACGTGAATCCGTTCTTGCCCCACTGGGGAGACGACGGGACGATCGTCTTCGGGGGGCCGCAGGGCCCACACCGGGTCCCCGAAACGGGTGGCACCCCGGAGCGACTGCCCGCCGAGGGCGCTCCTCACCTCCTGCCCGGGGGTCGAGGCGCCCTCATGTCGTTTTCCGATCAGACACGCATCGATCTGCTCGACCTCGCGACCGACTCCGTGCGCACGCTGATCACCGAGGGTATCGGTCCAGTGTACGTACGGACGGGCCATATCCTGTACGTGCACCCCCGGGGCGGACTTCAGGCCGTCGCCTTCGATGTGGATCGCCTGGAGGTGACGGGTCAGCCCGTGCCGGTGCTTGACGAGGTCGGACGGTACCTCCGCAGCAGCCTCTTCTCGGTTTCCGCGGACGGCACCCTCGCGTATGTGACCGGCCGGACCATCGCGGCCGGGGCCAGCGGCGGCCAGACCCTGTTCGTCGCGGACCTCGACGGGAACGTAGACGCACCCGCGCTTGCACCGCGGGCCTGGGGGAGTCCGCGCTACTCGCCGGACGGTCGTTTCGTCGCCTATGCGAGCGGCGATGCCGATCGGAACATCTTCGTCTACGACATCGAGATCGGGACCGCGCCGCGACAGCTCACCTTCGCGGGCGACAACAGCAACCCCGTCTGGTCACCCGATGGGTCGCGGATCGCCTTCGGCTCGGAGCGCGAGGGCACGGATGGTGAAGACCTGTTCGTGAAGTCCGTCATGGACGATTCGCCGGAGACGATCTTGCTGACCCGGCCACAGGATCAGTGGCCACGCGAGTGGCCTGTCGATGACCTGTTGCTGTTCAGTTCCGAGGAGACCTCGGAAGCCGAGGACCTGTGGCTGGTGGATCCATCCGGCGGTGCCGAGCCGGCGCCGTACCTCGAGTCCGAAGCCACGATTCGAACCGCTGGCGTGTCGGCGGATGGACGGTTCGTGGCGTACGATTCGGACGAGACGGGCGAGCGCGTCGTATATGTCCGGAGCTTTCCCGAGCCGCGTCAGCAGAGCCGGGTGTCGGCCGGTGCAGGTCGAGCTCCACGCTGGTCGCCCGAGGGCGATGCCATCTACTACTTCAACTGCTGCGGCGACCCCGACACCCTATTCGTCGCCCGCGTCCAGACCGAACCGTCGTTCGCGGTTCTCTCTACGGATGTAGTGCTGATCGGGACCTATCAGGGGAATGTCCTGGATCTGCACCCGGACGGTGACAGGCTGCTCATGGTCAGCGGGGCCGCGGCGGCGGATGCCGCCAGCACAGCCGGCCCGGAGCGCTACATCGTGGTCTTCAACTGGTTCGAGGAACTGAAGGAGCGGCTCGGCGAGGACCGCTGAGCGAGCCCGCGAGCTCTGTTCGCCGCCTGCCCGGTCCCCTGCTCGGCGCCGATGCTGGCAGCATCGATTCGTCGGCTCCAACGCATGGACGTGCCGTATCCGCCTCCGTGAGTCGGGAGCCCGGCGTTCGGGAGCCCGGCCTTCAGACGGCTCACGGCGTCTCCTGGTGCAACGTACCCGGGGGTGGCGGTCCGGTGTTGATCTCGATACGGAGTACCTCGTACTCGATCTCGAGACCCCCGTCGCCCGCGAGCATGGCCATCTGGGACCGCGCCCGCTCGAGCTGCCGCTCCATCATGCCGCGGGCGGCCTCCGGCATCTCATCGAGCCGCGCCTCCAACTCCTCCATCTGCCGCTGGGCCTCCTCCAGCTCCTCGCGCTGCTTGGGATCAAGCGCCTCCATGAGGCCCGACATCCGCATCACCTGGCGGTGGGATTCGTACAGCGGACCGACCTGCCTGTAGTCCTGGAGGAGCCGCTCGAGCGTCACGCTACGAGTCTCGCCGTCGGCCTCGAGCGTCACGCTACGAGTCTCGCCGTCGGCCACGACATCCCCTTCCATGGAAAGGCGCAGCGTCACGTAGTGCTCGGTGTCGACCCACATGCTCGCCGATCGGAGCGTGAACGCGTGCTCGTCTCCCGGCTGGCTCACCACGCGGTCGAGCCCCTCCGCGCGCAGGTGGAAGGCTTCTCGCCCGTCCACGGTCTCCCTCCCGACGAGTCGCATCGTCCTCGCCATCTCCTCCGTGGCACGGAGCGACGCCTCGGCGTTCGCTCGCCCGAAGTCGCCGGCCTCGGCCTCTCTGATGGCTTGGGCGTTCGCGTC
>JBDHHV010000216.1:0-3654 GCA_039589195.1 Gemmatimonadota bacterium | reverse complement strand
CACGACCGGGTCAGCGCCGCGATGGGGCGAATTCGCCCTGTTATTCGAGTGGTGCTATGCGTCGCTGTAGGGCGATCGCGCGGTGCAGAGCGCGTCGTTGGACAGCGTTGGAGATGTTTCTTTATAAGAGACGTCCGCGACCCATGGCCCCGGACGGATGTTGCGGATCCTGATGGTAGCGGATCGGCCGTTGGCCGTCCGTGACGTCATGCGCGAAGCCGTAACGCGGGTTTCGGGCAATGAACCCACCCCTGAAACGGTTCCCGTTCCCTCACCGCGTAACCGATTGCATCACAACCGGTTATCGGGCGACCCCGTATACCGCCCGCGGGGTAGCCCGTACCCTCCCAATAACCGATGCGTGAATATGGGGCTCGCGCTGGGGACGGTCAAGCGACTCGTACACGTACGAAACGCCGTTTGCCGCGCTGTAGTAGGTACTCCCCGGGGGCGAGTCGGTGATCTCGGTCCGCCACGACCTCGCCCTCGACGCGCACCGCACCCTGCTCGATGAGGCGCCCGGCCTCCGATGTGGACGCGGCCAGACCGGTGCGCTTGAGGGCATGTGCGATCCACACCGTCCCCGAGTCGGCGTCCGCCTCTACTTCCTCGAGCGGCACCTCGGACGGCACTTCGCGACGCCGGTGCACGCGGTCGAACTCCTCGGTAGCTCGGCCGGCGGCTGCCTCGCCATGGTACCTCTCCACCAGATCGTGCGCGAGCCACCGTTTGGAGGCCAGTGGGTCGCCGACGGCCTCTTCGAGCCTTCGGTCCAGCTCCGCTCCCCGAGCGCTGGACACCAGACGCAGCCACTCGCCCAACAGCGAATCGGGGATGGACATCGTGCGACCGAAGATCTCGGTGGGGGGCATCGCTATACCGATGTAATTGTCGAACGACTTGGACATCTTTCGCTCGCCGTCGGTCCCGCGAAGCAGCGGCATGATGAGACAGATCTGCGGCTCCTGCCCGTTCCGTTCCTGGAGGGTCCGACCCAACAGCAGGTTGAACTTCTGGTCCGTGCCACCCACCTCCAGGTCGGCTCCGAGGGCCACCGAATCGTACGCCTGCATCATCGGATACATGAACTCGACCAGGCTGATGGGACGGCCCTCCGCGTGGCGAGCCGCGAAATCATCGCGCTCCAAGATGCGGGCGACGGTGTATTGCGAGGTCAGCCGCAGCACGTCCACCAGATTCAACGGCGACAGCCATTCGCTGTTCCGCCGGACCTCGGTCTTCCCGGGATCCAGGACCCGATCCACCTGCTCGTGGTAGGTGCGCAGGTTGTCCTCGATCTCGTCCTCGGACAGCATGGGGCGAGTCGCATCCCGGCCGCTCGGGTCCCCGACCCGCGCCGTGAAGTCACCCATCACGAACACCACCCGGTGCCCGAGCTCCTGGAACATCCGAAGCTTGTACAGCGACACGCCGTGGCCGATGTGCAGGTCCGGTCGCGTGGGATCGAACCCCTGCTTGATGAGCAGCGGGCGACCCTCCGCGCGGGAGCGCTCGAGCTTCGAGACGAGCTCGTCCTCCGGGAGGATCTCGACCGCCCCGTCCCGGATCTTCTCTAGCTGTTCGTCGACCGGGAGAAACATCGGCCTTCCACCGGTGGTATATGAGCGACGCGCCGCGAGATCGTCGCACGAACGCGCGGGCGCTCGATGTGTCGTCTCACGAGCGGCGGTTAGGTTAGGATCTGGGACCGCGGCGATCAAGCATGGGCGGGCGGAGAGGTAGCCGGGCGGGCAGCGCGGTAGCCGGGGGCGGTGGGCTCGAGGGGACCGAGGGACGGACGCAGTGAGACCGAGACAGACAATCCGCAGAATCTACGAGCGAACGTACGGGCGGCTGGGCCCGCAGGGGCGCTGGCGTACGAACCTCGCCGCCCTGGCGGTGATCGGACTCGGGGCCGGTCTCGGGTGGGGCTCGTGGGCGCATCTGTGCGATGCCTGCCCGTCCATCGCCCAGATCTACGCGTTCGAGCCGAAGGAGGCGACGCGGTTGTACACGGCCGACGGCAGCGTCCTCGCCGAGCTGGCCGTCGAGCGCCGGACACCGATCGACATCCGGAACCTCCCCCGCCACGTCTACGAGGCGTTCATCGCGGTGGAGGACAAGCGTTTCTGGAGACATGGCGGGATCGATGCGCGCGGTACGTTCCGTGCGTTCCTCGGGTACGTCATCCCGGGGTACAGCGCGGGTGGCGGCAGCACGATCACACAGCAGCTCGCCGGCAACATGTTCCCCGGCTCCGTGGATCGGCGCGAGATCTCGGTTCGCCGCAAGCTGCGGGAGATGCGCGTGTCGTTCGCGCTCGAGGGAGCCTACGAGAAGCAGGAGATCCTCGAGGCCTACCTCAACCAGATCAACTTCGACGGCATCTTCGGGATTCAGGCCGCGGCGCTCCACTACTTCGGCAAAGACGCGTCCGAGCTGAATCTCGCCGAGGCTACGACCCTGGCGGCCCTCCCGGTCTCACCGGCCAGATACAACCCGACTCGGCACCCGGAGCGGGCCGTCCGGCGGCGCAACATGATCCTGGAGCTGATGAGCGATCAGGACATGATCACGCGGGCGGAGCTGGAGGCGGCCAAGTCCTATCCGCTCGAGCTGAGCGTCGGGGCCGAGCGCGGCCAGGTCGCCCCCTACTTCGTGGAGTGGGTGCGGCAGATCCTGTATTCCCGGTACGGGACGGACGTGTACGAGAAGGGATACCGCGTCTATACGACGCTGGATCCGGCGCTCCAGCTCGTGGCGGATTCGGCGCTGCAGGCTCAACTGGCCTGGGTCGAGAAGCAGCCCGCCTTCTCCGCACCCACCTACGAAGAGACGCGCGACTGGCCAAGGGACAGTCTGACGCAGGTGAGCGGCAGCGGCGGCCAGATGCCGTACGTGCAGGGGATGTTCATCGCGCTCGATCCCACGACCGGGGATGTGCGCGCGTTGATCGGCGGTCGGGATTTTCGGGACTCCGAGTTCAACCGCGCAACTCAGGCGATCCGTCAGCCGGGCTCCGTGTTCAAGCCGTTCGTGTACACGGCCGCGATCGCGGCTGGGATCCCCGCCTCCGAGATCATCTACGACACGCCGATCCTGATCGAGAACGTGGGATCCGACCCGTACTCGCCCAAGAACTTCGGCAACGACTTCAGGGGCCCGATGACCTTGCGGTCCGCGCTCCGCAACTCGATCAACGTGGTCGCCGTCAAGCTCGGACAGCGGGTGGGCGAAGAGTCCATGGCGCAGATCGCCAACAGCATGGGCATCGATTCGGAAGTCCCCCGCGTGCCATCGGCGGCCATCGGCGCTGCCTCCGTGAGACCGATCGAGATCGCGACGGCCTATACGACCTTCGCGAACATGGGCGTGCGTGTCGCGCCGCGGGCGATTCTCCGCATCGAGAGCAACGACGGCCGCGTGCTGTGGGAGAGTCGCGTGAGCCGGGAGCAGGTTCTCGAGCCGCGCGTCTCGTGGGTGATGCTGTCCATGTTGAGGGATGCAGTGGACCGCGGTACCGGGCGGTGGGCCGTGCGCACACAGGCCGGCATCCCGCTCGAGATCCCGATCGCCGGCAAGACGGGCACCACGAACTCGGCGACGGACACGTGGTTCGTGGCGTTCACGCCGGAAATCGTGACCGCCAGCTGG
>JBDHHV010000215.1:0-3757 GCA_039589195.1 Gemmatimonadota bacterium | reverse complement strand
CATCGGAGGCCGGAAGCACCATCGGTAGCTCCCCGCGAGCATCGCTCGGGATCGCGGCCGTGGTCGGCGGTGAGTCCGCCGCGGGCCCGGCCCCTGTGAATTGGAGCCCGGCCAGCACGCCGCCCGCGAACAAGGTCAGTGCGGCTGCCGCCTGAAGCGGCGGGCTCCGGAGCAATCTCCCGGCGGCCCGGCGCCGAAGCGGAAGAACCTGTCGGGCCTCTCCGAGGCTCGCGTCGAGTCGGGCCTCGATCGCCGCCCACTCCCCGGCGGGCGGATCGAGCTCACCGAGCGCGGAGATCGCCATTCGCGTACGGCTCAGTCGCTCGTACTCCACGCGGCACGACTCGCACCCTTCGAGGTGAGTCTCCGCGTCCAGGTCCGCCCACGGCTCATCCAAGAGGGCGGAGATCCGTTCGAGCGTCAGGTGCTCAACCATGTCGGTACTTTCCTCGCATCGTCCGTCAATGCCTCGTTGTCGTTCTGTTCGTCGAGCCCGGTGATCAGACCCGAGCCTCGCCGCTCGTGCTTTCCTGGTCTGCCAGCGGTGCGATCAGATCCCGCATGCGCGCGCGTGCCTTATGAAGCTGAGACTTCGAGGTCCCGGCGGAGCAATTCAGGCTCACTGCGATCTCCTCGTGCGTCCAGCCCTCAATATCGTGCAAGACCAGGACCCGCCGGTATCCCGGTGGCAGCTGGTCCAGCGCGATCGCCAGCACCCGTCGGTTGACGACGGCCTCGTCGGGCGCCTTCACGACTCTCGGTAGCTCCGCAGCGGCCTCCACTCCATCGCGCTTCGACGATCGGCGAAGACGGTTCAGCGCTACGTTCGTGGCGAGGCGGTAGATCCACGTTCCAAACGCCGCCTCACCCCGGAAAAGGTGGAGCTTCTCGAACGCGCGCACCCATGCTTCCTGCGCCAGATCTTCGGCCAGATGGTCGTCTCCGACCAGGCGCCGGACGACCGTATACACACGCCGCGCGTGGGTTTCATACAACTCACCCATCGCGCGCCGATCCCCGGCTCTGGCGCGCTCCAGAAGTTCCTTTTCTTCCACGCGGCTCCTCAAGAGCTACTTGAAGTCACTCGTTTGATACCCGAGCGACCGATCGGGTTGCCTGCCAAGCCGGCCTGCGAAACGGGGGGCCGTGAGCCAGATCACCACCATCAGCGCTGCGCCGGCGAGAGCGTCGACGCCGTAATGGAAGCGGCCGTATACGGTCCCCAGCGCCAGGGCGATCTGCGGGAGCATCAAGGTCCATAGCCACCGGCGATCTTCCCGCCCGGCGGCGAGCACGGCCACGCCCGACGCCGCGATATGCGAGCTGGGGAAAGCCGTGCCCCTCGACGATCCCGCCTCGAGGATCGTGTGCACGATCTGGTAGAACGTGCCGCCGGACACCTCACCCTGGATGGCCGGAAAGTCGTATCGAGGACCGGCGACCGGAAAGACCGTGAAGACGAAGTACGAGAGGAGAAACACGAGGGCCGTCGCGAATGCGGCGCGGTGTACCGCGGCATCGCCACGGGTCATGAACACGCCCACCAGCGCGATGGGCACGAGGACGTAGTACGACATGTAGCCGAAGTGGAGCAGCTCCGAGAACGTGAAGTCGGGGAGCCACTCGTGGAACGTCATGCTGAGTTGCGAGCCGAAAAGCGCCTGCTCCCAACCCTGTACCATGCCGTCGAACAGGCGATCGGTGATCACCCGGTTGAGGAAACGGAGCTCCGGGTAGAGGAGAAAGGGCGTGGCGGCGACCGGATAGACCAGGCGTAGCCAGCGCCAGCCCGCGTTGCGGGGGAGCGGGCGTCGTCCCAGGCGGAGCACCGCCAGGACGGCAACCAGATGAGCGGCGCCCAGGCTGAACCCGAGGATTCCTCCTCCGACCACCGCCAGGATCCCGGTGAGCCCCAGGTACAGCACGAACACCCTGTCGATGGCTAGCAGCCCGGTACCCGCAACGGCGCGCGCAACGGCGCGGGGTCCCGCGCCGGTTCCCGGCTCGCTCATAGCCAGTCGTTCTCCTTATACCAACGCGCCGTCCGGGCCAGCCCTTCCGGCAGCGTCACCCGGGTCTTCCAGCCGAGCTCGGTCTCCGTCAGTGAGGGGTCGCACGTCCAGGAATAGCGGGCGAAGTCGCGTGCCCGACGCCGGTCCATCGCCGGTGGCTTTCTTGTGACGCGGCCGCTCAACTCACCCAGAAGACCGGCCGTCAAGAAGATCCCGAACGGGATGCGGATGATCTTCACCGGTCGTTCGAGGCCGGCCCCCAGGCTGCGAGCGACCTCCTCCCAACCGTAGGTAGCGCTCTCCGCCAACGGCAGCGGGTCGCTCGCGGGGCCACCGCGCACCGCTCGCACGGCGGCGTCGGCCACATCCTCGACGAACACCGGCTGCAGCTTCGTATCGGCGCGGGGTACGACCACGAATCCTCGCTTGGCCATCCGGAACATCGGAAGCAGGTCACTATCCCGCGGCCCGTAAACTCCGCCAGGCCTCAGGATCACGATCTCCAGGCGATCCGCGAGCGCCAGGAGCCGCTCCTCGGCATCCCGCTTGCTGCGGCCGTAGGGACTCACCGGGCCCTCGTGCCCGTCGGGGCCCCGAGCCGCCAGGCTGCTGATGAACACCATCCGCCGTACCCCGGTTTCCGCGGCGGACCTCGCGAGGCGCTCCGTCGCGTCGGCGTTCACCTCCTGGAACTCGGCTTCGCTGCGCGCCGCCGTCACTCCCCCGCAGTGCACGATCGTCCCGATCTCCGCCAACGTCTCGACCGCCTGTGGGTGGGGACGTCTGAGGTCCAGCTCGACCTTCTCGACGCCCAGCGGGTCGATCCAGCGGGTGTCGCTCGTGTTACGGATGGCGCAGCGCACCCGGGCACCGTCGGCCACGAGGGCACCCGCGATGTGGCCCCCGAGGAATCCTGTGGCTCCGGTCAGGAGGACGTGAGCGCTCAGCGGTCCCGGTCCCGTCGTGACGACCGCCCCGGGGACCGACCGGCTCCAGCCGCCCGCGGCCGCAGGTGGTAAGGTAAAGCGATACGGTAAAGGGGTTCCGTAGCAGGCATTATCGGAGGGTGTGCGGGTTCAGAGCGGGCAATCGTAGAGCCGGTATCGGCGATACACGCGCGCCCCGAGCCGCGTCGTCATGATCGCGTTCATCTTCTCGTTCGTCTCCAGGATCCAGGACTGCTCGGCGTTGCAGAAGCCGGCGGCCGTGCCCTCTCGAATGATCCCGCCGTACAGCAGTACGTCGATTCCTTTCCCGCGGTATTCCGGTGCCACACCCAGCAACGGTACCCGCATGAACGTCACGTTGCGGCGATACCAGAGGGCCTTGAGGATCCCGAGCGGGAACAGGCGCCCATTCAGTCGGATGAGGACCTGGTTGAAGTCCGGCAGACCGAGGACGAAACCGATGGCTTCGCCCGCAGCGTTCTCGGCGAAGAGGGCCAGGTTGGGGTTGATTATCGGCCTCAACTCCGCTGCCATGAAGTCGAACTCGGCGTCGGTCATCGGCACGAAGCCCCAGTTCTTTTCCCAGGCGGCGTTGTACAGGCGGCGCACCGTCCCCAGTTCCGATTCGAACTCGGACATGCGGATCTTGCGCACGTGCACCCCCTGGCGCCGCTCTATCGTACTCACGGCCCGCGCCAGCGGCTCCGGCAGGGCGAACATCTGCAAGTCGTACGCATACAGGTCCATCGCCTTTTCGAAGCCGTACTCCTCCACGAGACTCAGGTAGTAACGTGGATT
>JBDHHV010000214.1:0-3821 GCA_039589195.1 Gemmatimonadota bacterium | reverse complement strand
AGGAGCTCTGGCCTCAGGTGTTCGACGCCTTTCGGGAGGTCGATCTCATCCTGCACGCCGGCGACCTCCACGAGCTACGGGTGGTCGACGAGCTGAACGAGGTCGCGCCGATCTACGTGGCGCGCGGGAACGGGGATGATGGGTCGGGCGGACGCGCGGTGTTGCCCGACGATGAGCGGCTCCGAGAGGCCTGGTCGCTCGAGTTCGCAGGGGTGGCGATCGGCGTGACGCACGTCGTACCCATTCCCGAGATGCCGCCGCACCTCACGCTCGCGCGAACGCTCGAAAGGCTCTTTCCCGAGCGCAGGCCGGACGTGATCATCTACGGCGACACGCACGTCGAGGCGATCGACACGGTCGACGGAGTGCTCTGTGTGAACCCGGGATCGCCCACCTACCCGCACAACTTGAATACGCAGCTCGGTACCATCGGGTTCCTGGAGATCGAAGACGGGAGGGCGAGCGCGACGATCTGGCAGCTCACCGACGGGGGAATCGACCCATTCGACTGGAGCAAGTGGCGCCGTTAGGTCGCCCTCGAGGAAGCCGATGCGACGCAGGCCACTCAAGCTCATCCATACGTCGGACCTTCACATTCACAGCGAGGGTTCGAGGGGCGAGAAGGGCTCGTCGGTTCGTCGGCGGGAGGAGATCGCGCTCAGCGAGGTCGTCGACACGGTACCGCGCCAGCAAGCCGACCTGCTGCTGATCGCCGGCGATCTGTTCGATTCGAGCCGGGTCGCGAGCGCGGCGATTGACTTCGTCATGGAAGAGCTTGGCCGGGCGTCGTGTCCGGTCGTCTTGCTTCCCGGCAACCACGACTGTTACGACGACCACTCGATCTACAAGAGGGTCGACTTCACACAGGCCGGCCCCCACGTCCACGCGCTGACATCCGAGTGCGGGCAGACGCTCGAATTTCCCGATCTCCACGCCACCGTCTGGGGTAGGGCGATGGTGGAACACGATCACATCAATCAGCCGCTCGCGGGCATCCCACCGCGCCGCGGCGACTACTGGCACGTGGGGATTGCCCACGGATACCTGACGGAAGACAGGAGCGAGCTGCGCTCCTCACTGATCACCCATCAGGAGATCGGCGAATCGGGGCTCGACTATCTCGCGCTGGGGCACGTGCACGTCTTCCGAGAGGTGAGCCAGAGCTCGACGACGGCCTGCTACTCGGGGAGCCCGGCGCCGTGGCACCTGGGCGATGACCGGTGGGGAAGCGTGGCCGTGGTCACTCTGGATCCCACCTCTGGGGTGACCCTGTCCGAAGAGAAGATCGACCCGGGTCAGACATCATCCTGAGGAGTAGCGGCATGGATCGGCTGCAGGGCAGGGTTGCGTTGGTTACGGGGCTGTCCTCCGGAATTGGAGCCGCGTGTGCTGCTCGCTTCCGCGCGGAGGGTGCGCGGATCGTCGGAATCGACATGCAGAAGCCGGCGCAGGAGGAGCTGTATGAAAGCTTCCACGAGGCCGACGTGCGAGACGAGCAGGCTGTCGAACGAGCTGTTGCATCGGTGAGCGAGCACTTCGGCAGGATCGATGTGCTCGTGAACGCCGCGGGAGTGTCCGGTGGTGGCCCGGTCCACCTGCTGCCGGTGGAGGAGTGGGAGCGCGTAATCGACATCAACCTCAAGGGGACGTTTCTGGTATCGAAGCACGTGCTCGCACGCATGGTCGAGACGGGATCCGGCAGCATCGTCAACCTGGCCAGCGTGGAGGGACTGATCGGCGGTCAAGGCGTCAGCGTCTACAACGCCTCCAAGGGTGGAGTGGTGCTACTCACGCGCAACATGGCGATCGACTACGGCATACAGGGAATTCGCGTGAACTGCCTCTGTCCCGGCTACATCGACACGCCGATGACGGCGCCGTTGCGGACGGAGCTGCTCAAGGCCGCACGCGAACATCTCGAGCGTTCGCACGCTCTGGGACGCTTTGGCCGCGCGGAGGAGGTGGCCGCCGCCGCTGCGTTCCTGGCCTCGGACGACGCATCCTTCGTGACGGGCCACGCCCTTGCGGTGGACGGCGGCTTTACCGCGGGACACCGCATATTCGAAGGTGAAATCCCCGCCGAGGTGCTCGCCGAGCTGCGCCGAAACACGAGCTAGATCGCACCAGCCCCTCCATCTCCCTTGTTCCTGCCGGCTACCAGATGCCCGGGATCAGGCGGAAGCGAACGCGCGCCGCGTACTCGGGGTAGCCGGGGAGCTCCGCGTGGAGCGTGCGATCCTCGAGCGCCGTGCGGATCACGAGCAGGGCCACGGAGAGGAGAGCCGGGACGAAGGCCCAGGCCGAGGCGAGTAAGAGCGGGGTCGAGAGTATCCAGCCCGTGAAGCCCACGTAGCCTGGGTGGCGCACGTGGGCGTAGGGTCCCGTGTCGATCACGCGATGCCCGCGGTCCGTCTGGATGCGCACCCCCTTCTCGAAGAACGGATTCACGACCATGGACCAGGTGATCAGGGCCCATCCGGGGACGAAGATGGCCACGCCCAGCAGCCACGCTGCCCCCGGTTCGCTCGACACCCCGCTGCGGGCCTCGAGTACCGCGACGACGAAGACCGCGATCACTACAGGTGCGAACAGTGCAAGCCACACGATGTCCCAGGTCTTTGTCCCCTTGCGGACGCCAACGCGCGCCCGGATCAGCTCGGGGTTCCAGCGCAGCACGCAGGCCAGGTTGATGGCCAAGGTCGCGGCCAAGATCCCCACGTAGATCCAGCCGAGCGTCCAGCCCAGCCGGCGCGCGAGCACGAAGATGAGCGCCGCAAAGACGACCCCCCCGCCCGCAATGGACAGGCCTACGAGGGCCGTCGGCGTCGGCGCCGAGGAGTCAGTGCGAGTCTCGACCTCGGCCATTCAGTCGCTGCGCTCGTACAGCTCGACCACGTTGCCGTCGGGATCCCGCCCGTAGGTGGCCGAGACTCCCCCGCCGAAATCCACCGGCGGGCAGTGGAAGCGCATACCGGCTCGCTCGAGGCGCTCGTACTCGGAGTCGATGTCGGTGACGCTGAGGCATATGTGCGTGATGCCGTGGTCGCAGACGGGCCGATTCGGGTCGCCCGGGATCGGCGCGGGTGAGTCGAACTCGAAGAGCTCGAGCTGGCTCGTCCCCAGGCGGAGCATGGCGACCCGGAAAGCGACACCGTCCAGCTCCATGAGCCGTTCCACGTTCGCCGCCTGCTCTGAGCCCTTTTTCCACGACGTGTCGCTCAGGACTTCGAAGCCGATGAGGTCGCGGTAGAACGCGAGCGCCTGCTCCATGTCGCCGGTAGAGATCGCCGTGTGCTGGATGTCGTTGATCATCTGACTTCCCCTTCGATACAGCCACGCGTGGGTCGAGCTTGAGCCTACCAGGAATCCCCGACAGGAATCCCCGGCCCTCCGAATCCCGGCTGCGCTACGAGTATACTGGCGCCGTGTCGAGGGAGGGGCGATCCGCATACCGATGGTGGGTGCTCGCGAGCGTCGTCGCCGTCAACATCCTGGTGACGGGGGCCGCGTGGAACTACGTCATCATGGTCGTCCCGGATCTACTCGGAGACCTTGGGCTGGGAATCGATGCGTGGGGCACGCTCTGGTCGGGCATCCCGCTGGGCGTGCTGGTGTTCTCGATCCCGGGAGGCGCGCTCGGGGATCGCCTCGGGGTTCGGCGTGCGCTCGGCACGGGGCTGCTGCTCGCTGGTGTCTCGTTGCTGCTGCGCGCCAATGCCCAGACCTTCGCCGCGATGTACGCGACGATGGTTGGCTTCGGCGTGTCGCTCGCGCTGGTGCTCTCGAACTTCCCGAAGGCCGTAGCGGGCTGGTTCCCCGCG
>JBDHHV010000213.1:0-3961 GCA_039589195.1 Gemmatimonadota bacterium | reverse complement strand
CCTCCCTCGGAGACCGACCTCCCCTGGCGTTCATCGAGAGGCTCTACCGCGAGGGCTGAGCAGCACAATAAACCCGGAGGCGGGTGTTCAACTTTCGGGGGTCACTTCAGATCGGAGGATAATTTGACCTGCGCGAATACAGGGTGGACCAAAGCCACCACGGCGCACAGGCCAATCGAGATGGCACGAACCGCGCGGGTTTGACTTGTCAATCGCCTCTCCTTCAACGCGACCTCGCCTCGCCTAGAAGTCCACCTGCGCGACCAGCAGGAACTGCCCTCCGTCCACGAACGGGCTCGGCTGTGAATCGTGCAGCTCCAGGGCGTACTGCAACCCGAACTTCGCGTACTGGCCGGGGAAGATGTTGATCCCCAGGAGCACGAAATCGCGGTTCTCGCCCACCGCCGGGCTGAAGCCGTCGTAGCGCGCCACTGCTTCGATCGCGCCGCCCCAGAACAGGTAGCCGGCTTCCACGTACCCACCGTACGCGTCGAGCGGAATCTCGGACTCATCCGGCTCATCAGGTGACGACTCGGCGTCGAATTCGCCCCGCAGATACTCGGCGGTGAGGGACCAGCCCCGATAGCTGGCGTGCACGTCCACCTCCCACAACAGCCGGTCACCGGCAAATCCCGCCTCGAACCCGATCGGGTCGTCACCGGGTGGCGTCCCCTCGAACCCCCGCCCGAGCTCGGCCGCCGTGTCCTCGGAGTAGGCCACGCTGGCACCCGCCTGTAGCACGAAGTCCTCGTAGAAGGGGACCGGACCGATCGTATTGTACTGGACGCGTCCGGCGAACATGTAATCGCTCCCATCGTTTTCGAGCCGACGTCCGTTACCGTTGAAGACCCCGAACCCGTAGGTGAGCCTCGCGTCCACCGCTTCGCCGCTGAGCCCCACGCCGACCTGTCGTCCCGGCGCAATGGCCTCCGTCGCCTGCGAGCGCTCCAGGAAGGTGAGCTGCCCCTTGTCGGTCAGCGCTTCCAACCCGAACGCGGGCCGGAACAGCCCGAGGCCGAGCTCGGCCTCGGGACGGATCGGCAACCCTGCGCGCGCGTCGAGGAGCTCGAACTCCTCCTCATCCTCATCGTACTCGACCTGAACGAAGTAGTCGAAGATGATCCCGATCTTCCCCGACAAGCCGAGCCTGGCATCGAATACGTCGAAGCCGTCGGAGCGCTCGGATGACGCGGCCTCCACCCGAACCCCGGCCCGTAGCAACCCGCGAACCTCGATATCGGATTGCGCCGCCGCCTCTCGAGGGATGACGGCGATGGGAAGCGCCAACAGCGCCAGCCTTCCCCAGATCGTTCTTCGTCGCGCCATCCCCCCTGACATCTTCCCTATCCTCATCCCTTCGTTTCTCCGTTTCCCTCGGCTTCTCGGTTCGGATCTTCCGTCGAATCGGTCCCCACCTCTTCGTCTTGCACTGAAGCCGCGTCCTGGGCCGGGCCCTCCAGCAGCTCGGTCGGGAACAGATAGCGCCAACCGCCCAGGCCGATTGCGGCGTTGATCCAGAAATGAGACACCACCGCGGGGAACAGGCTCCCCGTCAGGATCACCGGTATCGCCAACGTAAACCCCAACGCGCCTGCACGAATGACGCCCGCGAGCCGCTGATACCCGTGTGAAAGCCCGAACGACAGGGAAACCAGGATGGCCCCCAGCCACGGCGAGTCCAACCAGGCCGTCGCGATCCATAGTAGAAATCCGCGGAATACGTACTCCTCGCAGAGCGCGGCTACACCCGACAGGACGAGAAACGCTCGCTGCTCCGACGCGGTTCGAGGCATCAACAGACGCGCCAGCGGCCCCTCGGTAAGACCGACCGCCCGTGCGCCGTGTGTCACCAGCCATGCGACCGCAAGCCCGGCGAGGGTAAAGCCGATCCCCCACACGAACCCACCTAGAGCGTCGGGAACCCGCCACCCCAACGAGCCGGCGTCTACATCCTGCCAGGCCGCCACACCGAGCGTGATCCCGGCGATCAGCAGCAGCGAGAACGCTACCGAGCCGTAGATCGCCCGGCGGAACTCGAGCTGCTGCTCGTCGAGGACGCCGCGCCGCGCGTCGTTCCACGCGATCAACGGTAGGCCCGCGAGCACGAGGCCCGCGTAGATGTTGAGGATCGCGTTCGGTTCCATGGTCGATCGCGGTGGTGTTATCCGCCGTCGGACGGGTGCCGAGCCCGACCCACGGTCGGACGGCTGACGGCGTACGGACCACGATCGATACGGGATGTCCGCCACCCGTGCAACACATGTCTCCGCGCGCCATCTTGCAAAGGGCGGTCGAGCCGGGTGCCGGGCTCGCCGCGACGGGAGCGCGAGGTCTCCGGTCCTGCGCCGCAGCAGGAGCGTGATCCTCGCCGAACTCGGGTATGGGATCGGATGAGAATCGACCTGGCCATCGCGCAGTTTCGGCCCACGAAGGGGGACACGGGGGCCACGCTGGCCGCCGTTCAGGAGGTCCTCGAGCGTGCGGTCGCGCTCGAGCCGCGTCCGCAGCTCGTCGTGTTTCCCGAGACCGCGCTCACGGGATACTTCCTCGAGGGCGGCGTGCTCGAGGAGGCCGTGTCCGCCGAGTCTCTGTTCCAGCGTCTGTCCGAGCGGTACGCCGAGGTCAGCACCGCTCCACTCGACATCGCGATCGGGTTCTTCGAGCTCCGAGAGCGGAAGATCTACAATTCGGCGCTATACGCGGAGCTGGGCGGCACCGAGCCACGCATCGTGCACGTGCACAGGAAGACCTTCCTCCCCACATACGGTGTCTTCCAGGAGGAACGCTTCGTGGAGGCCGGGGCGGGCATCGCGGCGTTCGACACGAGCGTGGGTCGCGTGTCACTGCTGATCTGCGAGGAAGCGTTCCACTCGATCTCCGGGACCGTCGCCGCCCTCGACGGGGCCGAGCTGATCCTTGTCTTGAGCGCATCGCCCGCGCGCGGGGCCGAGCCCGGAGCCGGTGTACCGGGCAACGTGGCGCGCTGGGACCTGCTCGGGAGCGGGCTCGCCGGCGAGCACGGCGTGTTCGTGACCGTCTCCCAGCTAGCGGGCTTCGAGGGTGGGAAAGGCTTCGCGGGTGGCTCAGCCGCATACTCGCCGCGCGGCGATCGGATCGCACGGGGGCCACTGTGGAGCGACGACCTCCTTGCCGTCCAGATCGATCTCGAGGATGTGGTCGCGGCCCGTGCGGAGACGCCGCTGCTCGCCGACCTGGAGCGTATGTGGATGAGGTTGCTCATCAACAGCCCCGGCGCGCGAATCTCGGCACCCGACCCACGTTCCGGCACCGCCGATAAGGGCGATGGCGTAGAGGAGGACGGATGAGCGGCCCGGCACCTCTCCCGACGCTCGATTGGGGCCACCCCTCGATCCGTGACGCCTCGCCCCCAAGGCCCGGCGATGTTCGTCCGCTCGAGGTCGATACCGAGCTCCTGGAGGCCTGGCTGGTCGAGTTCCTCCGGGATGAAATCCTACGGCGTCGTGGATTCCAGCGTGTCGTGGTCGGTCTCTCGGGCGGTGTGGATTCGTCGGTGACCGCAGCCCTGTGTGCGCGCGCGTTGGACCCGGAAGCCGTGCATGGATTTCTGTTGCCATACCGCACGAGCAACCCTGCGAGCGCCGAGCACGCGGAGGCTCTCGCGGGCGAGCTTGGGATCGTGACGCGCACGATCGAGATCACCGACGCGGTCGACGGTTACCTGGAGCGGCACGAACCGGGCGCCGACGGCCATCGACGCGGCAACGTGGCGGCGCGGCAACGTATGATCATCCTGTTCGACCAGGCCTTCAAGCTCGGAGCGCTGCCGGTCGGCACGGGGAACAAGTCGGAGAGGCTGCTGGGCTACTTCACCTGGCACGCCGATGACTCCCCCCCGATCAACCCGTTGGGAGATCTCTTCAAGACGCAGGTGTGGGCGCTGGCGCGCGCCCTCGGGCTACCTTCAGAGATCGTGGACAAG
>JBDHHV010000212.1:0-6528 GCA_039589195.1 Gemmatimonadota bacterium | reverse complement strand
ACGGGCGTGGCCCGAACGACCTTGACGAACAGATCGGCGGTGGACATGGGGCCCATGCCACCCAAGACCCCGACCACCTTCTGTGGCATGGCTCGGAGCTGCGCCGTGCTGCGTGGACCGGCCGGTGACGGTTACTCGGAGCCCCCCTCGGCGCCCGCCTGCTCCCGGGTGGCTTCCTCCCCGGTCTCGGAGGCTTCGGCGTCGGCGACCTCGGCATCGGTGATCGACTCTTCGACCGGGACGTCCGC
Organism: Gemmatimonadota bacterium; assembly: GCA_039589195.1. Classification (GTDB taxonomy): domain Bacteria; phylum Gemmatimonadota; class Gemmatimonadetes; order Palauibacterales; family Palauibacteraceae; genus JBDHAC01. Next base: position 6,280 of record JBDHHV010000212.1, on the reverse strand, counting down.
GGCCTCCTCCGCGACGATCTCCGCCTCGGGGATCTCCTCGTCGGGTGCTTCGATGGCTTTTGTCTCTTCCTCTCCCGCGGGGAGCAGACCCATCTCCTGCTTGAGGGCGAGGAGCTTCTCCTCTACCGCCACGTCTCCACCCGCCTCGAGCTGCCGGAACTCGTGCTGCAGGCTATCGCCCGTCAGCTCCTCGGTCACCTCCGCGGAGGCCAGTGCGCGGCGCTCGGCGGTCTCGATCTTCTCGGCCATCTGATCGAAGGCCCGGAAGGCGCTCTTGTCCTGCAGCCCGGCCATCGTGTCGTGGATGCGCTTCTGCGCCTCGGCCCGCTTCTGCTTGGCGATCAGGAGGTTCTTCTTGCGCTTCGCCTCCTCGATCTTCGAGTTGAGCTGACGCAGCGAGTCCTTGAGGCGCTCCGTCTCGTGGCGGTGCTTCTGCCATTGCTCCTCGAGTCCCTGGGCGTGCTGGGCGTGCTCACCACCCCGCATCAGCGCCTGCTTCGCCAGATCGTCCCGGCCTTCGCGGATGGCGAGCCGTGCTCGTCGCTCCCATTCCGCGGCCTGTGACCGTTCCTCCTCGAACTGCGCGCGCAGCTTCCGCTCATCGGCGATCGCGACCGCGACCTCCTGCTTCGCCTGGGCCAGCTGACGCCGCATGTCTTCGATGATCTGACCGAGCATTTTCTCGGGATTCTCGGCCCGAGCGATCAGATCGTTGATATTCGAGCGAATCAGACGGGAAAGTCGTTCGAAGATGCCCATATGTGGAGCCTTCAGTCGGTTGTGAGTTCCTGCCAGTGCGACACGACAGCCAGCGTCAGGCTCTCGAGCGACGCGCGGAACTCCGAGAACTGGAGGTTCTCGAGCTCCAGGGTGTCGCTCAGGATCACCTCGCCGTTCTCGATCCCATATGCACCGTGCACCAGGTCGGTGGCATTCAGTTCCAGCAAGCGCGCGTAGAGATGCAGCTGCGGCTCGTCATCCTCGGGGACCTCTCGGATCCCGGACCGAAACACCACCACGGGTGGCTCGTGACGTACGACCACGCCGGGCTCTCCCCTCGGCTCCTCGGCCGACGGCTGCACCAGCCACAGCCCGGGTTCGATCTCGTCGAACTCCACTTCCGTACGGAGTAGGAAGCTCTCGATGTCTTCTCGATTGACCATCAGCTCGGTTCCTTTGGCTCGCTGTGCTCGGGTAGGGGCGTCGCGTCGGGTCGATCCTCCAGAAGACGCGTCATGAAATGCTGTTCCTCGGTCAGTCGGTCCACCTGTTCGGACAGCAGCTGCACCTGCTCGCGCAGGTGCGCGATCTCCGGCTCGTTGCCTGAACCGGCGGGAGGCTGAATCGCTGGTCGACGATCCAGCCACTTCGACAGCACCTCGCCACCGGTCACGAGCGCGATAATGATGATGATGAAGAAGAAGACGCTCATGCTCCGTGGGCGCTGGGCCCCAACTCAATAACCGATTCACCGTACGGCCCTTCGATACCGGCGGTTTCGCGACTCCGCCGGGCGGGCGCGAAAGTGTAACTCCCGATGGCCGCGGTTATCAACTGCGACCGGCCGCGGATCCGCCCGATCGCGGGCCCTCCGATCTGCGGACTCCCCCAAAGGCGTCGGCGCCGGCCGCTACGGCCGGTCGGGGTGGTAGAACCCAAAAAAAGCGGCCCCGCCGTGTTGGCGGGGCCGCACTCCTGAGGCGGAGTTTCCTTGGGCTAGCAGTCTTGCTTACGTCCTACCAAGTCCCGGACTGGTTCGCGCACGTCGACGACTGATTCCCAGCCGCCGTGCCATCGATGAACAGCGACGTGTCGAAGATGTCGACAGGGTAGGAATACAGCTGCGTAACACCTACACCCTTGGTCTTCAGGGTGTACGAGGCCGCGAAGGTCGGCCCCACCCCAAGGTCGATCACGTCAATGTTGGCGTCATTGATCGTGAACTGCGACACGGGCACCGCGCACGTACCGAGGAAGCCCGTGGCTTTGGCCGACGCGATCCCGTTCTCGTCGGTGAAGTCCCCGCCGATGTTAGCCGGAGCGGTCGCGGCACCCGGCAAGTTGAAGTCTTGCGGCGGGGCCGTGACGTTCAGCACTGGCGACGTGATGTCGACCGTGAACGCGGTCCCCGGGAATGCTCCCACGTTACCGGCCTGATCGACGATCTGGCCCGAGACCGTGTAGCTGTTCGTGGTCTGCACCACCGTGCTCACGCCCGCAACGCTGATCGCGTGCATGGTTCCGCCGGCGCCCGTCAAGTCAGCGTGGATCCGACCGTGGTCGTGCCTCGCTTCACGGTGAATCCCGTCGTCTCACTCGCCACGCCCACACCCACGCCGTCGGCGTCGATACCGCTCAGGTTCTCGACCACCGTGAAATCGCTGATCACATCGAGGGCGGTCACCGCGAACGTCCCGTCATCCGGCCGCAAGACCGAGATCCCGGTCGGGCGAACAGCGCTGAATGCCGGCGAGGTCAGATCGATCCAGAACGCGACCGAGCACGTGTTGCACGTCACGTCGGGCAAGATGGCCGTGCTCGCGGTCGCGTTGCCCAGCCCGTCCGCGAGGGCGGACACGAGCAACTGGAACGCGGCGGAGGCCGCAGCACTGGCGGACTCGCCGAGATCCGCTCCCGTGGAGACTTCCGCGCCGACATCGATGCTCGCCGGATTCCCGAAGCTGGAGCCTACCGGGACTGCCAAGTTGATCGTGGCGACGAGCGTGCCGATCCCTCCGTCCAGGCCCGTGAGGCCGAACGCCGTCGATCCGTTGCCCCAGAGGTTCACGGGAGCGGCGGCCACGGGGGCCGTGTTGCGCGCGTCCGCGAACGTGTAGTTGGCTGCGGCCGGGGCCACCGGCGCCAGGTTGTCGAGGTTCAGCGTCGCCGTGAGCGTGGTCCCGCCCGTGATATCCGCCACTCCGTCGCCGGTTGTATCATACCCCGTCGCGGTCGCCGGAAGGGTGCAGGTGACCGTGGATGTCAGCTCCACCTTGTTGTCCGAGTCCGTTCTGTCGAACGTCCCCGAGGCGGTGGTCACGAGATCTCCACCCGTCGTCGTGGCGGCTGCAAGCGTCGCGCCGGAACCCTTCCCGAGGTCCAGGCCGCCGGTCGCGCTCAGACCCAGCGTGCTGGGGGGGGTATCGTAGTAGATCACCGAGCAGGTGCCCACCGCGTCGTCGTTTCCATACCAGGTGGTCCCACCCGCCGACTGGGCGTTGTTCCCGGTGAAGGTGATGGCCCCGGGGATGTTCGCGTTGGTGAACGTCAACTCCAGCTCGGCCGCGGACGCTGTCCCACCGCTGTGAGTCATCTGGGCCGTGGCCGTGTGGGTGGTGTTGCTGTAGCGATCACCCGCGGCGTTCGTCCCTCGCGTATCGAAGGGAATAATGATCACCGTTGGGGCCACGCTGGTCGACACGCCGCCCGAAGACTTCGGCACGCGGTTGGCCGAGAAGGTCTGGCTGCCGACCACGGCACCATCCAGGGAAACGCTCACCGACTGTAGCGTGTTGCCGTCACCCGGCTCCACGTTCAGTACGAAGTTGATCTGCCCTGCCGCTGCCGCCGGATTGATGACATTACCCGCCGCGTTCGTGATCTGCTGGATCTGAATCGACGGCTGCGCGCCGCCCGGGGGCGGTGGCGGTGGCGGTGGCGGCGGCGGCTCCGGAATCACAATACTGTCCCCACAGGCGCCCACGGCGAGGGCCGCAACGCAGGCTACCAGCAGGCGTTTCGTAACCTTCTTCATTCACTCCTCCTCAGGGATGAAGTCCTTCGGTGGTGACTGACTCGTTGCGGACCTCTACGGCCGCTAACAATTCACACAACGGATGCACCACACACCCGCGCTTTGAGCGGGCACAAGATACCCGGACCCACATGTCGGGTCAAGGGCATTACAGCCCCTAAGTCCCTTACTCTATACTCTTTTCGATCGAGATCGGCAATCCCCGCTCGCTCTTCGCAACGAAGTCTGCACCAACTCGTCACGTCCACCCAAAAACCGCCCGTTGCCGCTTGATGCTCGAAGGTGTGCACGTACGGAAGGCCCAGCACCACCCTTCTGTCACCCGAATCGAGTATCGCACGACTTAGTCCAAGCGTCAAGGCTTCGCTAATCCTTTGACAATCCGGACCTTTTTTCAGCCAGCGAGGCCCGGTATCGCCGCCTCTCAGAGCACGTCCGCCAGGTGCCTGCCCGTATGGCTCGCGGCCACCTCTGCGATGCTCTCGGGGGCCCCTTGAGCAACTACCATGCCGCCTGCCGCGCCACCTTCCGGGCCAAGATCGATCACCCAGTCCGCGGTCTTGATGACGTCGAGGTGATGTTCGATGACAAGAATCGTGTTCCCCTTGTCCGCCAGCCGGTGAAGCACCTCGAGAAGATCTCGTACATCCTCGAAATGCAGGCCCGTGGTGGGCTCATCCAGGATATAGAGCGTGCGCCCGGTACCCACCTTCGCCAGCTCTGTCGCCAGTTTCACGCGCTGCGCCTCGCCTCCTGACAGCGTGGTCGCGGATTGTCCCAGGGTGAGGTATCCGAGCCCGACATCCGACAACGTCTTGAGTCGTCTCTTTATGACAGGGATCGGATCGAAGGATTCGAGCGCGTCTTCCACCGTCATTTCAAGCACATCCGCGATACTCTTGCCTTTGTACAGAACTTCAAGCGTTTCGCGATTGTACCGTCTACCGCGGCACACATCGCAAGGCACGTAAACGTCGGGCAGGAAATGCATTTCGATCTTCACCAGCCCGTCGCCACGACACGCCTCGCACCGCCCGCCCTTCACGTTGAAGCTGAACCGGCCGGGTGCGTAGCCGCGGATGCGTGACTCGGGCAGCTTCGCGTACAGCTCCCGGATCGGCGTGAACACGCCCGTGTAGGTCGCCGGGTTCGAGCGCGGCGTCCTGCCGATGGGACTCTGGTCCACGTCGATCACTTTGTCGATCAGCTCGATCCCTTCGATGGCGTCGTGCTCTCCCGGGACGAGCCTCGAGCGATACAGCTGCCGCGCCAGCTTACGGTAGAGGATCTCCTCCACCAGCGTCGATTTGCCCGACCCCGAGACGCCGGTGACGCAGATGAACAATCCCAGCGGGAGCTCTACGTCCACATCCCGGAGGTTGTGCTCGCGAGCGCCGCGCACGGTCACGTAACCCAGCTCCCCGGGCAACCGGCGTGCGGATGGGACGGGGATCTCGCGCTCGCCTCGCAAATAGGCCCCGGTCAGCGACCCACGCTCGGCCAGGAGGGCGTCCAGCGTGCCCGAGACCACCACTTCCCCACCGTGTCGCCCGGCGCGTGGTCCCATGTCCACGATGTGATCGGCCGCCCGGATCGTCTGCTCGTCGTGCTCGACGACGAGCACGGTGTTCCCCAGGTCGCGCAGCGTCGCGAGCGTCTGGAGCAAGCGCTCGTTGTCGCGCGAGTGGAGCCCGATGCTGGGCTCGTCCAGAACGTACAGGACCCCGACCAGCCGGCTGCCGATCTGCGTCGCGAGCCGGATCCGCTGCGCCTCGCCGCCCGACAGGGTCTCCGCCGAGCGACCGAGCGTCAGGTATCCCAGCCCCACGTGATCCATGAACTCCAGACGCTCGGCAACCTCCTTGAGGATCGGGGCGCGCACTTCGGCATCCGGAGACTCGCCGGCGTTTGCCTTCTCGAGCCACTCGCGGAAGAGATCCCGAGCCTCGGCGATCGACAGCTCCACGACCTCGTGCAGGCGACGATCATCCACCGTCACCGCCCGGCTCTCCGGGCGCAGCCGACCGCCCTCGCACGCACGGCAGGTCCTCATCGCCATGTATTCCTCGAGCATGGCCCGGACCTTGTCGCTCCCGGTCTCCTTGTAGCGCCTGAGGACCATGGCGATCGCACCCTCCCACCCCAGGGAGGAGTCTCCCTCGAGAACCGCCTCCCGTTGCCGGTCACTCAGCTCGCCCCACGGATCGTTCAGTCCGAACTCGTACGTCTCCGCCACGCGCGCGAGCGTCTGGCGGCGAAGACGTCCGGTGGGCACACCCAAGGGCAACAGCACGCCCTCGAGAATCGAGATCTGCCTGCCGCCCAGGATGAGGTCGGGGTTGGGCTCCCGCTGCACGCCGAGCCCGTCGCACTCCGGACAGGCGCCGTAGGGCGAGTTGAAGCTGAATTGTCTCGGCTCGAGCTCCGGGATGCTGATCCCGCACACGGCGCAGGCGTATTGCTCGGAGAACAGGTGCGCTTCGGCGCCTGGGCCGTTTCCGCCGCCTGGGCCGTTTCCGCCGCCTG
>JBDHHV010000211.1:0-4058 GCA_039589195.1 Gemmatimonadota bacterium | reverse complement strand
TACCCATCGTCTCCGGCATCCACTTCTGACCGAAGGCGCCGGTCTCGTGCACGAAACCGATCCCGGCCGATGCGGTGATATCCGCGAACCGCATGTTCGTCGAGGCCGTCCGGGACTCGACCGTCGCGTACGCAGACCGCGCGTAGTCGGGCACCTCCTGGGCGACCGGCTCCGTCTCCCGGCAGCCGGAGAGGCCGTAAGCGAGTGCCGCTGTGACAATGAGGTATCTGTTACCCACCAGAAGCTCCTCCTCGCTGGCGGTCCGTGCCTATTTCGTCGGGGTCACAGGGTGTGTGTGGATCGGTTGTGCCATCAGGTTCACCCCCGGATTCGCGAGCCGAAAGGCGCGGGTGATCGCCTGAGCCGATTCGTCGATGCGGTACCGTTCGTACGCCGCCGCCGCCGCTTCCGACTCCGCATCCCGGCCCAGCGCCCGGTAGCAGAGCATGCGGTGATAGTGGGAAACCCGATCCTCGGAGTCGATCTTCAGCACACGGTCAAAAGCGAGGAGCGCCTCCTCGAACCGCCGGTCCAGGTACAGCGTCCGTCCCAGGCTTCTCCACGCGGCTCGATCCTCGGGGAAATCCTCCAGCACCCGGCGGTACGCGAGGGCCGCCTCCTCGTAACGGCCATCCTCCTGCAGAGCGCCCCCCCAGACCCAGGCCACCCGCGCGTCGCCGCGACGAATCGCCTCGGCTCGCTGCAGGAACTTGTACGCCGTCTCGATGTTGCCCTCCCGCAGGGCCGCTCTGGCCATGTTCAGTGGACCGTCGACGCGCTCAGGCTGGAGCTCCGCCACCCGCTCGAACACCGTCAGGGCCGCACGCGTGTTGCCCTCCCTGAGGAGGGCGATCCCGTAGTCGTTGTATCGGGTCCAGTCGGACGGCTCTGCCGCGTCGACGGGCCTGGCGGTCCGGGCGTCCCGTAAGACGACGCGGAGTTCCACCTCATCGGAGGCGATCTCGGTGATCGGAAGGTCCGGGACATCGCTGAACCGCCTGAACCCCTCCGGATTCGCGTTGAACGCGAACTCCGTATACTGCCGATTGAACTTGCGCCACAGGAGCCTCGCCCGCACGGTCAGCTTCTTCCCCGCCATCTCCGTCGGTACCGCGAGTTCGAAGTGGCCGACGTCGGCCGTTCCGGGCCCGATGACGTTAGCGGCGGCGGTGACGTGGATGTCGGGCGCGTTGCGTCGATCGATCGGGTCCCCGCGACGGTCCAGAATGACCGACTTGTAGACGTGTGCCATCGGATCGAGGTGGCCGTCCTCGCCCACCGCGCCGCTGATGGCCAGGACGTTATCCTCCCCGTCGAACAGGCTGAACTCGAGCCACCCTTCGTTGGAATCGTTGGTTCCGCCGGGGAAGGTGTGCCCCACTCCCTTGTTGCGCACAACCACGTCCACGATGACCCGATCGCCGGGGAGAAGCACGGCCGCGCCCCGATCGACGAACATTGCGGATTCCCCCGTGCGCGCTGTCCTGAGCGCGAAGATGTCCACGCTCAGCTTCTCATCCCGCAGGAAGCCCTCGATCCTTCGGATCGTCTCCTCGTCCCCCCGGACGAAAGGAAGCGCCGTGTTCACGGCGAGGAAGCGGTGCGAGCGCACCATGCCGCGCTTGGCGGATACATCTCCCCGGGGTGCCGGCTCGAACGGCATATGGCAGTCCTGGCAGACGCGCCTCTCCTCCGGCAGGTAGAAGGTTCGCGAGGCATTTCGTGACACGCCGCTGTCGTGCCAGGCGTCGAACTCGTCCTGCCCCCGGAGCCAACGGTAGTTGTTGACCGGCTCGGTGAGGCTGACTTTGTGGCACGCGGCACAGAACTCGGGCTCGCGGAAGAAGGGCTTCAGCAGCTGCCGCTTGTGCACCGTGGGCTTCGCCTTGAGCGCTGCGTCGTGCAAGAACGCTCCCCACGTTCCCGATTCCGCGTCCGCGAACAGGTAGGGGTCCACCTGCTCGTCGGCAATGTTATAGTTCCCGTTTCCGGTCCGGTCGTGAATGAGGTCGATCGCGTGGCACGCCAGGCAGGTGAGGCCGGCCTGCGCCTCGACGCTGGCACGGTCGATCTTCCCGTCCATCTGGCCCGCGAGCATCAACGCCGGATCGTGACATCCGCTGCACCACTTGCTCTTTACCCGCCCCACTCCGTCCGCCGGGACCGAGAACCGCCGCATGTGCTTCTCCACCCACGCGTTCGGGACGGTGGCGTTCCTGCGCATGTCGTCGACCGTCGCCTCGTAGAAGGGGTTGTTGAACGAAGCGAAGCGGTGGGCCGACGACGCCCACTGGTCGACGATGTCGGGGTGGCACCGGATGCACGTCTCCGCGCCGATCGGGATCTCGATCACGAAACCGTGGCGTCTGACCTCGCGCGCGATTTCATCCGGTAGCGACGCCGGATTGTCGCGTGTAATGATCCTGACCGGCAGGTAACCGCCGGAAGTCGTGGTGGCGGGAGAGGGGAAGAAGGGGCTCTCCGGCGGAACGAAGCCTCGGGCGACAAAGGCGCCGTTCGCAAACTCGGCTACGTCGCGAGACCTGGCGCCCGGCCCGGATCCCAACCCCCGCTCCAGCGCAGCCTGCGCCTCGACCGTCAGCTCGACGCCTCGGTGCGTGAAGCCGTGCGCGGCTATAAGCAGCGCGGTCCCCGCCGCCGCGCCGAGACCGAATCGGCGGAACGCCGCGCCGGGCGGTCGTGCGTAGCTCACCAGGCGGTGGACGACGTAGCCGATCGCGGCCAGGCCCGCGCTGATGACGTGAGCCCACCAGGCCCATCTGTTGTCGCGGCTGGCCGCCGCGGTCAGGATGAACAGTCCCGTGACCACCAGGGTGAGGCCGACCGTTACGTAGAGGATCCCGGACAGCACCGATGCCCGGTGACGGCGTTGCCACACCTTCGGCAGGTGCACGCCGAAGAAGGTGAGCATCAACACCGCGAGCAGTAGCCCCACCCCGGTGTGCGTCAGCACCATGCTCTGGAAGAGCATGGGCAAAGACGTCTCGCCCACGGCGAAGAAACTCCAGCCCAGAGCGTCGGCCAGCCGGTTGATGAGGAGGTAGGCCGTGTTGATCAGCATGAAGGCCGCAAGGGCCAGGGAAACGGCCAGCAGCCCTCTGAGGCTACGGGGCAACAGGGAAGGAAGGATGGGCCTCCGCTCGGTGCGCGCGTCGTGTCTCATGGGCGGAAGAGGACCGGGAACGTAGGAACGATTCTCGCTTCGGTCCCTTGGTACATGGGCGCCGAGATGAAGTTCACCGGTGCCCGCGGAGCCGCCAGCCTGCAGAGGCGCCCGAGCTGCCTGAGCCATCAGCGCGGCCGGCGAACCGGTCGCCATCCAGGCGGACCCCCACCTATAATCCGGGTCCGATGCCACCCGGCCGGATCCCGAAAGAACCACTCGGAGGAAAGACGCCGAAAGCTTGACCTTCCATCGAACGCGAACGGATGAACTAGAAGCTCTAGGATCCCTCGCCAAAGCGATGGGTGTCCATACCCGATACACGGATGGCCTGGACCGGCCTGTCACCCCGGCCCCCGAAACGCTCCTTAGCGTCTGCGCCGCGCTCGGCGCCCCCGTCGCCCGTACCCGTGATGCCGCCGAAGCACTGCGGGCCCTGCGCGCGACCGGAGGCACCGGGCTTCCGCCCGTGCTGGTGGCCTGGGACGGAGCCCTGCCACCGCTCGCCATCTCCGAGGACGGTGTTTCCCATGGAGAGCTTCTTCTCGAGGACGGCTGCGTGCTGACCTTGGAGGCCCTGTGCTCGGCGTCGCGCGGGGGCCGTCCGCTGCCGGCCGGCTATCACCACCTCACCGTCGAGCACGGGGATCGGACCGAGGCGTGCTCGGTGATCTCCGCTCCGCTGCACGCCTGGCGGCGCAGCGACTCGGGGCGGAGTTGGGGCCTGGGAACGCAACTCGCGGCGCTGCGGTCGGCTCGCAGTCGCTCGCTCGGCGACCTCAGGGACCTCCAGACGCTGTGTCGCTGGGTGGGCTCTCACGGTGGCGACCTTGTTACGCTGTTGCCGCCGCTCCCGACCTTCAACGCTCCGCCC
>JBDHHV010000210.1:0-4074 GCA_039589195.1 Gemmatimonadota bacterium | reverse complement strand
CGCCGCCACTTTCGGGCTCTCCGAGTCACAGGTCCGCGTGATCGCCCCGTTCATCGGTGGCGGCTTCGGGCCGAAGATCATGTTCTACGGGGAGGAGATCATCCTGCCCTGGATTTCGCTTCAGCTCGGGCGGCCCGTGAAGTGGATCGAGGACCGTTACGAAAGCTTCTTCGCCACGACCCAGGAACGCGAGCAGATCCACGATGCCGAGCTCGCGGTGTCCGCCGATGGGACGATCCTCGGGGTCTACGACGACTTCCTGCATGACACGGGTGCGTACGATCCGTACGGCCTGACCGTCCCCATCAACAGCCAATGCACGCTTCTCGGCCCGTACCGGGTGCCGAACTACTACAGCGAGTTCAAGGTCGTATTCACGAACAAGCCGATCGTCACGCCCGTGCGGGGGGCGGGGCGACAGCATGGGGTGTTCGTGATGGAGAGATTGCTCGATGCCGCGGCTCAGGAGCTCGGGATCGACCGCGTCGAGATCCGCCGCCGCAATTACCTGGACCCGGACGATTTTCCGCACGATCACGAGATCCTGTATCAAGACTCGGCCCATCTCACCTACGACAGCGGCAATTACGCACCCGCGCTCGAACGGGCCGCCGACCTGATCGACTACGAAACGTTTCCGGTGGAGCAGAAGAAGGCGCGAGAGGAGGGCCGGTACGTAGGTCTCGGGATCGTCTCCTACGTCGAGGGGACGGGGATCGGTCCGTACGAGGGCGCGCGCGTCACCGTCGAGCCGAGCGGCACGGTGTGCGTCGCGACCGGCGTCGGGACACAGGGCCAGGGCCATTTCACGGTGTTCGCGCAGGTGGTGGCCGATCAGCTGGGTGTCGACCCGGCGCACGTGCGAGTCGTCACCGGCGACACGATGGAGTTCCATTGGGGGACGGGTACGTTCGCGAGCCGTGGAGCCGTGGTGGCCGGGAACGCGTGCCACGCGGCCGCGCTGGCCGTGCGGGAGAAGATCTTCACGCTCGCGAGCCATCTGCTCGAGGTGAGCGAGGATGACCTGGAGCTGGCGGACGGCCGCGTGACGGTGAAGGGCGCGCCCGATCATGGGTTCGATCTGGCCGATCTGGCGGCTCGAGCCAATCCGCTTCGTGGCGCGGTGCGCCCGGGCACCGAGCCCGGGCTCGAAGCGACGTCGTATTTCGGACCCGATCGAGGCAGCACGGCCAGTGGTGTGCACGCCCTGGTCCTCGAAGTGGATCCGGAGACGGCACTCGTGAAGATCTTGCGGTACGTCGTCGTGCACGACTGCGGAGTCGTGATCAACCCGACGATCGTCGAGGGACAGATCCATGGCGGGGTGGCGCTGGGGATCGGGAACGCGTTCTACGAGCAGCTCCACTTCGACGAGTCGGGGCAGCTCTCGAACGCCTCCTTCATGGATTATCTGCTACCGACGGCGAGCGAAATGCCCACGATCGAGACCGACCACATCGAGACACCTTCGCCGCTCAACCCGCTCGGAGTGAAGGGCGTCGGCGAGGCGGGAGCGATTCCGGTGGCGGCGGCATTCGCGCAGGCCATAGAGGATGCGCTCGCGCCCCTCGGAATCGAAGTGCTGGAGATCCCCCTTAGCCCGCAGCGGCTGTTCGAGCTCATCGAGGGTGCCGCCGGGGAGACCGGCGAGGCCGGGGCTACCGCCGAGGAGACTCCGTGAAGCCCCCTCCGTTCGACTATCTCGCTCCGTCGAGCTTGGAGGAGGCGCTCGCGCAGCTCGAGGAGGGTGGGTTCGACGCCCGTCCGCTGGCAGGCGGGCAAAGCCTGATTCCGATGTTGAACTTCCGGCTGGCCCGGCCCAGCATCCTCATCGACCTCAACGGCGTGGAAGCGCTGTCGTTTCTGCGCTCGAGCGAGGACGGGTCCATGCGGATCGGCGCGATGACGCGACAGCGAGTGGTGGAGCGCTCCGCGGACGTGGCGCGAGCGGTGCCGCTACTCGCCGAAGCCCTGGGGCACGTCGCGCACCCACAGATTCGCAACCGGGGGACGCTCGGTGGCAGCATCGCACACGCGGATCCGGCGTCGGAGCTTCCCGCCGTGATGCTGGCGCTCCAGGCGCGATTCCGGGTCGCCGGCGTAAGCGGCGACAGGTGGGTTCCCGCCGCCGAGTTCTTCTTCGGCCCGTTCATGGCCGCGCTCGATCCGGGCGAGTTGCTCGTGGAGATCGAGGTGCCGACTCGGGCACACGGGGAAGGGTCGGCTTTTGAAGAGGTCGCGCGACGTAGTGGAGACTATGCTCTGGTCGGCGTGGCTGCGCACGTGCGCGTCGACGCGGAAGGGGTGTGCCAACATGCGTCTCTCGGATACGTGAACGCTGCCCCGACCCCGAGTCTCGCACCGATGGCAGCGGAGATCCTCGTGGGCGAGATTCCGACACCGGAGCGGATCGTCGAGGCCGCGCGGACGGCGGCGCGGGAGGATTGCGACCCACCATCGGACATCCACGCCTCCGACACATACCGTCGCCGCCTCGCCGACGTGCTGACGCGCAGGGCGCTCGATCGAGCCTTCGCTCGCGCCGGGGAGGTGCACGAGCCGTGATGGTGGGTGGCCCCGGCGGAGGGGCCGGCGGAGGGAGCGCTCCGCCCGGCGTCGAGCGCGTCGACGATCTGGTACAGCTCACGGCATCTCTCCCACCCGGGCCTCTCGTAAACGACGATATCGCACCCACGCCGCTGAGCGAGCGCACGTGGAACGTGTGGCACATCGCATCGCTGTGGGTCGGGATGAGCGTCTGCATCCCCACGTACATGCTGGCTTCGAGCATGATCGAGGCGGGCATGAACTGGTGGCAGAGCCTGCTCGCGATCCTGCTGGGGAACGCCATTGTCCTCGTGCCCATGGTGCTCAACGCCCATGCCGGAACGCGTTTCGGTATCCCGTTCCCCGTATTCGTGCGTGCCCCGTTCGGACCCCGAGGCGCGCACGTGCCTTCGCTCCTCCGTTCGGTGGTGGCGTGCGGCTGGTTCGGGATCCAGACCTGGATCGGAGGGCTCGCCATCCACGCGCTCATCGGGATCCTGTGGGGTGGATGGGGTGGAATCGGAGGCGGCTGGACGTTCATGGGGTACGGGATTCCGCATTATCTGAGCTTCGGGCTCTTCTGGGTCATCAACATGTACTTCGTGTGGCGGGGCACGGAGTCGATCAAATGGCTGGAGACCCTGACCGCGCCCGTCCTGCTCTTGATCGGGATCGCCTTGCTGGTCTGGGCGATCGGTCGCGGGGGCGGACTCGGCCGAATCCTGAGCGAGTCGAATCAGCTCGTCACCTCCGGCCGGTCCCTGCCTCCGGGCCGTTTCCTGCTCACGCTGTTCATCCCCTGGCTGACCGCGATGGTCGGCTACTGGGCGACGCTGTCCCTGAATATTCCCGATTTCACCCGCTACGCGAAGAGTCAGCGTGACCAGTCGGTGGGACAGGCCGTCGGGCTGCTCACGACGATGCCGTTGTTCGCGTTCATCGGTATCGTCGTGACGAGTGCCACCGTGGTCCTGTACGGGGAAGCGATCTGGAACCCGATCGATCTCGTGACGCGGCTCACGGCGGATCGCGGGAGTCCGATCCTGGGATTGTTCGCCATGGCGGTGCTGGCCCTCGCGACTCTGTCGACCAACATCGCGGCCAACGTCGTAGCGCCCGCGAACAGCTTCTCGAACCTTGCTCCGCGCGCGATCAGCTTCCGCATGGGTGGCCTGATCGCCGGGATCATCGGGATCTTCATCTTCCCGTGGAAGCTGCTGGATGCGTACCAAACCTGGCTGATCACGTACTCCGGCCTTCTCGGGGCCGTGGGGGGCGTCCTGGTGTGCGACTACGCGTGGGTCCGGCGCGGGTGGCTGGATCTCGTCGATCTCTATCGGGAAGATGGATCGTACGCCTATCAATCCGGCATCAACCGGAAGGCCATGATCGCGCTTGGAGCCGGGATCGCGGCCGCGCTCCTCGGGAAGCTGCACCCCGGGCTCGCGTTCTTGTTCAACGGGGCATGGTTCTCCGCGGCCCTGGTGTCGTTCCTCCTGTACGCGTGGCTGATGCGAGACGAGCGGC
>JBDHHV010000209.1:0-4137 GCA_039589195.1 Gemmatimonadota bacterium | reverse complement strand
GAGCGAATCCTGAGCGAACCGGGCGGCCAGATGGGAATGGTTCCGGCCGTCGCGACCGGCAGAATCGGGAGTCCGTGCGAGAGCGCCGTGGCAAAGGCGCCCTTCTTGAAGGTGCGGAAGGACCCGTCGCGCGTTCGCGACCCTTCTGCGAAGAACAGAACGGAGACGCCCTGGGCGCGGACGCTCATCTGGCTCTCGATTCGCTTCAGGTCCGCGCCGCTGCGATTCCTGTCGACGATGATGTTCCCAGTGAGTCGAAGGGCTCGGCCGAAGATGGGAATCTGCAGCAGCTGTCGCTTCGCCACGAATCTCACGAGCAGCTGCGGGAGCGCCGCGATGAGTACGAACGAGTCCCAGTTGCTCTCGTGGTTCGAGACGACAACGTATGCCTGCCCGGGATCCATATGCTCGGCGCCGTGCACGATCAACGTCGTCCCGGCCACCTTCATGCAGAAGCGACCCAATCCCAGGTAGGCGCGGTGAACATCTTCCGCGCTGCGCCCCAGCAGCGCGAGGGCGCTCGCAATCGCGCTGTAGAGGAGCGTGGCCGCCGAAACCAGGGGCAAACTGACCAGAGAGCGAGCGATGGAGGTAGACGGCCCGAGCGCGCTCATTGGCTTGACAGTAGCCCAGCTGCGTGGAGCCGCTATCGGTGCCCGCTCGGCCCATTTTCTTTGCGACAGGCGATCGGGTAGATTGGCGCCGGTCCAGCGGAGGGGAGCGGAGGTGGAGTTCGGCATAGGCCAGGTGGACCTCGTCATCGGCCTGGCGATCGGGCTCGGCCTCTATACGGCGTTCTCTATCGGCGCCAACGATGTGGCCAACGCGATGGGGACGTCCGTCGGTTCGGGCGCTCTCACCATCAGACGGGCGATCATCGTCGCGGCGCTGCTGGAGTTCGCGGGCGCCTATCTGGTCGGGGGTCACGTCACCAAGACCATTCGCGGCGGGATCCTGGATCCCGAGGTGGTCGGAACTCGCCCGGATGTCGTGATCGCCGGGATGCTCGCCGCGCTGACGGCGGCGGGTACCTGGCTGATCTTCGCATCGCGGCTGGGCTGGCCGGTCTCTACCACCCACTCGATCGTTGGTGCCATCGCGGGATTCGGGGCGGTGGCGTTGGGCTGGAGCGCCGTGGAGTGGGGCAAGCTCGGCCGGATCGTGGCCTCATGGCTCGTCTCACCCCTGCTGTCGGGGACCCTCGCCATCGTGATCTACTCGATCACACGCCGGCTCATCCTCGACCGAGAGAACCCGGTGAGGCAGCTCCAGAGATGGGGACCGCTCTACGTGTTCGCGGTGATCGCCGTGATCGGGATGGTGACGTTGTTCAAGGGCCTGAAGAACATGCACCTCGACTTCAGCCTGTCCCAGGCCCTGGCCATCACGATGGTGCTCGGTCTCGTGGGAGCGGGCATCGCCGCGCTGCTGCTCGGCCGGCTTCGGCCGGACCCGAACAATGATCGGAGCTTCCACTTCGCGACGGTGGAGCGGATGTTTGGCTCGTTGCAGGTGATGAGCGCCTGTGCGGTGGCCTTTGCCCACGGCTCCAACGACGTGGCGAATGCGATTGGCCCGATGGCGGCGGTTGTCGAGACGGCGCGCGGGGGTGTGGTCGAGGCAGAGGCGGCCGTGCCGGGTTGGATTCTTCTGGTTGGGGGAGCGGGCATCGTGGTCGGCCTCGCCACCCTGGGCTATCGGGTCATGGCGACCATTGGCGAGAAGATCACGGAACTCACGCCGACCCGGGGCTACGCCGCGGAGTTCGCCGCAGCGATCACCATTGTGGTCGCTAGCCGCTTCGGCCTTCCCGTCTCCACCACCCATACACTTGTCGGTGCAGTGCTGGGCGTGGGTCTCGCTCGCGGGATCGGCGCGCTCGACTTTCGGGTGATCGGAACGATCATCCTCGCCTGGGTGGTGACGCTCCCGGTGGGTGCGGCTCTTGCAATATTTTTCTACTACTTTTACAGGGGTCTATTGAGCTCGCTAGGAGGTGCGTGAGGTGTCGTTTCTCGATCTCTTCGCCAAATCGCCCTTCAAGCCCCTGCAAGAGCACATGCACGTCGTGCTCGAGTGCGCGCGGCAAGTGCCATCGCTCATCGAAGCACTGTGCGCGGAGGATCTGGATCGAGTGCACGACTTCGAGCGTCGAATCGACGAGCTCGAAGGCCAGGCAGACACGCTGAAGAACGACCTGCGGGCCCACCTTCCCAAGCGTTTGCTGTTGCCGGTCGACCGTCGAGACCTCCTCGAGGTGCTCGACGTGCAGGACTCTATCGCCGACACCGCACAGGACATCGCAGATCTGCTCGTCGAGCGCCAGATGAGGGTGCCCGAATCGATGAAGCCCACCCTGATCCTGCTCTCGCGCGCGGTCGAGCGCGCCTGCAACAAGGAGAGCACCGTCATCGACGAGCTCGATGAGCTCGTCGAGACGAGCTTTACAGGTCGGGAAGCCGACTACGTGGGAAAGATGATCGATGACCTCGGCGACCTCGAGGAGGAATGTGACGAGCTCGAGGGCGCGCTGCGCAAGGAGCTGTTTCGGCTGGAGGACACGCTCAATCCCATCAGCGCGATCTTCTGGTACCAGATCATCGGATGGATAGGAGACCTCGCCGACCACGCGGAGAAGGCGGGGAACCGGATTCGTCTGCTGATCGCCCGCTAGCGCTCGGCCGGCACTCCGCTCACGAGCCCCGTTCGATTGCGAGATACAGGGTCGCCTCCCCGCGTTGGACGAGGAGCACCGCGTGCTCGTCTTCCTTCTCGAGGGCCTTCGTCACCTGACTGGGCCGACTGACCTCGGCGCGGTTCACCTCGAGGATGATGTCCCCACGGCGGAGTCCCGAGCGCGCGGCCGCGGAGTCTCCATCGACACTGCTGACAACGACCCCGGAGATGTTCTTGTCGAGGTCGAGGCTCTCGATGACGTCACTCGTCAGCGTCTCCACCTCGAACCCCCAGGCCGATTCCGACTTCTCCGCGGAGGCGAGCTGAACGTCGTCCTCCTCCAGCTTCCCGAGCTTCGCCTTGAGCTTCTTCCTGTCTCCGTCGCGCAGGACGACGACGGGGACCTCGGTCTCCGGCTGCGTGTTCGCGACGATTCTCGGCAGGTCGTCGAACTCGACAATTTCGGAGCCGTCGAACTCGACGATCACATCACCGCGTTTGATCTTGGCCTTGGCCGCTGGCCCGTCCTCGAAGACCATCGAGATCAGGGCTCCCCGCGGCTCGTCGAGTCCGAAGGTCTTTGCCAGGGCGGGGTTCACTCGCTGAATTTGCACCCCGAGCCAGCCGCGGGTCACGACTCCGACCTCGCGCAGCTGTGGCAGCAGGTCCTTCGCCATGTTGATCGGTATGGCAAAGCCGATGCCCTGGCCGGCGGCGTTGATCGCGGTGTTGATCCCGATCACACGACCCTTCATGTCGATCAGCGGGCCACCCGAGTTGCCCGGATTGATGCTGGCGTCGGTTTGCAGGAAGTCATCATAGGGTCCGGCATTGATGTTGCGGCCGCGCGCGGAAAGGATGCCGACAGTTACCGTGTGATCGAGGCCGAAGGGGTTGCCGATCGCCATGAGCCAGTCACCGACGCGGATGCTGTCGGAGTCTCCAAGCGGCGCGACAGCGAACTCATGGTCGGCGGAGGTCTTGATGAGCGCGAGATCCGTCTTGGGATCGCGGCCCACGATCTCGGCCTCCAGCTCCTCGCCGGTACTGAGCACGACGATGATCTTGTCGGCACCCTCCACGACGTGATTGTTCGTCACGACGTAGCCGTCTTTGGAGATCACGAAGCCGGAGCCCGTGGCCTCGGTGCGGAATTCGGGGTGCGGGCGTTCGGGTCTGCGGCGGCCGAAGAACTCCTCGAAGACGTCCGGGCCGCGGAAGCGGCTCTTGCGCTCGGTCTGGATGTTCACGACCGCTGGGGACAGCGTTTCCGCGAGGTCGGCAACAGAGTCGGGTCTTCCGACCGCCGGGCCCGGTATTCCTTCCGCCCAGAATGCCTCCCCGCGCTCCCGAGCCGCTACGGTGTTGTCGCGCAACCGCAGCTCCAGGCCGAAAGGCTGGGCGAGGATCAATAGGACAGCGAAGCCGAAGCCGACCGCTGCCAAAAGCTTGCCTTGTCTC
>JBDHHV010000208.1:0-4152 GCA_039589195.1 Gemmatimonadota bacterium | reverse complement strand
CCGCACGTTGCGTCCCCATTGTCCCCGGGGCCCTGGAGACGGGGCCGACGTACCCGGCCTTCCGTGCGATCCGCCCGAACCTCAAGCCGGAGTTAGAGTCGACAGCGTGAGAACTGCCTCCATTCGCTTCTGCGGCGTGCCAGGGCGTCGCGTCCTCGCGGTCGAGGTCGCTGCGATGGCGCTCTTCATGGCGGCACCCCCCGTCCTCTCCGCGCAAGCCGTCACAGGAGAGATCTCCGGGCGTGTGCTGGCTGCCGACGGAACTCCGCTCGCCCAGGTCGCGGTCACGGCCACGGGGGCGAACCGCCAGGATGAGCGCAGCACCCTCTCCGACGGCCGCGGCGCGTTTCGCTTTCCCACGCTGCCGGTGGGGGGGTACTCGATCCGGTTCGACCGGATCGGTTACCGGACCGTTGTCTACACGGGCCTCGAGGTCAACCTTGGACACACGTCCTGGCTGGGCGAGATCACACTGCCAATCGGGGCGGTGGCTCTGGACCCACTCACGGTCGAGGTGGACGGCAGCCGGTTCGATCCGACCAGGGCGGCCCTCGGCGCCACACTGACCGCGAGTGACTTCCGAAAGCTCCCCACCGGACGCGACTACAGGTCGATCATCCAGCTCCTCCCACAGGCCAACGCCAGCTTTGTGGGGGATCCCGTGAACGTCGCCGGCAGTACGGGACTCGAGAACGCATATCACGTCGAGGGAGTCGACGTCACCGACGTCTACCGGGGCCGGAGCGGCACGACGCTCCCGTACAACTTCGTCGAGGCCGTGGAGCTGAAAGTCGGCGGCTATGAGGCCGAGTACGGCGGGGCGCTAGGCGGAATCGTCAACGTGGTCACCCGGTCAGGCACCAACGACCTGCAGGTATCGGGTTTTGGGTACGCGACCGGCAGCGGGCTGTCCGCATCCCCCGCCCCGGTCCCGGGAGTGCAGGAGCGGGCCGGCATGGACGAGCTCGACCTCGGTGTGAGTGTCGCCGGACCGATCGTGCGCGATCGGGTGTGGTTCTTCACCGCCTACAATCCGACCTTCGTGCGCGAAGACGTCCGGCTGCCGGAGTCCGCGATCCAGAAGGCTTCGCTCACGCGGCATGTGTTCGCGACCAAGCTCGACTGGCGCGTATCACCTCGGGCGGATCTCGCGTTGGCCGTCTTCGGTGACCCCACGCGCGAGCGCCGGGTCGCACCCCCCTCCGGGGGAGTCCAGCTTCAGAATCCCGATCCGATCCTGAGCCGCCACACCGAGGGCGGCGTCAACGCGTCCTTCCGGGGGACGGTCCGAGTAGGCGAGAAGATCGTGTTGGAGGGATCCCTCTCGCACCACCAGGGGCGGGAGGACGTCGAGGGTGCCACCGAGCTCGGCCGACGGGACCCCGTTTTCCTGGACCGACGGAACCCGCCACGGATCCTCCTCTCCGGCGGGCACCGAGACGACCAGGAGCTGGCCAGCGCACGGACCTCGTTGAAGCTCAAGGCGACCCTCTCTGCGGGGCGGCACGCGCTTGGAGGAGGCCTACAGTATCAGGACGTTCGGCTCGACGCCCTGAACCGGGAGGATCCCGGGCAGGTCATCCGCAGCGCTGACTCCCTGTACGAGGCCTCCTTCTTCAACCAGGACTTCACCGTTCGGAGCCGGGTCGTGAGCCTGTTCCTCCAGGACTCCTGGGCCGTCACCGACCGGCTCAGAATCCTCCCGGGCCTCCGCTGGGATGGGCAGTATCTGATCGATCAGAACGGCGCAGTCGGCCAGCGTATCGTGGACCAGTTTCAGCCGCGTCTGGGGTTCACGTACTTGGTCGGGAGAGACGGGCGTCACAAGATCTTCGGCCACGTCGGCCGCTTCTATCAGCAGCTGGCCCTGTTCTGGTCGACGCTGGGGCTCGCCGGCACCGACCAGCGGCAGGAATTCTTCGGCCAAGATCCGCGTTCGTCTTCCGACGCTCCCGACTCCGTGCGGGTATTCGCCGATCCAGCGCAGATCCGGGGCGGTGTCGAGGATCTCGAGGGGGAGCACCAGGATGAGCTCGTGCTCGGATACGAGGGTGCGGTGGGGAGGGCGTTCACGGTGGGGGTCCGGGGCATCCACCGTTCGCTCGGGGCAAGCGTGACCGCCGCCTTCCGACCCGACGGCGAGCTGACGGGCGGCAACCCCGGGCGGGGTCCTCTGAGCCATCTCCCCGACTCCAAGCGGACCTACTCGGCGCTCGAGCTCACGCTGGGGGTCCATCGGCCAGGGCTGCGCGCGACGGCCTCCTACGTCCTGTCCAGAAGCCACGGCAACTACCCCGGCCTGTTCGCTGCGGATGCAGGCGGCCTTCGCGGGGGCAGTTTCGGCCCGAACAACAACCAACTCACGTACTTCCCCGTCCAACAGGTCAACAGCGAGGGCCTGCTGCCCAACGACCGGACCCATGTCTTCAAGCTCTTCGGTGCCTACGAGCTGGGCTTCGGCTTGACCGTCGGCACCTCGGTCGTCGCACAGGCCGGGACGCCGCTCAGTGAGTTCGGGAGGGTGCCGAGCGGATTCAACACGCCCCTCTTCCTGGGGCCACGGGGCTCCGAAGGCCGCTCGCCGGCTGTCTGGAACCTGGACCTCCGACTCACCTACGATCTCCCTCCGGGCGTGCCGGGGCGGCTCATTCTGGACATGCTACATATCGGCAACCCCCAGGAGGCCGTGCGTGTCGACCAGCGGCGGTTCAACGCTGCGCGTGGCTCTCCCTTCGACTCGTTCGAGCAACTCGTGGACAACCAGGTGGGCGAGAGACCGGCGTTTCTCACGCCCATCGGCTTCCAGCCCCCCTTCACCATCCGGGTGGGCTTCGAGGTCGCCGCGCGGCCGTAACGAGAGGCAGATCGGTCCGTCAGCGGCCTGGATTCAAGCCGCGGTCGCTAGCGAATCACATCCGTGAGAATATCGTGGATGACCGCGGTCGCCGCCTCCACGATGAAGACGTCCAGGCCGACCTCCACGAGCTCGTAGCCTTGCGGGAGCGGGAGAATCGATACGAGCTCCGGCGGGGCCACCTTCTTCGCGATCCCCGGTGGCAGGGGCTTCCCCCGCGCCAGATTGCGGCGGATACCCGGAGGGAGCGCTTCGACTCCCATCGCGGGCCTCTCCGCGTAAAAGGCCCGAATGCGTCTCTCCATGTCCACGTTCACGGAGAACGTGACTTCGGCGGCCGCCGCGGTTCGCCCACGATCCTTTTTCCCCTGCGCCTCCGCCTCGGTGTTGGCCAGGCCGAGCGCGATCGCGGCGATCGCGAGTGCCTTCAACGATGAGCGCAAACCTGCTTTCCTCACGATCCACCTCCCCTCGCATTGGCGTGAAGGCCTGCAAGGGACGTGCTCGCGTGCCCGGACGACGCTTGCCTCCCCGCGCGAGCGCCGAAGCCCGTGTGCGCGACGGTCCTCTTGCCAACGCAGGTACGACGGAGAAAATTGGCCCGTCCATCACACCCCCCCCTCCAACGGCCAGGAGACCGCGGTGTCGTGCATCTGTGAGGTGGCGCTTCGCGAGATCGTGCATAGCGGTGCGGACATCGGTGACGACTGGTTGTACCGGGTCACCGTCGGCAAGACGACCATCGCGATCGACGGCCAAGGACACGGCGAGGCGCGCGAGCGGATCTTATTCGATCCGCCGCCCAGCTGGAAGCTCGAGGGTGGCGCGTGCAGCGAGGTGATGACCGTCGAGATTCGAGTTCAGGCCGAGGAGGAGGATCTCTTCATCAACGACCTCGGCCAGCGAACACGCACGATCACGGTCGCCTGTCCGGACCCCGGCGAGGGCCCCAACAGGTTCCTGGGCCAGCAGCTCGTCGCTCGCGTCGTCGAGGAACCGAGCTTCCTCGAGAAAGTCCACTGGGTGGCGTTCATCTTCGATCTGGAGACCCGCTGCCAGGCCAGGTAGGGCGCCTGCTCCCGGCCCCCATCGCTGGCGCTCACGACCCTGCCGTGTCGCCGGATCGGGCTGACCCCGAAGTGCGAACATCGTGAGTCTCACCCGGGCACCGCTCGCCGAGCACTGTGCTGGCGGGCCAGGCTTGGTCCACGGCTGTCGAGATCCGAGGCGGGGACACGGTGTGATGGCAAGTCTGGCAGTCAGTACCGCCAGCCCAGCATGTGCCAGTTGTTCAGGAG
>JBDHHV010000207.1:0-4175 GCA_039589195.1 Gemmatimonadota bacterium | reverse complement strand
TTCGAGCGACGTCGCGTTGGACGCGGGCCTGAGAGACCTGGATCTCGCGCTGCGCCCCGTTCCAGAGCGGGATCGTCACCACGAACCCGGCCTGCGAACGAACGGTAGCCGTCGGAAAGAACCGGTCGTCGAAGCTCTGAACCTGCCCGAAGAGGTCGACCGAGGGCAGGTACGCAGCCCGCTGCTGGCTCAGGAACGCCTGCGCGCCCCGCTCCTCCGCTGCCGCCGTCTGATAATCGGGACCGCTTTCCAGCGCCTCCGCGATCGCCTCGAGCTCGGTAATCGGGAGCAGCGGCGCGGGCATCGTATCGACCGAAGCGGCGTCCACCGGTCCGGCCGCGCCCACTCGGCGCCCGAGCGCGTAGCGGGCGACGCGCAGAGCCGCATCCTCCTGCAAGAGGTCCACCTGTGCCCGAGTCAGCTCGAGGAGAAGCTGCAACGAATCAGTCTGCACGGCTGCGCCGGACACGACCCGCGCGCGCGCGATCGCGAGTTGCTCTGCCGCCCGGCGCACTCGCTCCTGCGCCACCAGGCGCAGCTCCTTGCCGGCGAGCACATCGTAATAGTCCGCTTCGGTATCGAGCGCCGTCTGGTACAGTGCTTGTACTTCATTCGAGATCGAGGCATCGATCTCCGCGCGGGAGCGCGTCAGCTCGAAGAACTTGGCTCCGCCCTGGAACAGGTTCAGGCTGCCCTGAAGCGTGCCCTGGACGAGCTGGGTCGTGAGCTCCGCCGTGCCGATGTTGAAGAACTCGCTGGAAGCGCGCGTGAGGGTGGCGGACGCCTGCACCGAGGGGAGGACGAAGGCCGTCACCGCGGCGCGGCGAGACCAGGCCGCGTTGTCGATGCGGCCCAATGCCGCCACGTATTCCGGATCGAACGAGGTCGCGCGCCGGACCGCCTCTTCCAGGGTTATCGATTCGATGTCCTCGACTTCCTGGACGGATGCGACGCTCGGTGTCGGGCGCACGGCTCGAGCGTTGCCGAGCTCGGGAGGCGCCTGCTGACCCCTCAAGGGCACCGCCGTCGCCGCGTAAAGGCAGGCGAGTACCGCCGGGTGGCGGATCACGGCGCTTCGGCTCTGCTGAAGGTGGTCGCCACGGGCTGCGCCACGGGGGGCTGTGCCGCGCGGGCGCGCCGACCCGCGTGAATTCGCTCGCGGGCCGCCTCGAACGAGGTCCACACGACGGGGACCAGGAACAGCGTCAGCAGCGTCGAGAAGATGAGACCGCCAACCACCGCGTAGCCGAGCGGGCGTCGGCTCGCCGCCCCGGCCCCGAGACCCAACGCGATCGGCGTCGCGCCCGCGATCGTCGCCACCGCCGTCATCAGGATCGGGCGCAGCCGGATCCGCCCCGCCTCGATGATCGCCTCCACGTGCTGCATGCCTTTCGCGCGGAGCTGATTCGCGTACTCGACGAGCAGGATCGAGTTCTTGGTCACGAGCCCGACCAGCAGGATCATCCCGATCTGGCTGAACAGGTTCAGCGTCGACCCCGCCAGCATCAGCGTGACGAGGGCCCCCGTCACGGCCAGCGGAACGGCCAGGAGGACCGTGAACGGGTGAACCAGGGACTCGAACTGGGCCGCCAGCACCATGAACACGACGATGATCGCCAGCACGAAGGCGAAATAGAGGGCGTTGCCGCTCTCCTCCAGCTCGCGCGACTCACCCGAGAGCGTGACATCGCTCCCGACCGGGAGTACTTCCGCACCGAGCACGGTGAGCGAATCGATCGCCTGGCCGAGCGTGAACCCCGGTGCCAACCCCGCCGACAGGGTGAACGCGGGGACACGATTGAAATGATTCAGCTGCCGGGGCCCGACGCCCTCGTGAATCTCGGCGAGCGCGTCGAGCTGGACCAGCCCACCATCCCGCCCACGTACCTGGATCCCCCGCATGTCGTCAGGCGTGGCCCGCTCTTCGGGCTCCAGCCGGGTCCTCACGTAGTACTGCTTGTTCTCGCGCGTGAACGTGCTCACGCGCCGCCCGCCCAGCATGGTCTGGAGCGTCGCGGCCACGTCGCCCACCGCGACCCCGAGGTCCTCGGCCCGATCGCGATCGAAGTTCACCGTTAGCTCCGGCTTGTTCACCCTCAGGTCCGTGTCCACGTTCAGCAACCCGGGGATCTGGCGGGCGCGCGGTACAAGCCGCTCCATGGCCACGGCCAGCGAGTCGAAGTCCGGGTGCCGGACGACGAAGTTCACGGGGTTCCCCCACCCGAACGCGGGTGGATTGCTGGC
Organism: Gemmatimonadota bacterium; assembly: GCA_039589195.1. Lineage (GTDB taxonomy): Bacteria > Gemmatimonadota > Gemmatimonadetes > Palauibacterales > Palauibacteraceae > JBDHAC01. The sequence goes on along the minus strand of JBDHHV010000207.1, from coordinate 1,931 downwards.
GAAGGCGAACACTCCCGGGATCCCGAACAGTTGCGGCCGCACCTCGGCGAGGATCTCCTCGACGCCTCGTTCCCGCTCGTCGATGTCTACCAGTCGCACGAAAGCAAGGCCACCTGCGACGTTGCCTCCGAACCCGACCACGCTGAAGTAGACGTCCACCTCCGGTGTGCGCGCGAGCACGGCTTCCACCTGCCGTTGGTAGCTGTCGGTGTACTCGAGGGTCGAGCCCTCCGGCGCGACCGTGAAGACGATGAAGAAGTCCCGGTCCTCGGGCGGCACGAACTCGCGCTCGAGCTGGCCGAACACGAACACGGCAAGGACGATCGATGCCACCCCAGCGCCGACGACCGTGCGGCGGTGCCGGAGGGCCCATCCAAGCGCCGTCGCGTATCCGTGCGCCACGGCCTGGAATCCCCGCTCGAGAGCGTTGTATACAGGTCCGTGGTTGCGCCGCACACGGAGGATCTTCGCGCACAGCATCGGTGTCAGGCTGAGCGCGACGAACGAGGAAACCACGACCGCGCCGGCCATCGCGATCCCGAACTCGTTGAACAGCCTCCCCGTGGTCCCCTGGAGAAACGCGAGGGGCGAGAAGACGGCGACCAACGCCACGGTCGTCGCGATCACGGCGAATGCGATCTCGCGCGTCCCGTGCAACGCTGCGGTCGTCGGGTCCTTCCCCAACTCATCCTGGTGCCGGAACGCGTTCTCCATCACGATGATCGCGTCATCCACCACGATTCCGATCGCCAGGATGAGCGCGAGCAGCGTCAGATTGTTGATCGTGAACCCGAGTACGTACATGAGCCCGAACGCCGACACGACCGAGGTGGGGATGGCGAGCCCCGGGATCAACGTGCCGCGCAGGTTCCGGAGGAAGACGAAGATGATGAAAACCACGAGAATCCCGGCCAGGATCAGCGTGTCTTCCGCCTCGCGGATCGAAGTGCGAACGAACTCCGCACCATCAAAGGCGAGGTCCAGCTCGACACCGGGCGGCAACGACGCCTGGATCGTGGGGATCTCCCCGAGAACACCTTCCGACACCTCGATCAGGTTGGCCTTCGATTGCCGGATGACCCCCACCGCGACCGCGTTGATCCCGTTGTAGCGCAACGAGCTGCGGAAGTTCTCCGCCGCCAGCTCGACGCGAGCCACGTCGCTGAGGCGTACGGTCTGACCTTCCTGGCTCGAGACGACCATCCGCCCGAACTCCTCCGCCGTCTTGAGCTCACCCAGCGAGCGGACGGTGAACTCGCGGCGCTGTGACTCGATCCGGCCCGCCGGGACCTCGACGTTGCGGCTCCGGATCGCCGCCTCGACGTCCTGCACGGTGAGTCCGCGCGCCGCTAGCTCCGAGGATTTGAGCCACACACGCATCGAGTAGCGGCGCTCGCCGAACACCTGTGCGCTCCCCACGCCGGGCAGGCTCTGGAGACGCGTCTTCACCTGCCGGTCGGCGATGTCCGACAGTTGCATCAGCGTGTAGTTCTCGCCCGAGAGCGCCAGCCAGATGAACGGCTGCGCGTCGTTGTCCACCTTCGCGACCACCGGCTCGAGGATGTCCTGTGGAAGCCGGCCGCGGACGCGGGCGACCTTGTCACGCACGTCCTGCGCTGCCGCCTCGAGATCGCGGGAGAGGTGGAACTCGATCGTGATACTCGCGAATTGCTCCGCGCTCGAGCTCGTCAGCGTCCGAATCCCCTCGATCGTGGCTAGCTCCTCCTCGAGGATGTCCGTGATCGTCGACTCGATGACGCGCGGGTTCGCACCCGGCAGCGTGACGCTCACCGAGATGATCGGTGAGTCGATGTCGGGATACTCGCGCACGGACAGACGCCCGAAGGCGATCGCGCCGAACAGGACGAGCGCGAGGCTCATCATGCTCGCGAGGACGGGCCGGCGAATGGATATGTCCGAGAGCTTCACGT
>JBDHHV010000206.1:0-4178 GCA_039589195.1 Gemmatimonadota bacterium | reverse complement strand
GAAGCGCTGGGCGATTTCCTCGATGCCCTCGTTCCACACTGTGCTCTGGATCTCCGAGGGCCTGCGAGACGAAATCGGTGAGTGGCTCGAGCGGCGGCCCGAGAGCCCTTACCTGTTCCCCACACGAGACGGCAGCCGGCTCTCGACCCGCTACCTGCGGCACTTGGTGAGCCGGCTCGCGGAGCGGGCAGGGATCGCCGAGGCGGATAAGGTCTCGCCGCACACGCTACGCCACACGTTCGCGACGGACCTTTACCGAGAGACCAAGAACCTCCGGCTCGTACAGAAGGCGCTCGGGCACGCGAGCATCCAGACCACGGAGGTTTACACTCACATCGTGGACGAAGAGCTCGAGGAGGCGCTCCGGTCCTTTCGGTCGCCGAAGGTAGCAGCCTAGAGGACGGTCGAGCCCGCCACGCTCGAATGGGTCAGGTGGTTCAACTACCACCGGCTCTTGAGTGGGGGATCCGTGGCGGAGCCCGCCTCAGCCGTCCCGCTCTGTTCGAGCCTCGCTCAGGCCAGCCGGGATCGAGGCGCACCTACGGCGACAGCGCGCTGCGCAGCGCGTCCCTGAACCGGTCGGGGGCGTCGCGCCACACGATGTGACTCGCATCCGGCACGACCACGAGCCGCAGCCGTGGTGCTTGCGTCTCGACCAGCCTTTTCCACAGAGGGCTGCCCCGCGGCCCCACTGTGTAGTCGAACTCACCGTTGATCACGCTGACCGGAAACGGGTGGTCCGCGAGCAGCTCCGAGTAGTCGTACTCGAAGTTGGTGCTCTCCCTTGTCCGTCGTGCCGCCTCGGGGTTGACGCGCATGGGGAGCGCATCGCGCCAGCGCTCGACACGAAACGACTCGGCGCCGACCTGTCGGATCAGCGCGGCCTGCGCTTCCTGCTTCGGAGTCTCCGGATTCTCTACGCCGGCCTGTCTGATCTCCGTCAGGATTGCTTCCCGCTCCCAGAACCGCTTGCTGTCCTCCGCCAGGTTGCTCCATAGCGCGGCGTACTCGGAATCGAAGTACTTGCGTCCGTTCTTGTGGGGCAGCGCGCCGACCAGCACGAGATTCCTCACTCGATCGGGATACGCCCTCAGGTACTCAAAGGCGAGGAGCGTGCCCGCCGAATGCGAGATGATGCTGATCTGCTCCGCGCTCAGCGCTTCCCGCAGCGTTTCGAGATCCCCGACGTGATGGGCCATCGTGATGCTGTCGGGGATCACTCGAGAGCGAAGCGATCCTCGCTGGTCGTAGAAGACGAAGTGAAACTCTCGCTCCAAGCCGTTCGCCACCGGCAGCATGTACGTGAGATCGCCCCCGGGCCCGCCGTGCAGGACCACAGCCGGTTCAACGTCGGGATCGCCGCCGCCGACCTCGAACACGAACAGCTCGCCCGCCCCATCGGGCGTGGACAGGTACCACCCCTCTCCACCCGGCAGCACGCCCGACGTGGTCTGCTGAGCCTGCGCGCCGGAGAAAGTCGTGAGAAACAAGGCGTGGGTTGCGCACCAGGTCCTGATGGAACGTCTCATGTGTATCACCTCCTCTCGCGGGTCGGCGGCTCGCTACGGCCATGAGCCAGAAGCAACCTCGGTGCCGACTCGGGAGAACGCCTCGAAGTCGGTGAGCCTCTAGACGTTACGCTCGGACACGCGGTGAACCTCTGAATCCGGGACCGTCCGATGGCGGGAAGGCATGTTCGGAAACGCACGTTGAGAAGTTCGCGGTCGATGGCTCCGATGTCGGGAGAGGCGACGCTCGCCATGCGGCCGGACACCACCTGCGCCCGGTGGCGGAGATTCGTCGGCGTCACGTCTACGACCTGGAAGGGTGCGGCCTCGGACGGAATCCCCGAGACCGGCTCCCGGCTCATCTGGGAGCTCCATCGTTGGCGCTATCCCGAGCCGCGCGAGGGCATAGCGCAGGCCCAAGACCCCGACGACAACATGGCCGACGGCGCGGACGCGATCGCTGCGCTCCGCTACATGGTGATGTCACACCTGCGACGCGCACCCACGGAGGAGGAGCGTGAACGGCGCGAGCTGCTCGCGAAGCAGATGCAGGCAGGAATCCCGCACGAGCTGAGGGGGCTCCCGCCTGCGCGGGACCGAAATACGGACTACGGGCTCGAGCGGTTGGCTGCTCTCGAGGAGCGAAAGCGTCGGCTGAGGGGTTCGGACCCTCGGGTCGAGCGAGGCGGTTTTTGAGAGGGCGCCATCAGGATGCGATCCTGCTCATCCAAGGCTCTGACGCTGGCCCGCCAGGGTTCCTCAGCCCAACTCTTGGGTCTTCGTCTCCTACCTCCTCGGGCGCCTCACCGTCGGGCTTGAGTGCGCGCAGCTACCGGATCCGATCGAGGAGGAGACGCGTCACGGGTTCCTGGAGGAGCTCGGGAAGGCGCTCATGAGCCCCGTACGGTGGGTGGACCGGATCGGGTTCTACCTGCTGGGGCGTGCGGTGTCGTAGTGGGAGGGGGAGTACGCAGTCACTTCCAGGGTAGCCACCAATCCCGGCCGATCGGCGTGAGCGCGAGGAGCACGTAGACGAGGATCGGGAACGCGAGTCCTGAGATTATTAGGCCCATCGATTCTCCGTTCGTTACGAACCCCTGCGAACTGGCGGAGGGGCCGCGTACTGCGGGGTCGTCACCGTCGCAGTCCCTGCCACAGGAAGCAGCGAATGGTCCCCTCGCCACCCCTCCGTACCTGTTAGATGCCACGAGTGGGCGGAATGTGACATTCGGACCTAGAAGGCCGAATCAGTCCCGAGGGAATCCCGGGGGTCCAGTGGGACCGCCGGCTCCGATCACGACCAGCTCCTCGGTTCGTTCAGGCTCTGATCGATGGCTTGCCCAGCAAGAGTGCGAGCGCAAGGAATGGCGCTCCCAAGGTCACCGTAATGAACGCGACCAGCCACGTCGGTTCCTCGGACCCCATCCCGGAGCCGGCCATTCTGAAACCCGCGAGGACGCAGCCGAGCGACGTGAACACCGCACCAAGCCACCAGCCGAAGCGGGTCATCTTCCACAGGCCCGCGACCGCAACGCACAGGCTGGTGAGGAGCGCCAAGCATGCGGTAGCACCAACGAGGTCGTTTGCGCGGAAGCACTCACCAGTCAGCCCGACAAGCGGCAAACCTGGCCAAAAAAGCAGGAGCAGCGCGGCGCCTTTCATCCGGCGCTCTGGCTCAATGTCGAGGGCGGGCCACTCTCTCCGGATCATTCCCCATCCACCCCATCCTCACGTCACTCACCTGATTATCTATGGGATGCCACGAGTGGGCGAGATATGACATTGCGGATCGGCGACTCTCGAATGGCGGTTGTGCTGCCCCTTCTACGGCCACCTGCAGATGTCATGTTTCGGCCGCTGATGGCATCCCAAAGAGTGGTGACGGGTGTTCCACCGAGTTACTGGGCTGGACGCCGGACCCGGGGCTACAAAGAGCCCGGTCACGAGGCCCCGGGTCCGACCGTTATCCAAGAGGAGAGCCATAGGCGGCATTCGCGAAACTGACCTCGCCAATGCCGCCACGGGACGTGCGTTCCCGAAAGGGAGTTCGGGAGTGCGCGAGTTATGCGCCATTTGCCTTCACACTTTGATGGGTCGTTGTTGAGAATTCAGGTACTTTGGACGGTCGCGAGTTTGTTGGCGACGCCTCTTGCAGCTCAGTCAAGCCGTCCAGTGGGAGACCTCAATATCGGTGCCCACTTCGGGGCTATGTTCGATGCAGCCGGAGCGTTCTCTGGGAACGGCCTCTGTCCAGAGGAGCGGACGGTGTTCGTGGGTAGCCACGTGGGATACGAGTTCCTCGGTTTCATCGAAGCCGAAGGCGGTGTCTCGATCCATCAAGAGAACCGCCCGGATCGTTGTATCAACGGTATGATCCCGCCCCCGCCAGAAAACGGCAGCCTGAGGATTCGGTCTCTGCGGGAAGGCGTTCGGGGCTTTCCGTACACGACGGCGGAAGGCCGTTTGTCGCTCCGAACGCCACGCGTCAAGGACATCGGATCGGCACGGCTCAGGGCAGGTGGAGGGCGAATCCTACCCAAGGACATCGGGTTCCTTCTAGTGTAGTGTAACCAAAGTGTCGTTAGCACGCGCGACTTTGGAGAGTATGTCTTTCACGGTGGCCGTCCAGACGAAGGGTTTGGGATCCCGGTTCCGCTGATCGATGTAAGT
>JBDHHV010000205.1:0-4178 GCA_039589195.1 Gemmatimonadota bacterium | reverse complement strand
GGCTTCGTGTTCCTTCCCGCCAGTACCGACTCGCGGCACCTGGACGACATCCGCCGGGTCGCCGAAGCTGGACTCATTCGCTCGATAGACGTCCCTCGTCGGTGAACGAGCGGGAGTCCGTCGTGCCCAGCAACTCCCAGGCCGGCCGTTGACGAGACCGGCCGCCACGCGATCAGTCGTCCCCGCGAACGGGCCGGGGTGACGGCTCGGTCTGCGCGCCGCGCTTTCCCGACCGGAGCCATTCGAGCTCTGTGATGGTCGCCTCCGACGAGAGGATCACGTGCAGCCTCTTGCATAGACCGAAGAGCTCGTCGGACGTGACTCCCGGTCGGCGGAACCATCCCAGGAGGCGGGGGCGCGGGCGGACATCGATCATCCAGACATCATCGGAGCCGTGCTCGTTCGCGCAGAAAATCCACGCGTGCCCGCCTCCGACCCGCAGCTCGACCAGCCACGCCCAGTCCTCGTAGTCGACCCGCGGTTGGGTGCCCGCGCTCTCGCCGAGACGCGCGGCGAGCCACCGAGCGAGCTCTTCCCCGTACACGCCGGGATTGACCTGCTCACTCTCGTGCCGGCGCGGCCGGAACCTCGTGGATCCGAAACGCGCTGAGGTGGTCATGCCGGTTCGGCTCAAGCATCACCTCCGATCGCCGATGCGCCGTCGCGAACCTCGTTGCCCAACGATAGCCTTCTTCGAGCACCCCGAACATCATCGAACGGGGGTGTCTCGCAGCCGCCGATCACGAACGTCTCAGTCGTCCGTACGGGCCCGCGGGGCGGTCCGGCCAGGGGCGTTTTTTCCCACGTTGACGTTCCGCGCGGGCACTATAGTTTCATCGTCATTCGAATCCGGACCTCTAGGTCCGAATTATCTCAATAGGGGCTTTTGCGGCGGCGCGCCGGGTACCGCGAAACGAAGCCTGCGCGCACCTGGCTCGAGGCGAACGAATAATGCCGGACGAGGATAAACGCTCCGATCGACCCGTGTCCGAGCGCACGGAGGGACCCGCTCCCGAGCGATCCGCTCCAGCAGGCTCGGGCTCACAAGGCGATCGGAGGAAGTTCCTGACGAACACGTCGAGGGCCGCCATGGCGGCCGGCCTCGTGGGTGGGTACGGGGGATTCGCGGCCGTCGCGGGTCGTTACCTGTATCCGGCGAGGACGGGCGAGGTGTTGTGGCAGTTCGTGGCGGAGGTCGACGGGATCGAGGTGGACGAAGCGCTCCAATACAGAGGCCCCTCCGGGGAGACGATCAACATCACGCGTCGCGCCCGCACCGGTGATGCCGCGGATTTCATCGCGCTGTCGAGCACCTGCCCGCACCTCGGGTGCCAGGTGCGCTGGGAAGCGCAGAACAACCGCTTCTACTGTCCCTGCCACGGCGGTGTCTTCGACCCTTCCGGCGTAGCCACCGAAGGGCCGCCGGCGGAAGCGGGCCAGGTACTCGGCGCCTACGACCTCAAGGTCGAGAGGGGTACGCTTCGCATCGCCGTCCCGCCACCGCTGCTCGGTGGCGTGGTCGAGAGGGACGGAGCGCTCGCGAGCGAGGAGGACATCAGCGGACCGGGGCACGATCCCTGTCTGGCGGGTCGCACCCCGAGCTCGCTCACCGAACCTCGGTCCGCTCGGCGTCCCGGAGCCGACGTCTAGCGCGCGATGAGATTCCTCCGCCGCTGGTTCGGCGAGCGCCTGCCGGTGTCGGGGCGCCAGTTCAGGGAGCTCACGAACGAGCCGGTCCCTTACCACCTGAAGCGCTGGTGGTTCGCGCTCGGCGGCACCCCGGCTTACCTGTTCATCGTCCAGATCTTCACCGGCATCCTGCTCGCCTTCTACTATGAGGCCACGCCGGCCCGCGCGTACGAGTCGGTGGAGTTCATCACGCGCGAGGTGTCGTTCGGCTGGTACATCCGGAGCGTACACAAGTGGGCCGCCACGATGATGATCGTGGCGGTGATCCTCCACCAGATGCGGGTGTTCTTCACCGGCGCCTACCGGCGGCCGCGCGAGATCAACTGGATCGTGGGGATGTGCCTGCTGCTGTGCGTGCTCCTGACCGGCTTCTCGGGCTACAGCCTCGTGTACGAGCAGCTCAGCTTCTGGGGCGCCACGGTCGGTGCCAACATCACCGACACGGTGCCGCTCATCGGCGGGTTCCTCAAGCGGATGATGCTGGCGGGCGACAGCTACAACCAGGCGACGCTGTCGCGCTTCTTCGTCATGCACGCCGCCATCCTGCCGACGGTGATCGTGCTGCTGATCGCGGTGCACATCACAGTCATCCGGCTGCAGGGCGTGACCGAGTTCAAGTTCCGGGACGAGGAGCCCGCGACGCGCCAGACGTTCAACTTCTTCCCCGACCACCTGTACACCGAGCTGATCATCGGACTCGTGCTGATGATCCTGCTCAGCGTACTGGCCACGGTGTTCCCGGCCACGCTCGGTGAGCCGGCCAACCCTCTCCAGACGCCCGACACGATCAAGCCCGAGTGGTTCTTCTACGTGGCGTTCCGCTGGTTGAAGCTGTTCGGCGGGACCGCCGCCATCCTCTCCATGGGCTTCATCGTGTTCGTGTTCTTCTGCTGGCCGTTCATCGACCGGGCGCTGCGGAAGCACACGAGGTTCCAGGAGGCGAGCGTGTGGGTGGGGGTCATCGGGGCGCTGGCGATCATCGCGATGACGGTGTGGGAGGCGGTGGCGAGGCACTGAATGATGGGCGAGCGCGAGGCCGCCGGTAGTCAGGTGGCGGCGCCAGGCTCGCCGACAGGCAGACGAAGGCTGGCAACAGGCATGCACAGGCACGCATAGGGGAGTTTCATGACGCTCGAGACCAAACGCATCGTGATCGCCGCGCTCGGCGGCCTCTTCCTGCTCTCGCTGGTGCTGGTCCAGTGGATGGAGACTGCGCGAAAAGCGGAGGAGAGCGGGCTCCGGCCACCCACGATCTCGATTCCGGCCGCATCGCGGGAGTGCGTGGAGTGCCACGCCGAGGAGAACCCCGGCATCGTCGCGCACTGGGAGGGGAGCACGCACGCGGAGAAGGGCGTCGGCTGCCTCGAATGCCACATGGCCCCGATCGAGGACGCGGACAGCTATCTGCACCACGGGGAGCAGATCGCGACGATCGTGACCCCGCTCGACTGCGGGCGCTGTCACGACCACGAAGCGGACGAGTTCGCGCAGAGTCACCATGCCGCGGCCGGGAACATCCTCGCCTCCCTCGACAACTTCCTCGCAGAGACCGTCGAAGGGGCGCGTGGCCCGTTCAATCCGCATTCGCCGACTCCGGGGAAGGCGGTGGATGCGGTGAACGGCTTCGCGAGCGCGTTCTCGGGCTGTCAGCAGTGTCACGGCTCCAAGGTGGCGCTCGCGTCCACCGACGGTGGGACGATCACGGTCGATGACCTGCAGCCCGACGAGAACGGTCAGCCGACGAACCTCGACGCGGTAGGGCAGGTCGTTCGTGGGGAGGACGGCCGTCCGGTGCTGTACGCCGGGACGTGGCCCAACACGGGCATCGGGCGGTTGAACCTGGATGGCACACGCGGCTCGTGCACGGCATGTCACAGCCGCCACGACTTCTCGCCGCGGCGCGCTCGTCAGCCGGAGAACTGCGGCAAGTGCCACCTGGGTCCCGACCACCCGCAGAAGGAGATCTACGAGGAGTCCAAGCACGGGATCGCGTACCGGGATCTCAAGGACGAGCTGAACCTGGACGCCGAGAACTGGGTGCTGGGCAGGGACTACGCCGCCGCTCCCACCTGCGCCACCTGCCACATGTCCGGAAACATCCGGAACGGTGGGCGGGTGACACACGATCCGGGGGAGCGGATCTCGTGGACCAACCGTCCCGTGGTGAGTCTCGTGATGGACACCGACGTCAACCACGCGATCGTGACCGAGACCGATCCGGAGACGCGGCGCGAGCTCATCCACGACACGGCGGAGCAGAAGCGCGACCGCATGAAGGAGGTCTGCTCGCACTGCCACACCGACGACTACGTCAACTCATTCTACAGGCAGTACGACGACCTCGTGATCCTCTACAACGAGAAGTTCGCCAAGCCCGGGCTCGCGATCATGGGGGCCCTGGTGAGCAACCAGATGCGGACCCCCACGAACTTCGACGAAGAGATCGAGTGGACGTGGTTCTACCTGTGGCACCACGAAGGCCGTCGCGC
>JBDHHV010000204.1:0-4688 GCA_039589195.1 Gemmatimonadota bacterium | reverse complement strand
CCGCCGGAGTTTTCCCACAGGAGCCGTCTCCTGATGAGAAGCAGCATCAACGACAGACTCGGCTATCCGGCGCACCGACACGGGCTCGCCCCGTGGGTGGGTGCGGTTACGCCGCGCGGCGACGGATTCATTCGAATCCGCCGGAGCGTGAGTGTCTCCGCGCAAGCGCTCTGGAGGGAGACGGCGCCACCCGACTAACGTCCCACATCACATCGACGTGATCAGGTCCAACGGGTTCGCGCTCCCCCCAGAGCGAATCCGGTGGCCGCAATCGTTCAAGGGGTTACTCGAACGGGATCACGATCGATGTCCAAGGAAGCTCACACACAGCGCCAAACACAGAATCGCGCGATCATCGAGCGCTACACGGACCAGCCCGCCCGCTTGCCGCAGGATCTGAGGCGGCGACTCGAGGCGGACTGGGACGGGGAGCCGGTGCAGCTATACGCCATGGCCGACCTCGACGCGCGCATGCGTCTTACCGAAGCATGGCTGGCCCTGGGGCCGAGCCGCTTGGCGCTCGCGCGCCGAACCGACGGCGGCGAGTGGGACGTGGAGGGCGTGTCCCGCCACCGCGTCGAAGCGGTGCGTGACGCCCCGGGCCTGTCGGGCAGCGTCCTGACGTTGCTTGGCGATCCCGACGAGCCGGCCCTGCTGCGCGTGCGCTTCACGCACCGGCAGAGACGCGCGATGGAGAACCTCAAGTTCGTCCTCGAGCACGATGTGAGCGGGTTCGAGGCAGGTGCGGGTGCGGACTCCGGTTCCGAAGCCGCGTTCGACGCCGATGCCGAGTACGCGCGCAGCGTGGCCGCGCCGATCCGCGAGGCGCAGGCCCTCGTCGCCGGCAACCGCATGGCGGTGATCTGGAGGCTCCTCGGTTACTTGAGGCCCTACCGGCGGCAGCTGACGATCGGGTTCTCGGCGGCGGGGGTGATTACGCTCGTGAGCCTCATCCCCCCGTACCTGGCGGGATATCTGATCGACCGCGTCGTGCGCCCGGTCCAGGAAGGGCTCATCCCGTCGGGCCAGGGCGCCCTCGTCGCGTGGCTCGCGGTCGGGGCCATGGCGCTCGTGTACGTGGTGCGTCAGGCGGGGGCCGTGCTGCGTCTGCGGATGATGTCGGTCCTCGGCGAGTGGGTGGCGCGCGATCTTCGCACCGAGCTGTACGAGCACCTGCAGCGGCTGAGCCTGTCGTTCTACTCGCGCAAGAAGACCGGCAGCCTGATCACGCGGGTGAGCTCGGACACGGACCGATTGTGGGACTTCCTCGCGTTCGGCGTCGTGGACGTGTCGTTGTCGGCGGTGATGCTGCTCGGATTGAGCGTCGTGCTCTTGAGCCTGGACTGGAAGCTGGGGCTCGTGATGGCGCTCCCCGTCCCGGCTTTCTGCTGGGCGATCTATCGCCACGGCGAGTCGCTCAGCCGCGTGTTCGTTCGCGCCTGGAGGAAGTGGTCCAGGGTGACCGACGTGCTCTCGGACACGATCCCCGGAATGCAGGTCGTGAAGGCCTTCGGTCAGGAGGAGCGCGAGAAGGGGAGGTTCAACCGGCGCAATTACGACGTCACGGAGGAGTACAATCGGATCCACTACATCTGGACCACGTTCTGGCCCGCGCTGATGCTCGCGGTGCACGGGACGACGGTGGCCGTGTGGGCGTTCGCGATCCCGAGGCTACTGAACGCGGGGGAGCCGACGCTGAGCGCGGGCACGTTCGTCTCGTTCCTGCTCTACACGACGATGTTCGTGCAGCCGATCGAGATCATCGGACAGATGGCGCGCACGATCAACCGCGCGACCAGCTCGGCGCACCGCGTGTTCGAGGTGCTGGACACGGAGCCCGAGATCGTCGACGCCCCCGACGCGGTGCGTCTGGATCCGGTCGAGGGCCGGGTCTCGTTCGAGGACGTGACGTTCGGCTACGACGGGGTCCAGCTGGTGCTCAAGGGCGTGAGCTTCGATGTCCGGCCGGGCGAGATGATCGGGCTGGTCGGGCCGTCGGGGGGCGGGAAGACCACGATCGTGAGCCTGATCGCACGCTTCTACGAGCCCACGAGCGGTCGGATCCTGATCGACGGGGTGGATCTCCGGCGGCTGGATACGAACCACTACCGGCGCCAGGTGGGGATGGTGCTCCAGGATCCGTACCTGTTCCACGGGACGGTGCTGGAGAACATCCGCTACGGCCGGCCCGACGCGAGCCTGGATGACGTGATCGAGGCCGCGATCGCGGCCAACGCGCACGAGTTCATCCTCGAGCTCGCGCAGGGCTACGACACGATCGTGGGCGAGCGCGGTCAGACCCTGTCCGGGGGACAGCGGCAGAGGGTGTCGATCGCGCGAGCGATCCTGAACGACCCCCGAATCCTGATCCTGGACGAGGCGACATCGTCGGTCGACACGGAGACGGAGCGGAAGATCCAGGAGGCGATGGACCGGCTGGTGGCGGGACGAACCACGTTCGCCATCGCGCACCGGCTGTCGACGCTGCACAGGGCCACCCGGCTGGTGGTGGTGAAGGACGGGAGGATCGTCGAGGCCGGCACACACGATGAGCTCCTGGCCGTGCCGGATGGCCTGTACCGCCGGCTGCACGAGCTGCAGGTGGAGCTGGCTTGATGTCCGAGAAAGGAGGGAGCGAGATGACGGCGAAGCGAAAAGAGCGGCCAGCGCTTCGCGTGGAGCGCAGGCAGGACGGCCAGCTGTGGGCGGAGCGGAAAGGCGAGGCGTGCCCCGTCTGGGTGCGCCGCTGCTTCCCGTGGTCCGAGCCGACCCGATTCGTGTCGCTGCTGGACCACGATAAGAACGAGTTCGCGCTCGTGCCCGACGTGCGGGCGCTGGAGCCCGCATCGAGGGAGGCACTCGAGGACGCGCTCGCCGAGGCGGGCTTCGTGCTCCAGGTGGAGCGCATCGAGTCCGTGGACGAGGAGGTGGAGATACGGACCTGGAAAGTCCGCACGAGACAGGGACCGCGGTCGTTCCAGACGCGCCTGGACGATTGGCCGCGCGAAGTTCCGGGCGGCGGCTTCCTGATCCGGGATGTGGCGGGTGACCTGTATCACGTCGCCGACCCGGCCGCTCTGGACGAGACCAGCCGCGAGCTGTTGTGGGCGTTCGTGGACTAGAGCTCGGGCACCCGCCACGCCCCTCGCTCTACACTTCCCGTTCAGATATGCTCGGCGGCGGAGGCGGGGATCGTCCTTTCTGCCCGCTTGGGGGAGGACGCGCGCGGGTTGCTATCGCGGTTTCTGATGGAAGGATCCGTTGAGACCATCGCGTTTAGCGAGGCCCACTTCGGGCTCGCCGTGGGGGCTTGGTCTGGTTTTGGGCGCGGACGCCACCCCGCAGCTCTCAAATTTGGAGATTGTCTCTCATACGCAACCGCCCGGCTCGCCGACCAGCCGCTCCTTTGTACCGGAGGTGACTTCCCGAAGGCGGATCTGGACTTGGCCTGAAAGGAACCCAACGCAAGCTGGCGAGTTCTTCCTGCACGGCGCGCAGTCCCGCGACAGCTTCACGAAAGGGTAGCGCTTTGCACACGATCCGAACCGCTGCCACGATTCCGGCCATCGCTCTCCTCTCGCTCGCGGGGTCACCCGCGGTGCGACTCCACGCGCAGCAAGCGCCCTGGCCCACCTCGGGCTGGACGACCTCCACGCCGGAGGCTCAGGGTCTCGACCCTGCCCCGTTCGGCGACCTGCACCGAGACATCCTCACGGGAGCGTACGGCTACATCGACCGGCTGGTGGTCGTGAAGAACGGCTACCTCGTGACGAGCGAGCGGTACGAGAACGACTACCGGGAGATCAGCCGGGATCGCCATACGTCGACGACCGAGGCGCTGGCCGGTGGCGGGCGCCCGCACCAGTTCAACTACTTCCACCCCGACTTCCATCCGTGGCACCAGGGACGAGACGTGCACACGCTACAGTCGGTCACCAAATCGATCGCCTCGACCCTGATCGGGGTCGCAGTCGGTCGTGGCGAGATCGCGGGCACCGATGCTCCGCTCATCGGGTTCTTCGACGACTACGACACCTCGGGAGCCGACCCGCGACTCGCGCGCGTGACGCTGGATGACCTCCTCACGATGCGGTCGGGGATCGAGTGGCACGAGAACGATCGTCCGTTCAACGAGACGAACACGACGCTCCAGCGAGGGGAGCGAGGATTGGATCCAGTTCACCCTGGACCAGCCCATGGACGCCGATCCGGGCGAGAAGTGGGTCTACAACAGCGGCGGCAGCCACCTCATGTCGGGGATCATCCGCAGCGCGACCGGACGGTTCATCGATGAGTACGCGGAGGAGCACCTCTTCGGGCCGCTCGGCATCTCCGACTACCACTGGAAGAAGACGCCGAAGGGCTATCCCGACACCGAGGGAGGGCTGTACCTGGAGGCTGAGAGCCTGGCCAAGATCGGGTACCTTTTCCTGCGCGGGGGCGAGTGGGACGGGCGACGTATCCTTTCGGCGGAGTGGGTCGAGGCCGCGACCACCCGCCGCGTGGATCGTGTGAACTCGGCCGGCTGGGGCTATGGCTACCAGTGGTGGCGTTTGGATCGAGACGGCGTGGATGTGTGGGCGGGTCTCGGCTTCGGCGGGCAATACCTCCTGGTCATCCCGGAACACGACCTGGTCGGGGTCGTCAACTCCTGGAACCTCTTCGGTGGACAGCGGCGAGGCATTCGG
>JBDHHV010000203.1:0-4358 GCA_039589195.1 Gemmatimonadota bacterium | reverse complement strand
AGGGGAATCCTGATGCGCATCGAAAAGGAGAGCCTGATCGGCAAGAGCATCCCGAGGATCGACGCCGCCGAGCGCGCGGCCGGCCGCGCGATCTACATCCACGACCTGAAGCTCCCGCGGATGCTTCACGCGGCGATCCTGCGCGCCGACCGCGTCCACGCGCGGATCCTGTCCGTGGACACCAGCGCTGCCGAGCGTCTGGACGGGGTGCGCGCGGTCATTGCTGCGAAGGACATCGACAACGTTCCCTTCGGGCACGGGAAAGACAACCCGCCTCTCAAGGAGGACCGGGTGCGCTGCATCCGGGACGAGATCGCGGCGGTGGCGGCGGAGACCGAGGCCATCGCCCGCGATGCCGTCGGCTTGATCCGGGTCGAATACGAGAACCTGCCCCCGGTATTGACAACCGAACAGGCACTGGCGGATGGTGCGCCCCTCATCCACGAGGGAAAGAAGAGCAACATCGCGTTCAAGTACGACTACTCCCACGGGGACGTCGCACAGGCAGAGCGAGAGTCCGACGTGCTGGTCGAGGAGACGTACCGCCTCCCCTACATCGCCCACTGCTGCCTCGGCACCTGCGGAATCGTCGCCTCGTTCGACACGCAGGGAAACCTCACCTTGTACTCCGTCACGCAGGTCCCGTTCCTCTACCGCCGGGACATGGCGGCGATCGTCGGTGTCCCTCCGGAGAAGATCCGCGTGATCCAGGTGACGATCGGCGGCGGCTTCGGCTCGAAGCTCGATATCTACCCGTACGAGCCGATCGCGGTCCACCTGGCGCGCAAGACGGGGCGCCCGGTGAAGCTCGTGTTCGACCGCCGGGAAGAGTTCGTGGCTTCGCCGACCCGCCAGCCCACGCAGATCCGGATCCGCGCCGGGGCGAAGCGAGACGGGACGTTCACGTTCCGCGACGTCGAGTTCGTCCACGATAACGGCGGGTACACCTCCTGGGGGGCGACCACGCCGTTCGTCATGATGCAGAGCTTCTCATCGTTGTACCGCGTGCCGCACGTCCGCATGAAGGGCAGGGTGGTCTACACGAACAACCCGTACGCCGGTGCGATGCGGGGGTACGGCAACCCCCAGGCGACGTTCGCGGTGGAAAGCAGCGTCGAGCTGCTCGCCGAGCGGCTGGGCATGGACCCCTTCGAGCTGCGCCTCAGGAACGCCCAGGAGCCCGGGGAAACGACGGGCCAGGGCATGGTGCTTACGACCTGCGGCCTGCGGGAGTGCCTGACGACCACCGCCGAGCGGTCGGACTGGTCGGACAAGCGGGGTCGGACGGAGACGGACCGGCCGCACGTTCGCCGTGGGATCGGGATGGCCTCCCTGATCCACGTGGGGGGCGGCGCGAAGATCTACCGCAGCGACGGCTGCGGCACGATCCTCGAGGTCGACGATTTCGCGAAGGTGACCCTGATCACCGGCGCATCGGAGATCGGCCAGGGGTCGGAGACGGTGCTGGCCCAGATCGCCGCCGAGGAGCTGGGCGTGCCCCTCGACCAGGTCCGGGTGCAGAACAACGACACCCAGGTCAGGCCCTGGGACGTCGGCGTGCACGCCTCGCGCACCACGTTCGTCGGCGGCAACTCGGCGCGCCTCGCGGCGAACAAGGCGAGACGCAAGCTGCTCGCCGCCGCGTCGGATCAGATCGGTGTCCCGGCGGAGGAGCTGGACGTCCGCCGGGGGAAGGTAGTGCGGGCGTCGAACGGGGAAGTGTTGATCGACCTCGACAAGGTCGTTCGCTCCCTCCACTTCTCCGAGAAGGCGGAGGTGGTGGTCACACACCATTACTACGAGCCCCCCAGCGTCATGCAGACGCCGGACTACAAGGGCAACGTCTCGCCCACCTACGCCTTCGCCGCGCAGGTCGCCGAGGTCGAGGTCGACATGGAGACCGGCGTGGTTCGGGTGCTGCGCGTGACGGCGGCCCACGACGTCGGCCGCGTGATCAACCGCATGGGCGCCGAAGGGCAGGTCCACGGCGGGGTCGTCATGGGGCTCGGCTACGCCCTCTCCGAGGAGCTTTTGGTCGAGGGGGGACAGGTGATGAACCCGACGTTCAGGGAGTACAAGCTCATCACCGCCCCGGAAGTGCCCGAGATCGACATCACGTTCGTAGAGACCAACGACCCGTTGGGCCCATACGGAGCGAAGGGAATCGGGGAGGCGCCATCCATCTGCACCGCCTCCGCCGTGGCAAACGCCGTGCGCCACGCCACCGGGGGCCGCTTCACGGCTTTGCCGCTCACCCCGGAGCGAGTGTTCATGGAGATCCACAAGTGAAGCCACGCACCGTGCTCTCCATGGAGCAGGCCCTTTCCCTGTCGTACGGGACCCTCAGGTTCGTCCAAATTGGCTGGCGTGTGATCCGCCTCGAGGGCGCCCCGCGCCCCGGGCAGAAGACTCCCGGGGACCCGAACCGCTACGTCGGCCGGCCCGCGGCGGGCCCCGACCGGCGGAGCTATTTTCTCGCGCCCAACGTCGGCAAGGAAGCGATGGCCATCGACCTCAAACGCGAGCAGGGGCGGGAGCTTCTGCCCCGAATCGTCCGGGACCTTCCGGTGGACGTCTTCGCCTCGAACACCCTTCCCCGGCGCTACGCCGAGCTGGGCATCGATTACGAAACGCTGTCCCGGGCGAACGAGAACCTCGTCTGGATCGGCGTGTCGGCCATGGGTCCGGACCAACCGGACACGCCCGGCTACGACCCGGCCCTACAGGCGCTTCTCGGCTACATGGACCTGACGGGTCACCCGGACGGCCCGCCGACCCTCATGGGAGTCCCGATGATCGACCTCAAGGCGGGAGACGAGGTCTTCGCCCAGACGATGCGGGCCCTCGTTGAGCAGGCGGAGGGCGGCAAGGGCGCCCGGATCGACGTGTCGATGGCCCGGGCCGCCGTCTCCTGGCTCCAGACCACGTCGCCGCTGCTCGATCTGGGTGCCACCGCGGACGAGGTCCACCGCAGCGGAAACGAGCACCGCGAGTTCGTGCCCGTGAACGTCTACGAAACCGCGGACTCCTGGCTGTATCTCGCCATCGGGAACGACTTGCAGTGGCGTCGGCTCACGTCGCTTGCGCCGTTCCGCTCGCTGGCCCGAGACGGCCGCGAGACCAACGAGGGAAGAAAGGCAGAGCGCGTGGCTATCCATGACGAATTGAGCCGCGTCGCGCGTACCCACCGGACCGAGGCGTTGCTTCCCCTGCTCCGAGAGCGTGGGATCGTCGCGTCCCCGGTCCACACCGTCGAGCAGGCGCGTGACCTGCCGGGCATCCGTGAGCACCTGACCCGCTCGATGCTCCCGGACGGCCGGGAGCTGCGTCTTCCGCCCGCGGCGGTGGAGACGGGACGCAAGGAGTTCCCGCTCGCACCCCGGTACGGGGAGCACACCCGGGAGATCCTGAGAGAAACGGGATTCGAGGAATCCGTGATCGACGACCTCGTGCACGGGGGAGTGGTGCATTGATCTCAAGAGAGATTCGCGAGCTCATGCGGGCCGGGACGACGATACGACAGGTGTGGACCCTGGGATCGCAGCTCAAGGAGACCCATGGGTCGGAGAACGTCGCGGATATGACGCTGGGCAACCCCGTCGCGCCGCCGCCGCCGACTCTGCTGACGGCCCTCGAGGAGGTCGTGGCCAACCCCTGGGCGGATCTGCATCGCTACACGCCCCATGCCGGCCACCCGAAGGTCCGGGAGCGCATCGCGGAGCACCTCGACCGGCGAGGACTGCTTCCCGGTGTTCGAAGCGACCACGTGGTGGTCACGGCCGGCGCCAGCGCGGCGACGAACATCGCCTTGCGCGCCGTTCTGGATCCCGGCGACGAAGTCATCCTGCTCGCCCCGTACTTCCCGGACTACCCGGCGCACGTGCTGAACCATCGGGGAGTGCCCGTCGTGATCCGTACGGGCCCGGACTTCCTGCCCGACCTGGCAGCGATCGAGGGAGCGCTGGGCGAGCGGACGCGGGTCGTGGTCGTCAACCATCCGAACAACCCCTCCGGACGACAATACCCGGAGACAGGTCTCCGAGAGCTGGCGAGCCTGCTCAGGGACGCGAGCCGCAAGCACGGCAGAGCGATCTATCTGCTCTCCGACGAGCCGTATCGCGAGATTCGCTACACGACGGAACCGTTCACCAGCCCAGCGCGTGTCTACGAGAACGGAGTGATGGCCTACTCGTTCTCGAAGTCCCATTCCATCCCCGGCGAGCGCATCGGATACCTGGCGCTGAACCCGGAAAACGATGCCGCCGAGGACATCGTCCGAGCCATGGCCCTCTCGAGCCGGATCCTGGGTTTCCCCAACGCACCCTCGCTGTGGCAGCACGTGATCGCCCGCTGCCTGG
>JBDHHV010000202.1:0-4381 GCA_039589195.1 Gemmatimonadota bacterium | reverse complement strand
TACGGGGGCCGGCAGCCGGTCTTTTCGCACTCGTACTAGCCGGGTGCGCGTCGGGCGGTGGTCTTTCGCAGGGCCCGGATGCATACGGGGCGCTCTCGTCGCAGAGCGCGGTGGGACAGTTCCTGGATGCGGCGAACAGAAACGACTACCGCTTGATGGCCCGGCTGTTCGGAAGCGCGACAGGTCCAGCCGAGCGCGACCTCGGGCAAGCGGAAGTCGAACAGCGGATGTTCGTGCTGTCCTCACTGCTCCAGCACGCCTCGTACTCACTCCGGGATATGGACGTCGCGATGGAAGGCGGCGGACGGCGGCTCATCGCGGACATGGTCGGCACGAGAAGCGGGGACGTATCGGTGCCGTTCATCACGGCCAGCAATCAGGGCCGGTGGTTCGTGGAGCGGATCTTCACCGACCCGCTCACCGGGGGGGAGTAGCGGCTCGACGCGCCACAGGGCGCGCATACCAGCGCGCGAGCGTACTCGGCGGCACACGGGCGGCGTAGGCAGCGCGTAGCAGCCAGTGCGCTACCACCGTTCGAACGAACCCTCGCCTTTGCCACCGGCGCCCCGACGTACGTGCGGCCGCATCGACCGGCTGAAAGCGACCCAGCCGGCGGAGCGATCGTACGAAAGCGATATCCTCGAACAGTGGCTCCTCGGGAAACCCGCCCACGCGTTCGAACGCCGATCGGCTCGAGAAGATGGCCTGATCTCCGGTCGCCGTGCGGAAGATCCGTGTGCGCAGGTTCACACCCCACTCCAGCAGCCGGTATCGAAACCCCAGCTCGGGTGACGGGTCCACCGCGAAACGGCAGCACCCGCCAACCGTGCCGGGATGGCGCAGCGCCTCGCGGATTCGTGCGCCGGCCACGGAATCCAGAATGGTGTCCGCGTGCAGGAAGACGAAGATCTGACCGCGCGCCAGATGCGCGCCCGCGTTCAGCTGCGTCCCGCGCCCCCGCGGCGCGCTGACCACCCTCGCGAGGCGGGAAGCGAGTGCGACGGTGTCGTCCAGGCTTCCGCCATCCGCGACGATCAGGTCTACGGTCTCGCCAAACGCGTCGAACGCCGAACTCAGGGCTGCCTGGATCGAGTCCGCCTCATCCAGTGTCGGGATGATTACGGACACATCGATCGCGGACTCGCTCACTCGCTCGAGTCCGACTCGGCCAGCTCCAGGAGAACCCCTCCCGTGGATCCGGGATGCAGGAAAGCGACTCGCATTCCTCCGGCCCCGATCCGAGCACCGGGAGGGATGACCGTGGCGCCGGTCCGTGTCGCCCGCTCCAACGCTTCGTCCAGATCCTCGACCTGGAGGCAGACGTGGTGCAGCCCCGGGCCCCGGCGATCCAGGAACCGGGCGATGGGGGATTCAGGGTCCAGCGGCTCGAGGAGCTCCACACGACCTGGCCCCGCGCCGAAGAACGCGACGCGCACCGATTCACTCGCGATCACCTCGACTCCAGCGGGGGGGTCGCCCAGCAACGCTTCGTATATGGGGAGAGCGTGCTCCAGCGAGTTGACCGCGATTCCTACGTGGTCGATTATGGGCACCGAATCTGCCATGCGTGCGTTACTCTTGATCGTGGCCGCCTGTGTGGCAGGAGAGCGCGGGCCGAACTTTGTGCCGCCCGCAACGTATTCGTCGTCGAACGCGAGATCTAGCGGCCGCGCGTGACGAGCGGGGTACGATCACGACGCGACTGATTCACGGAGGGATGAGATGAGCGAGACGGTGGGGGGCGGGATGATCGAGATTACGGATGAGAACTTCGCCGATGAAGTAGAAAGCTCGAATGGACTGGTGCTGATCGATTTCTGGGCCGAATGGTGTGGCCCGTGCCGGATCGTGGGCCCCATCGTGGAGGAGCTGGCTGGCGATTACGCCGACACGCTGAAGGTCGGCAAGCTGGACGTCGACGCGAATCCTCACACGTCACAGCGCTTCAACATTCGGTCGATCCCGAGCATTCTCTTCTTCAAGGACGGTGAGCTCGTCGATATGGTGATCGGCGCGCTGCCGAAAGCCGCGCTGGAGCAGAAGATCCTGGAGCACACGTAGGCCGGGTAGGGCCTCGGGGCGCGCAAAGGGCCTCCCGCCCGTCAGTCGGGTCGGGAGGCGCCTGCGTTTCGGGCCGCGCCCGTCCGGGGAGTCGGGCGGGATGGCAGGGGTTCTTTACGTTGTGAGCACACCGATCGGAAACCTCGCCGACATCACGGCGAGGGCGGCCGCGGTGCTGGGAGACGTCTCGATGTGCTATGCCGAGGACACGCGGCGCACCGGTCGTCTCCTCGCGCATCTGGGACACGATGTCTCTCTCCGCTCGCTCCACGCGCACAACGAGGCAGAGCGGGTGTCGGAGATCGTGCGACGGTTGGAATCCGGGGTGGACTGCGCACTCGTGACCGACGCCGGGACGCCCGCCGTATCCGACCCCGGACGGCGAGTCGTCCAAGCCGTGCACGACCACGATCTGCGCGTCGTGCCGGTCCCGGGAGCCTCGGCGGTGCTCACGGCCCTGACGGTCTCCGGTCTGCCCGCAGATCGTTTTCTCTTTCTCGGCTTCGCTCCCCGCCGTGGCCCCGCCCGCGCGGAGTGGATCGCTCAGGTCGCGACTTCTCCCGATACGGTCGTGGCCTTCGAGTCGCCCAGGCGACTCGAACAGCTCCTGGTGCATCTAAGTGAAGCGGGCCTCGCGGATCGCCCGTGCGTCCTTTGCCGAGAGCTGACCAAGCTCCACGAGGAGGTCAAGCGAGGCACGATCAGCGGGCTGCGCGCCGAAAGCGCCGGGAAGACGATTCGCGGAGAGACTACCCTGGTCATCGCGGGCGCGAAGCAGGGCACCGAGCCGGACAGCGACGCGCTGGAGCGGGCGGCGCGTGAGCTGGCACGCTCGGGAGCCAGCACGAGGGACATTATGGACTGTCTCTGCGCCGAGTTCGGGGTGTCACGGAATCGAGCCTACGAGGTTGGCTTGCGAGTAGAGTCAGGCGAAGATGCCTAGCCAGCCGAGAGACGGTATGGAACGTCTCATCGATGCGGTCGCGGCGCTACGGCGCCGGGTCGGGCTTGTGTATGTCGCCTCCGCCGTCACTCTGGTGACCGCCGTCGTGCTCCTGTTGAGCGTGATACCTGCGGATCTGCGCGAGGGGCGCGGATCGCCTTGGCCTCTCTTCCTCGCGCTCCTCGTCGCGATCGGCATCGCGCTGGGTGCGGTCCTGTACCGCCGTGTCACGGGCGAGCTGACTCCACCTCTCCTGGCCCCGGAAGTCGACCGGGCGGCGGGTCTGGGAGAAGGCGATGTCCTCGCCGCGCTCGAGCTCCCCGTTCCGGTGGCACAGACGGGGGCCGGTAGCCTCCCCACGCTTGCCGGTCTGCACCACCGGCGTGTGGCCGAGGGGCTGGCTGGCCTGGGGCGCGACCGGCTCTTGCCCGTAAGCGCCTCCCTGTGGCGCCGACGGGCGATGCGGGCGTTGTACGCGGGCGTCGGGGTTCTTTGCGTCCTGGTCGTTTCGATGGTTGCCCGACCGCGGGCGACATACTCGGCGGCCACCGCGCTCGGCGTACCCTGGCGCACGGCATTTCCGCCACCGCTTCTCCCGCTCGAGGTCCGCCTCGAGGACGAGGTCGTCCCGAGGGGTCGACGGGCCGTCGTGCAGATCCAGGCCCCCGGACGAAGCGAGGTCGACCTCGTGTGGCAGGTCACCGGCGAACCGCCACGGAGAGTGGTGCTCGCGGTGGAAGGGGAGGAGGCGAGCGGCTCCACCGATCCGATCACGGCACAGCTACACGTGTGGGCTGAGGATGCCGGGGGACGCACGAGCGACACGCTCATCGTCCGCCCGGTCGAGCCATTACTCGTTCAGGACCTGCGCGCGATGATCACGTATCCCGCGTACCTGGGGCGGGGGGGCGAGGTCCATCGGGGTCGGGTCCCACCGCTCGTGATTCCGGAGGGGACGCGGATGTCCCTCGCGGGCGAGACGAATCACCCGCTCGACGATGCCAGTCTCGCGTTCAGACCATTGGAGCCGGCTTCCGAATCGGGCGTCGGTGAACGGGTGCTGTCGCTCGAGCTTGCCGGGCGCAGCTTCAGCGGCGAGCTGTGGCCCACGAGCTCCGGGCGGTGGACCTGGTACCTCGAGTCGGCGGCCGGGATCGGCACGCCGATCATCCCCGAGCCCCTCGAGTTGATCGTGATCCCGGATGCGCGACCGGACATTCGCTTGTTGTTCCCGGCGCCCGATACCCTGCTTGGACCTGATGCGATAATGCCCCTCGTCCTCGACATCGAGGACGACCTCGGCCTGCTGCGGGCCGAGCTCGTCTGGTGGCGGTCGGTACCCGGCGGAGGACCACCGAGTCAACGGGGGACCACCTT
>JBDHHV010000201.1:0-11123 GCA_039589195.1 Gemmatimonadota bacterium | reverse complement strand
ACCTGCGCGCAGCCAACCCGGCTCTCGGTGCGGGCGAGTTGCTCCCGCTCAAGGCGAGCAGCGACGCGGTGGCGGCCTACCTGAGGCGCGAGGGCGATCGGGCGGCGCTAGTGGTCGCGAACCTCGGGTCGGAGCCGCTCTCAGGCGTGACGCTGACGTCGGAAGGAGCCGTGCTGCCCGCGGGCACATACGCAATCAGGAGTCTTTTGGGGAGTGAGCCGGGTAGGTTGCTGCACGTACAGGAAGATGGCCGGATCCAGGGTTATCTGCCTCTGCATTCTCTCGGGCCCATGGAGAGTCATCTCTTCGATGTCGCGGTCGAGACGCCCTAGTGACCCCCAAACCAGTCGTCCCAACCGCGAGGCGTTCCGTTCTCGTACCTGGCGAGGAGCGCTTGGAAGCACGGATCGTCACGGATCGGGTCCCAAAGCGAGTCGATGCGGAGCACGTGACAAGGCGGCCCGGATCTCGTCGCACCGTCGCCCATTCGGCCGGAGACTCAGCGAAGGGACTCGCCGCCCAGCTTGAGCTCGAGCCAGGTTTCAACCGTCAATGTCGGACATCTCCCCTCAGCCGCTGGAGGGCCTCCCGCGACTCCTCGACCATCGGCTGAAGCGAGTCGTCCGCATTGCCCCACACACCCTCGACGAATTCGTAATCTCTTATCGCCTGCTCTGCGTTGCCGAGTGATTCGTGGACCCGCGCTCGTTCGAGTCGCCAGATGACGTCGCCGGGCACGTGGACCCTCAGGGGCCGGTACTCGAGCTGGACGGGCCGATCCACGGTGAACGCGTTGTTCGAGCCCTCATCTAGGAGCCGGGCGGCCTCTCGAACCCTGCCTGCTGCCACCAGCAGCCGGGCCTTCGTCAGTCTCTGGTAGTAGCACCCCTGGTTGCACACGTGGTATTCGGGGAACCGACTCGCCATGCGCAGGGCCTCGGTCGTGTCGCGGCGCGCCATGGCCAAGTAGAAGTCCGCCTTTGCGGCGCGCCAGCGCGCCCAACCGACCTCGGTGCCCGATAGGGTGTCCGACCTGCTGGTTGCCTCGAAAGCCGTGCGGGCGTCCATAATGGAGGTGGTATCGCCGATGCTCGCCCACCACGGAATCGGCAGATCGCTCAGCTCGCGGGGAAACCTCGAGAACACTTCGGCCGCTCTCTCGGGCTCCATCACCCCCAGCAACGCCAGCTCCGTGAATACGTATCGGGAGAGGTATGTCTCAGGCTCTTCGACGATCTCCCGCGCCTCCTGCAAGTGGCCCCGAAACGCCAGGACTCTCGCCAGATAGTCGCGTGCGTACCCGTCGCCATCGTCGCGGGACAGGTACGCGCGAACGACCTGAATCGCCGGCTCCGCGGAATCCGGGAGCGTCTCCAGGGGAAACGACACGTCCCAGAATCTCTTGAGCGAGGCCGTATCGAGCAGGGACTCGACCTCCGCCTGCGTACCTCGCGCGGGGTCCCAGATGGCGTGCAGGATGCGGAGCGCGTTCGCCACTGCGTCGTCTGGCCCGCGTGCCAGGTATGCCGCGCTGGACTTCCGGGCCAGCTCGATTTCCTGTAGCCACCCGTGCAATTCGATCAGGTGCGCATATGCCGTCGTAAAGCTGGAATCGAGCTCGACGACTCGCTCGAAGCTTTCGCGCGGCCGCTCGGGAACGCGCCCGAAGATGGGGGTGTGGAGCTCCGCTTCCGCGATGCGGTGCCGTATCTCCGGATCGTCAGGGTAGATGCGGTCGGCGTCTTCCAACGTAGCGAACAGCCGTTGGAGCATGGCCCACGTCATCGAGTCGGGCGCGAACGTAGTCCTGACCGCTGCATACATCGAGTCGGCCGCGACCAGCAGACTCTCGCGGACGGCGAGTCCCCGGTTGAGCTCCCCCGCTCGAAGCCACCATCCCCAGGGTGGGGTTGGCTGAACCGTTTGAACCGAGGGCCACCAAGCCACGGAGCCCCTGCGGTTGTAGGCGAGCGCAAACGTGGAATCCAACTCGATCGCGCGCTCGTAGTAGAGCCCCGCGGAGTCCATCGCTGCTCGGCGGAAGTGTTGCTCCCCCTGGAGGAAGGCCTTCAGCGCCACGGGAGAGGACGAGCCGAGCGAATGGAGCTGCACAGCGCCCAGCTGCCTGACGCGGTTGAGCTCGCCGAGCAGACGGACGGCCAGGGAGTCGGCGAGACGATCGACGTTGTCGCGATGGCTGCGGACCTCGAGGTCTCTGATGGCGGTCTGCGTCGCCACGTCCAGGAGTGTCGTGCTAAGCCTGACCGAGTCGCCTCCCGACACGAGGCGGCCGTACACGGTGAGCCCCGCTCCAAGGACTGCCCCGAGCCGCACCGCAGAGGTGGGATCGGCCGGCCCGTCCCAGGCCCTGACGACCAGCGATGGTGACACCGTCCTGAGCGGCCCTGCACCGTCCAGACTGTGGGAGAGCATGTCGGAGAGCCCTTCACCCCACATCTCCAGTCCCGATCCGATGACGTCGAACGGGGCCACGGCCAGTACATTGGCGTCGAGCTCGCCTGCGCCTGTCCTTCCTTTCAGCAACAACCCCGTCACGACACCGGTGGCCACCAGCACTCCCACCCACACGATCGCTCGCGTGGACCTCACCCTCGGGCCGGTCGAGCCCCTCAGCGGCCTCACATCTGCCGCCGTCAGCCCGGCCACGAACTCCTGCGCGGTCCGGAACCGGTCCGCCGGCGCGTTGGCCAGCGCGCGCTGCAGCGCCTCCTCGACCGGTTTGGTCACGGCGCGCCGCGCCGTCCGTAACGAAGGCGCGGGTTCCGTCGCCTTTCGAGCGAGGATCTCTTGCGTACTCGTGGCCGGGAACGGCGGCTCGCCCGCCAGCATCTCGTACAGCACGCAGCCGAGCGAATAGACGTCCGCTCGCTGATCCAACTCGGTGCTGCCAGCCGCCTGCTCGGGGCTCATGTAGGCGGGCGTGCCGATCGCCATCCCGGGTTCGGTGACCCTGCTGTCACCCGCTTCCGAGATTGCCCGTGAGATCCCGAAGTCGGTCACGACCGCATGGCCGGACTCCAGCATGACGTTCTCAGGCTTCACGTCGCAGTGGATCACGTCGTGCTCGTGTGCGTAGCTCAGCGCGTCGGCTACCTCGCGGGTGATCTGAAGCGCCTCCGCAAGCGGTATCTGCTCGTCACAGGCGATCCGAGCTCGGAGTGTCTCACCCTCTGCGAGCGGCATGACGTAGTACAGCAGACCATCCGCCTTGCCCGAGTCGTAGAGCGCGAGGATGTGCGGGTGATGTAGCTGGGCGACGATCTGGATCTCGCGGAGAAAGCGGTCGGCAGCGAGCGTGACGCCCAGCTCCGGATGCAGGACCTTGATGGCCACAGGGCGGTCGTGCTTGAGGTCGAGGCCTCGATAGACCGTCGCCGTGCCGCCCCAGGCAATCTCGGCGTGGACGCGGTAGCGGTCGGAGAGGGCGGCGTTCACGCGCTCCAGGTGCTCGGCGCCGGTGGGGAGGACCAGGGCGGCTTCGATCGACGCCAACCGCTCGTCGGCCGCTCGGCCGCTCGGCCAGGTCCAGCTCGACGAGCTCGTCGAAGGCGGCCCGGACCTCGTCCCACCGTCGCGGATCCATACGGCGAATCAGCGAAGGGGCTCGCCGCTCAGCTCCAGCGCGAGCCAAGCGCGCGCAGAGCGTAGCTCACGCTTCACGGTAGCGAGCGAGATCCCCAACGCCGCGGCGCTCTCCTTCAGGGACAACCCCCCGAAGTAGCGATGCTCCAGCAGCTCGCTCTGGCGCGGGCTCAGAGCCTCCAGACGCGTAAGGGCCTCATCGAGCTCCGCGACGGCATCCAGATTCTCCTCCGAAACCCAGAGGCTCTCGTCCAACTCGAGCGGAGTCTTGCCGCCGCCGCGCTTCGCGGCCGAGCGCGCGCGGGCACGATCCACGAGCAGGTTCCTCATGATCTGTGACGCGAGCGCGAGGAAGTGGGCCCGGTCCGGGAGGTCTACCTGGGGGGACCCTACCAGCCGAAGGTAGGTCTCGTGGACCAATCCCGTCGTGTTCAAGGTGCGTTCGCGGGGGGCACGCTCCAGCCGCTTGTGCGCCAACCGGCGCAGCTGTTCGTACACGAGCGGGATGAGCTGATCTCGGGCGCGCTCGTCCCCCGCACTCCACTGCCTCAGCAAGCGGGTGACTTCGGATGGCGCGGACGGCATAGCCACCTCCGCTGCCGGGCGGAACGCGGCCAATGGAACGGGACGTGTCGTTTCAGCCTAGGCGTCCGCCGCAGGGCGTGCAAGGCGGATCGCCTGCATCCACCCTCTTGAGCCGTTTGGCCGCCCGATTTCGTTGCAGAAGGTGAGGGGGAAGGTCAGCGGGACTCCCCCTTCACCGTCTCTCGATACTGAGCCGCGACGTGTTGTAGCCGATGGCACGCCACGACCCCTGGTCTGCCACCATCCGCAGGAACCGTGGCAGACGCATTCATTTGCATCGGCGTGGAGGGATGCTCAAATGAGAGGGCTCACCCTGGCGTCACTCCTGCTTGCGCTTGTTGCGTGCGGGGAGGTGACTGAGCCCGTCGCGCCCGAGGCGACCGAACTCAACCCCGCGGCACCAGCGTTCAACTTCAGCAACGGCCCTGCACATCCCGGTAATTCGGTCGTGCTCCGGGGTGGGGTTCCCGTTATCTGGCTCGGAACCGATCCCGCTCGCGATCTCCTGAGCGTGAACGGCTTGGGGGCCCTGGACCCGGCGCAAAGCTGGCCGTGTCAGTTCCCAGCGGGAGAGCCCCCCGACATTCTCGAGTTCCAGAATGCCGTTACTTCAGGGGCTGTCCGATCACACGCAGTCATAGAGAATCCTACGCAACACATCTATGCGGGGCTCGCCAACTTCGGGAGTCAGCCCACCTTCTGCGACGCCCTGAAGCTGCCGCGTGTGGCTGAGGGGATTGGAGACCACTTCAGGTTCGACACGAGCTGTAGCTTCGTCGCTCCGTGTGACAAGGGTGCGCGTACGGAGGGCTGGAGAGCTCAGGGGACGCTTACCGACCTCGTCAACGGCGGACAGGTGCGTTACACGGAGGAGCAGCGAGTCGTCTTCAACCTCCAGACGGGTGAACTGAGAATCCTCGTGGAGGACATCCGGCTGACGCCCATCGGGGGGCCGTAGCCAAGCTGCTGACGCCACTCAGCGCTTCGTAACGTCGACGTGCGTCGACAATCGGGGCGGCTCCACCGGGGCCGCCCCTTCCACTTTATCAGAAGAGCTCCTCCGGCGGAGTGCCCGCTTCGAGGGCGGCCCGGAGATCGTCGGATACAACGACAGGCCGATCTGGTACGAGGCGTTCCTCCACCCGAAGCCTTCCCTGGTGATGTAGTCGAACTCGGTCCCCACGTTGCCGTACTCGACGAACACGTCGTGGGTCTGGCTCACCACATCGTATTTCTCGGGAATCGTGCCGTTGTAGTCGGCCGCGTTCCTCGTGATCATTTGCAGCCATCGATACGCGAGGCGCTGCGCGACCGACTCGTAGCCGTAGTCGATTAGGCCCTGCCATGCGAGGATCTGGTGAGGGGGCCAGCCGAACGGGTCCCACTGTCGCTGGGGGCGGGCCTCGGAGACCGGCCCGCGCGAGGCTTCCGTGGTGGAGGCGAGGCCGCCTGCCTCCTCGAACAGCGGCACCGCACGCTCGACGAGTGTGGCCGCTTGGTCCAGGGACGCGAGGCCTGCCCATAACGGGTAAAGCGACGTCACGCTCTCGAACCCCGTCTGCTCGTCCGTGATGAAGTCGTAGTCGGAGAACAGCCCCTGCTTCTCGCTCCAGCACAGGCGGGTCATCAGCTCCTTACGGCGGTCGGCGCGCTCCTCCCACGCAACGCTCGTATGAAGAGAGCCATTGGGAGTTTCGAGCGTACCGCCGAAGACCTCCTCCAGCGCGTGCAAGGCGAATCAGCCGGTGTGCCTCATTTCTCTTGAGCCGTTTCGCTGCACGATTTCGTTCCAGAAGGTGAAGGGGAAGATCAGCGAGACCCCTCCTTCACCGTCTTTCGATATGAGCCCCGACGTAGTGTTGTGCCGATGGCACGGCACGAGCCCGCGTTTGCTACGCTGCCCCGCAGACGAACCGTGGCAGACGCCACGCAGCCGTATCGGCAAGGAGAGGTGTTCCCATGCGCAAGCTCGTCTTACTCCCGTTTCTACTGCTGGCGTTCGCCTGTGGCGATTCCGCGGTCGTGCAGCCGGATGACCACCTCTCGGTCACCGCCTCGGTCATGCCGGGATGCCAAGCGATTCGGTTTGAAGTCGCCCTCGTACTCGCGCCAGGGGGTCCAAACGTCGGCACCGTAACCGGCGACCTCGTGGGAACCATCCTGACGGTGTTCCCGCAGCCTGGTGTGTGGCACGGCAAGGCCTTCCTGAACGACGGCACGGATTTCGTTAGTGTGACAGGCGGTAGCGTTCCTGAATTGAACGGAACGACGTTGGAACTCCGGCACGATAACATGGCCGTGGGTGCGCCGGGACTCGGCGCATTGGCCCGCATAAACGGGCACGGTACCATTGTCGCCCCGGAGGAGGCGACGGGACACCTGAACTTCCACGGTACCCTGGATACGAGTGGGTTCCCGTTCACCGTCACCCTGACCTATCAGGGCAGTATCTGCGTCGGTTAGTGGATTGGCACCGCTTTGCCAAGACACCTCAGCGCCCGGCCCTCGGCCGGGCGCTTCGCTTCCTCCTCCTCAAATCTCCACAATCCCTTTGGCAGGCAGAACGCTGATCTTCTTTATGAGTGATTCATTCGCCCCCATGGCGAGGGGGCGGCTCTACCGGGGCCGCCCCTTCCACGTTCTGTCAGAAGAGCTCTTCCGGCGGAGCGCTCGCTTCGACCGCGGCGCGGAGCTCATCGCCGAGCAGCGAGAGCCCGATCTGGTACGAGGCGTTCATCCACCCGAAGCCCTCTCGCGTGATGTAGTCGAACTCGGTCCCCACGTTGCCGTACTCGACGAACACGTCATGGGTGCAGCTCACGACGTCGTACTTCTCGGGGATGGTGCCGTTGTAGTCGGCAGCGTTCCTCGTGATCATGTGCAGCCACCGATAGGCGAGGCGCTGCGCGACCGGCTCGTATCCGTAGTTGACGAGGCCCTGCCATGCGAGGACCTGGTGCGGGGGCCAGCCGAACGGGTAGTCCCACTGTCGCTGGGGACGGTCCTCGGATACGGGCCCGCGCGAAGCTTCCGTGGTGGAGGCGAGCCCGCCCGCTTCCTCGAACAGCGGGACCGCGCGCTCGACGAGAGAGGCCGCTTGGTCCCGGGAGGCGAGGCCTGCCCATAACGGGTAGAGCGACGTCACGCTCTCGAACCCCGTCTGCTCGCCCGCGACGAAGTCGTAGTCGGAGAAAAGCCCCTGTTTCTCGCTCCAGCACAGGCGGGTCATCAGCTCCACCCGGCGCTGGGCGCGCTCCTCCCAAGCGACACTCGTATGAAGGGAGCCATCGAGGGTCTCGAGCGCCCCGTCGAAGACCTCCTCCAGCGCGCGCGCGATGTCGATCTCGTACCGATACAGGAGCGAATTGAGATCGACCGTGCACAGATCGGCGGCGCGCCCCTCGAGCCGGTAGCTGTTGTCGTGCCCCGATTCGCGCAGCGTGCGGTCGTGCACGAAGTACGCATCCAGCTCGGGGTCGACGATGTCACGCCTCCGGACCGCCTGCGCATAGCTGGCCACGTCCATCCCCGTAGCCTCGGCGTACGGCTTGAAGTGGCCATCGTAGTGCCCGGCCTCGGTCTCGGGTGGCATACCGATCCCGCGCGCGTAGTACCGGCTCAGCCCCGTGTCGGTGAGCTTCGGCGGGCTCATCCAGACGGATTCGTACTCCCGGATGGCGGCCCGAATGACACCGGCGAACCACGCGTCGCGCTCCTCACCTTCGGGAAGGTGTCGGTAGACGGCCCAGCCCATGGCGGTAAGAAACGGGGGCTGCGAGCGGGTGAGGAAGTATACAGGAAGTGGTCGACCATGCCCCTGGCCAGCTCGATCCGGCCGTCGAGGAGGAGCCCGAGGGCGATGAAGTAGCTGTCCCACCCGAAGAGCTCGTTGAAGCGCCCGCCAGGAACTACGAACGGTAGACCGCGCGTGACGCCGTCGTCGTCCTCCACCAGGACGAGGCTCAAGATGCCGGGCCGCTCGTTGAGGCCGAGGACGTATTCGGGCGTCACCGTCTCGGGCAGACGGCCCACCATGAAGCCGAGCTCTGGCCGCTCCTCCGCCAGACGCTGGTAGTACGCCAGCGCCTTCGCGTCGCCGTACGGGACGTAGACGCGGGGCCGGCGATCCAGGTCGGTGCCCTCGCCTTTGGCATCGACGGCCACGCGGATGAGGCCCTCGGCATCGAGCGTGCGCGTGAGCCCGTCCCAGAACACCTCGCGGATCGTGCGCGAGATGCGGGAGACGGGATTCTCGTGAATCCGCTCGGGGTCGAGCTCAAGCGTCTCGGCCCCTTCATCCCGGGCGAGCGCAAGCTCCTGGAGGAGATTCGAGAGAGGGTAGGTCCCTTCGACGGCGTACCCTTCGCCGTCTTCAGCTTCGACGACGAACCGCCGAGGCCCTTCGTCCTTTACGGTGATCTGATTGTCGCCGTCGGTGTCCTCCTGCTCGAGGAGACGGCGGAAGGTCTCCTCGACGCGGACTTTCATCTCACTCTCCCCCGTCGCCGGCTCCGGCGTCGGCCCCCCTCGTGCCGGCGTCCCCTCCGTCGGCGCTTCCCCCCGGTCGGCGAGGCGCTTGTACGGGAGCAGCATCAGCGCCAGCAGCGCGATCGGGATGAGCGGAAAATAGAAGGCGTCGTGCGTGTTCAGGACATCGGTGAGCCGGCCGGTGATGAGCGAGCCCGTCGTCCCCCCGAGGGCCGAGAAGATGATGATGAGTCCCGTCATCGCCGCTTGCTGCGTCTTCGGCATCTTCGTGAGCACGATCGACGAGATCGTCGGATAGATGGGGCCGAGGAAGAAACCGACGATGGCGAACAGGAAGGCCAGCCTGGGCGCTGCGAGCCACGACGTGACCGTCTGCGGGTCGTTCCCGGAGGTGAGCAGCACCACGGTGCTCGTGACGACGAAGGCGAGCGCGAGGTAGGTGAGCTGAAGCGCGATCCACGGCACGCGCTTCGACAGATAGCCCGCCAGGAAGCGGCTGAGCGCGATCGAGCCGAAGTAGAGGCTCATGAAGCCGGAGGCGACGGCCGCGGAGAGCCCGAAGATCTCTTCATGGAAGCGCGGCAACCACGTCCCGAAGCTCTGCTCGATCATCACGTACAACCACGCGCACACGACGAACGTCCACACGATCGGTCGTTTGAGGAGCTTGAGCATCTCCAGGAAGCCCGCCTCCTCCGAATGCTCCTCGATCTCGTGCTCGTCGAGCCGGGTGAACCACATGAGGGCGAGCGCGATGAGGATAAGCGTGGCGAGGATCCAGTACGTGTCGGTCCACCGGCTGAAGTCGATCATGAAAGCGAAGATGAGCGGCCCGGACATCGCACCGACCTGGAAGACGCCCTCGAGGTTGTTCATCAGCCCCGTGTGCTCGGCCTGCGTCGCTGTGATGAGGCCAATGGTCGAGTACACGGCCGTCTTCATGAGTGCGAAGCTGATGCCGATGGTGGCATACAGCACCGGCGTGACCCAGAAGCCCGTGACCGCCG
Organism: Gemmatimonadota bacterium; assembly: GCA_039589195.1. Lineage (GTDB taxonomy): Bacteria > Gemmatimonadota > Gemmatimonadetes > Palauibacterales > Palauibacteraceae > JBDHAC01. The sequence continues at coordinate 1,440 of JBDHHV010000201.1, read as the reverse complement.
CGACGAGGATGCTCGCCAGCATCACCGCCATGAGCCCGAGGAGCATCGTGCGCCGGTATCCGAAGCGGGGCACATACGAGGCGAGCAGAAACGAGGCTGCCGCGATCGAAAGATCCTTGAAAGCTTCCAGAGTGGCCGCCGTCGTCCCCGCCACGGCGTAGTCCTCGATCACCCGGGCGATGACGATCCCAACGGTGTTCAGCAGGATGGCGAACACGAAGAAGTTCAGCGCGATTCATAGCTTCACGCCCGTGTCGAAGGCCAAAGCGGCGTTGTCGGGATCGCCACTCTTATGAGAAGTAGATCCACACCACCCCCACGCAGACTATCAGCCCGATGGTCAGCCTCAGGTCCGTTCGGCGCCAGCGACTCGCGACCGCTTCCGCCTTTTCCCGGACGCCGAGCGTCAGCCCTGCCACCTTCTCCGCCGGGGGAGGCGCCGTCAGCAGGCTCACCACGATCAGGACCGCCGTACAAATCACGAACAGGACGATCGCGAAGTGCAAGAAGTTGATGTCGGCGTAGGCGAACAGGAGCCCGTCCAGGCTCCCTTTGGCGAGCTCTGCCGCGAGCCTCCCCATTCCCAACACGAACCCGGTGATCAGGGCTGCCATCGCGCCCGTCGCGTTGACCCGCTGCCACAGCACGCCGAGCAGGAATACGGCCGCGATCGGGGGAGAAATGTACGCCTGCACGCTCTGGAGGTACTGGTAGAGCTGACCGGAAATCAACTTCATGAGCGGGATCCACAACAGGCCGAAGCCGACGAGCGCCGCCGTGGCGAACCGGCCGATCAACACGAGGCGTCGCTCGGAGGCTTCTGGGCGGAGCTTCTTGTAGACGTCCAGCGTGATCAGGGTGGAGGTGGAGTTGAACACCGACGAGAGCGAGCTCATCAGGGCCGCCAGTAGCCCGGCCACCACCAGCCCGCGCAGTCCGATCGGGAGCAGCACACCGATGAGCGTGGGCAACGCCTGATCCGGGGCGGCGAGCTGCAGCCGCCCCTGCTGCGACAACGCGTAGGCGATCACGCCGGGGATCACGAAGATGAACAGCGGCAGCAACTTGAGGTACCCGGCGAACACGGTTCCGCGGCGGGCATGATCCTCATCTCGCGCGGCGAGCGTCCGCTGGACGATGAACTGGTCGGTGCACCAGTACCAGACGCCGAGGATGGGGGCCCCGAACAGGATCCCGGTCCAGGGGAAGTCCGGATCCGTCATCGGCTTCCACAAGGTGAGAAACCCGGGTCCCACCGTCTCCGTCATGGCGTCCCAGCCACCCAGGGCATTGAGGCCGAGGAACATGACGGCCACGGCACCCCCGATGAGGACGAACATCTGCAGCAGGTCCGTATACAGGACCGCCCGCAGGCCGCCGAAGATCGTGTACACGCCGGTCACGACCACGACCACCAGGGCACCCGTCCAGAAATCGATC
>JBDHHV010000200.1:0-4616 GCA_039589195.1 Gemmatimonadota bacterium | reverse complement strand
GGCGCCGTGGGTGGTACCGGCTGGACCGCCGCCGGCGGGGAGACCGCAGAGGCCTCTCCGGGCGGGGCGGGCGCGGCGGGAGCCCCGGCGGGCGGGGCGGACGCGACGCCGGCCAACGCCGCCTCTACATCCGCCTTCACGATCCGTCCTCCCGGGCCCGAGCCCGTGATCGCGCCGAGGTCGATGCCGCTTTCGGCCGCGATCCGACGGGCCACCGGCGAGGCCTTCAGGCGGCCATCGGGTGGCGCGTCGGCCGACTCGGGTGAGACTCCTTCGGGCGCCGCGGACTCGCGCGGCGGTCCCGCAGCCGCCTCCGTCTCCGCGGTCGCGACACCCACCACCGGAGCGGACGCCTCGACCTCCGCCGCGGGAGTGGCGCCGTCCGTCGGGGGGGCGGAGGCACTCGAGATCAGATCGTCGATGGATTCGTCCGGCGCGGCGATCACTCCGATGAGCGCTCCGACCGGCACCGTCTCACCAGCCTGGACGAGGATCTTCCGGAGCACACCCTCCCCCATCGCCTCGACGTCCATGTTGGCCTTGTCGGTCTCGATCTCGGCCACGATGTCGCCCTGGGAGACCGCATCGCCCTCCCGGACCTTCCACTCGAGCAGCTTTCCCTCTTCCATCGTCGGGCTCAGCTGCGCCATCACGACCTTGGTAGCCATCGACTCCTCAGCCTCTGTAACAGACGTGCCGGACGGCCTTCAGGATGTGCTCGGCGTTCGGGAAAACCAGCTTCTCCAGGTTGCGCGCGTACGGCATCGGGACATCCAGTCCCGAAACGCGGGCCACGGGTGCGTCGAGGTTGTCGAACGCCTCCCGCTGGATGTCGTCGACCACCTGGGCCCCCACGTTGCACGCCGGCCAACCCTCCTCGACTACGACGGCTCGATTCGTCCGGCGCACGGAGGCAACCACCGTGTCCACATCCAAAGGACGCAGCGTGCGCAGATCGATCACTTCCGCCTCGATCCCGTCCTCGCTCGCGAGCTTCTGCGCGGCGGTCAAGGACTGGTGGACCATCTTCGAGTAGGTGATGATGCTGACGTCCGAGCCCTCCCGTTTGACCTCTGCCTCCCCGATCGGGGTCACGTACTCGTCTTCCGGCACCTCGTCCTTGAGGTTGTAGAGCAACTCGCCCTCGATGAACACGATGGGGTCATCGTCACGAATCGCGGCCTTCAGCAGTCCCTTGGCGTCCGCAGGGGTGGCGGGCGCGCAGACCTTGAGTCCGGGCACGTACGCGAACCATGGATCCGGTGCCTGGGAGTGCTGGGCGGCGAGCTGCAACGCGGCACCGCCCGGGCCCCTGAAGACGATGGGCACGTTGTATTGCCCACCCGACATCTGGTGCATTTTCGCAGCGGAATTGATGACTTGATCGATCGCCAGCAGGGCGAAGTTCCACGTCATGAACTCCACGATCGGGCGCAGGCCCACCATCGCCGCCCCGACTCCGAGCCCCGCGAAGCCCAGCTCGGCGATCGGCGCATCGCGCACGCGCCATTCCCCGAAGTCGTCCAACAGGCCTTTGGTGACCTTGTACGCCCCGTCGTACTCCCCGACTTCCTCCCCGATGATGAAGACGCGTTCGTCCCGCTCCAGTTCTTCGCGAAGAGCCTGATTGAGCGCCTCCCGGTAAGTGATCACCGCCATCGGTCCCTCCTGGCGATGTCATCGGGGTAGTCGTCCGAATAGACGTGCTCGTAGATCGCGGCGGGATCGGGGAAGGGGCTACTCTCCGCGAACTCCGCCGATGCCTCCACCACCTCGATGATCTCCCGGTCCATGGCCGTGACCTCCTCGGCGGTGATCCGGCCGGCATCGATCAACTTTCGCCGAAAGTCGAGGATCGGGTCATCCGTTCGCCGCTCCTCCAGTTCTTCCTTCGTTCGGTAGGTACCGTGAGAGGGGTCGGCCATCGAGTGCCCCATGTATCGGTAGCAATGAGCCTCGAGGAACGTGGGGAGCTTCTCGTTCCGCGCCCGGGCAATCGCCTCCTCGGTGGCCTGGCGAACCGCGAGCACATCCATGCCGTCTACCGAGATGGCTCCCATCCCCTCGTACGAGCAGGCCCGTTCGATCAGCGCCTCCGCCGCCGCGACACGGCGGATGTCGGTACCCATCCCGTACGCGTTGTTCTCCAACAAGAAGACGACCGGCAGTCGCCAGCGGGCCGCCATGTTCATCGCTTCGTGGAAGGACCCGATGTTCACCACCGAATCGCCGAAGAAGCACAGGCAGACCTGGTCTCCCTCGCGGTACCGGATCGCGTAGCCCACTCCGGCTGCCAGCGGCAGGTGCCCTCCGACGATGCCATGCCCGCCCAGGAAATTGTGCGCCTTGTCGAACAGGTGCATCGAGCCGCCAAGACCCCCGGAGGTCCCATCCACCCGTCCATACAGCTCCGCCATCACCGCATTGGGGCTCGCACCACGCACCAGCACCTGCGCGTGCTCGCGGTAGGCGGTGATTACGTAGTCGTCGTCTCGCAGGGGCGAGATCGCTCCGACGGCCACCGCTTCTTGCCCGATGTACAGATGGCAGAAACCGCCGATCTTGCCCATCTGGTAGACCTCGGCCGTCTTCTCTTCGAACCGGCGGGACAGGATCAGCAGCCGCAGGAGCTCGCGGCATTCCTCCACCGACAGACCCAGAAAATCCGTCTCGACGTCCATTGTCTCCAGGACGGGGCGGCCGTTGCCCGCCGAACGGCCCGGGCGCAGCTCATCGCCAGGCGAATCGCCGTGCATCCCCGGCTCCGTATCGCCCTGGTGGCTCATGAATCGCGTCCGAACCCCCACCGCAGGCTCGCGGTAGGGAAGGTGGTGAGAGTCACCAGGCTCATTGTGCAGCCGCTGCCGCTTTGGCTCGAAGGTCGACGATTTGCTCGCGCGCGTGATAGCTGCTCCGAACGAGCGGCCCGCTCTCGACGTGCAGCAGACCCTGTGCCTCGCCGACGCGCTTCCACTCCGCGAACTCCTCGGGGGACACGTACCGCGCGATCGGTCTGTGGTCCGTGGACGGCCGCAGGTACTGCCCGAGCGTCAGGATCTGCACGCCCGCCTCGACCGCATCGTCGATGAGCTCCTCGATGTCCTCCGGGCCTTCACCGAGACCCAGCATGATTCCCGTTTTCACGAGCAGGCCGTCATCCAGGTCGCGTGCGAGGCGCAGGACCGACAGCGAACGATCGTAGCGTCCGCCGGGGCGCGCTACGCGGTGCAGCCGGCGGACGGTCTCCATGTTGTGATTGAAGATCTCGGGGCGAGCCTCGATGACGGTGTTCACCGCCGCCGGATCCCCGCGAAAGTCGGGCGTCAGGACTTCGATCGAGCATTGCGGGGCCCGCTCGCGGATCTCGCGGATCATCTCGGCGAAGATCCAGGCCCCGCCGTCCGGCAGGTCATCGCGGTCCACGGACGTGATCACGCAGTGCCGGAGTCGCAACCGTTGCACGGCCTCCGCGACCCGACGCGGCTCATCCTCGTCAAGCTCGGCCGGCCGACCGTGGGCGATCGCGCAGTAGGGGCAATTTCGCGTGCACACGTCGCCCATGATCAGGAACGTGGCGGTCCCCGCTTCCCAGCACTCGCCGATATTCGGGCAGTGAGCCTCCTCGCAGACGGAGTTCAGCTCCAACCCGCGCATGAGGTGCTTCAGACGCGAATACCGAGGCCCTCCAGGTGCGCGCACCTTGAGCCACCGGGGCTTCCGCTGCGGCCAGGCGACTCCGCCGTCCTCGCGATCCGGCGGAGGCATTATCGTGAGTTCTCTCATGGCGTCGGGACCGACTCCATCGTGTCTCCATCGCTTTGGTCGGCCCCATCCGGGCCGATTTTCGCGGGTTGTTTGCGTGGGCGCGCCTGCCGCGGCCGCCACACTCCCGCCAGAGCCCGCTGAAGATACCGGGGCCTCCATGGGGTGTCCACTATTTTTCAACGCCCTCGACCACCCCATACCTCAGTCAAATCCCGCCACCGCGTGGAGTTTGCACCCCCCGAAACGCCCCCCTATCTTCCGGCGCATGACGTACATCATCACGCAACCGTGCATCGACGAGAAGGACGCCTCCTGCGTCGACGTCTGCCCCGTCGATTGCATATACGAGGGGGAGGATCAGTACTACATTCACCCCGAGGAATGCATCGATTGTGGCGCCTGCGTCCCGGAGTGCCCCGTTGAGGCAATCTTCCCGGACGATGAGGTGCCGGAGCAGTGGCTGGAGTACACTGCGAAGAACTACACGTACTTCGACGTCCCACCACCCTAGCTGGCGGCATACGCCGGCGCCGGGTCGGGTCCGGCCCGGGTCGAGATCCTCACTCCATCGGACGGCGCGGCGGCGATCGACGGTAGAATCGTGACCAATCGGGTGCTCGAGATCGATGGCCTCAAGTGGACCGTCGTCGCTCTGCCTCAGGAGGTCGAGCGCCCCGGGGCGGACCGCTGGCACCTCGCGCGCATCCGGTTCGAGCCCCTTGACCATGCCGAGTTCGCGCCCCGCGAGGCATGGCTCCGGCACGAAGAGGACGTACCGGCACGAGACGTACTCGACCAGTACGGAGACGAGGAGCTGACGGAGGCGTTCCTCGTCGCCGAGGAGATCAACG
>JBDHHV010000199.1:0-6940 GCA_039589195.1 Gemmatimonadota bacterium | reverse complement strand
GCCGAGCACGCGCCAAACCTGATTTGCACGGGAGCCTGCGAGGTCGTTTCTCACGTCGGATGTCAGACTCGATCCAGGACGGTAATCGGAATCTTCGGGGACCCCTTGTTGGACCGTATGTCCGTGGCCGCCGATGGGATCATGGTCAGGGTCTGGAGATCGACCCGGGAGGGGGGAAGCACGGCGAGCGACGACGATTGGATGGGGCGAGCCTGCGCATGCGAACCTCCCTGGGGTGACAAGATCGGGGAAGATGAGGCATCATATCCCGCCCGCCAAGAGTCCTCGCTGCTTATCTCAAATCCCCCGTCCGGCTCCAGCCCCGAGGCACGATCCACCCGCCCTTCGCGCGAAGCGGCCCGGCCTCCCCCGAAACCTTCCCCCGCGGATGGTCGAGATGGTGGTGAGACGGATCTTCGCGGACGCGATCATGTTCGAGTCCGATCAACGGTTGATCCGACGAACGCTCCCGTGCTTCGAACGGCAGATCGAGCTCGGTGTGAAGAGAGGCGAGATCAAGCCCGACGTGGACCGGGGACCTTCATCGGGATGATCGTGGCCGTCCTGAGCTCGGTCGGCAACGCCTGGGCGCTGAGCGGCGGCTTCGACGGGCGAGCCGAGGCCGTTCGAAGGATGAAGTTCGTGTTCGACGCCGCGCGCATGAAGCCGAGATCGTGACGTCGGCGGGCCATTCACGCCGGCAGCCCCCGCGCCCTTCGCGCCGCGGGCCCCCGCCCGTCGAGTCGGGCGAAGGCCTGTCCTACGGCGACGAAGTCGGATCCAGATCCATCGTGAAGTCCGGTGTCGACGTGGCCGTCGTCGAGCCATTGCCGAGCTGCCCGGAGGCGCCGTCACCCCAGCAATAGGTCTCGCCGGTGGTCGTGATGCCGCACGCGTGCTGCCGCCCGGTCGAGATAGCCCGGAACGAATGGTCGCCCACCACGAGGCCGGGCATGGGTTGATCGGGGCCGCCCTTGAAGCCGCGGCCGAGCTGCCCGTACTGGTTCTGGCCCCAGCAGAACCCCTGGCCGGTCGCATCCACTCCGCAGCTGAACACCCACCCGGCGTTCACTTGCGCGAACAGATGGCCGCCCGCCACGGGCTGCGGCGTCGGGAGACGACCCGGAAGCGTAGTACCGAGCCCGAGCTCACCGTCGAAGTTCCTGCCCCAGCACCACGCCGCCTGCGTCGCATCGATCGCGCATGCGTGCATCGAGCCCACGGCCACGGCCTCGAAGACGTGGTCGCCGAGGACGGGCTCCGGCCAGGGCTCCGGCGAGAAGAACGAGGTGGTGTAACCGCGACCGAGCTGCCCGAAGTCGTTGAGCCCCCAACATAGGATCTGACCCCCCGTCGTGACCCCGCACGCGACCCGTCGTCCGAGGGCCGCGGGTCCGGCGAACTCGTGCCCGCCGGTCACGAGCGTCGGAGCGGGCTCGACGAACGTGACGGCCCCAATGCCGAGCTGACCGCTGGCATTCGAGCCCCAACAATACATATCCCCACCTGTCGTGACTGCGCATGTGCTCTGGGAGTCCGTGGTCCCGAGCGATGCGAGCGACTGGAAGGTGTGACCTCCTGTCACCGGCTCCGGGACGGGGTGCGTCAAGAAGTCGCGAGTGCCGATGCCCAGCTCCCCGAAGGTGTTCGAGCCCCAGCAGTACACCTGACCATCGGTCGTGAGGCCACACGTGTAGACCTTGCTGGCCTCAACCGCCTGCCAGCTGAGCCCACCGGCAACAAGCTGCGGCGTATCGAACGTCCCTCCGGCCGTCCCGTTGCCCAGCTGCCCACGGTGGTTCGCCCCCCAGCAATAGGCCTGGCCATCGCTGGCCACGGCGCACGAATGGCTGAGGCCCGCGGAGGCGCCCCCCCCCGGCTGCTGCTGCTGGTCGGTGGCCTCCGATCTCGCGCCTTCCTCGATGCGGAACTTGATCGGGAGCGTCCGCCCGTCCTTGAGCGGCACGAAGCTCTCCCTGTTGACGCTCCTGATGCCCTTGCCGCCGCCCACGACAGCGATATCCGCGAACCCGAGCTCATGATCCTCGAGGAGAACGCGAACCCGGAACACCTCGCCCGCAGCCAGCGGATAGGTGTCCAGGAGTTCGTCCGTATGCCAGTTGACGACGTAGTGCTCGTCCGCCTCGTTCACGCGGATCGTCTCCGAGCGATACCCCACGTCCATGTTGAACAAGACCAGCGTGAGCGTGCACGTGGTCCCGTCCCAGACGCAGATCTGGACCTCGGGCGACAGCGAGCCGTCGAAGGTGCCGGAGGTGCTGGGCATCTTCGGCACCATGGATGGCAGGAAGAAGAAGTGCGGGTTGCCGAAGTGTGCCCCGTCGGAGATCGCGAGCGACGGCCCGACCGGCGGTGCGGTCGGCCCTGTATCGCACCCCGCGAGGAGCGCGGCACCGGCCAGGACACCAGCCACGAGAACTCCGGAACGCCGAGCTTTACGATGCAACATGTCGTTCTCCCTGAACCGCGAGGAAGAGACACTTTTGTCACCTGTCAGCCGCTCTCGACGGGCAATCGCCGTGCCCTCCCCTATGGACCAGGGCTCGTGGGGCACCGTAGGCCATGTCCAGCAAGCACTTACGCTCGCGATGGGGCTGGTCCGGCGCCCGGTCGGGTGGACTTCGTCGAACCCGCCAGACGGAAAAGCTTTCAGGGGGCTGCAATTGGTGTGACGGGTGAAGCGCCGTGCCACGAAACCATGCGCCTGACGCCGCCCCGCCACCGAACCTGCCGCCGCCGCTACCGAGCTCGGACTCCCTTGACCTTCTCTTGACTCTCCGGGCTTACGGTCCGGTCGTGCGTGAGCGGTATCCCTCACACGTACGGGGCGATGAGGCGCAAATTGGGTTTCTTCTCATGAGCAGAGTGCGAATCGGACTCGCGGAGTCCGGCCAGAGTCTGGCAGGTCGGACGATGTCGCATCCCGTGTACGATGGGAAGCGTCCTGCGGTGCCCCGGTCGCCCACCCATGCCCCATCCTCTCACGCCCTGTCCTCGCCTGCCCTATCCCCGGATGCTCCGTCCTCCCGAGCCGCATCGACCTCGCTCATCGTCTCCATCTACGCCATCGTCTTCTTCGGCCTGCTCCCCGCATCCTTATGGGCGTTCGGAGCCAGGCTCGACGGACTTCTGGCATTGCCGGGCGCCGGTGGGATGTGGAACTGGCTCGGCGTCTCCCTCCTCGTCATCGGATTGCCGTGGCTCGTCCGGTCGATGCTCGCGCTGAGCCTGCGCGGATCCGGCTGGCCCATCTCGCACCTGCCGCCCCGATACCAGGTGACGAGCGGCCCGTACAGCCGGATCCGTCACCCCGTGTACGTCGCCTACACCGCTGCTTTCTCCGGCGCCGGTCTGGCTTCGGGCTCGCTCGGTCGTGGGATCGGCGCATCCGCTCTCCTCACGGCGGGCTGGATCATCTACGCCACCGCGTTCGAGGAACCCCGACTCCGGGACCGATACGGCGCCTCCTACGCGCGGTACCAGGCCGCCACTCCCCTGCTGCCGCTCCCCTTCGCACCCGCCCTCCGGAAGGGGCTCCTGGCCCTCTGGCGGCGATCCCGACTGCCCATCGAGACGCTGGCGAACCGCACGGTACTCTTTCGGCTGGGGCCCACGGTGTGGGTGACCTACGGCGGCCTGTTCGCGGTGGCCGGAGCCGTCACGACCAGCGGGGTCATCGGTCTGCTGGGGTCGGGAGGGATCCCCCGAGACCGGATCTCGCTGTACGCGCTCGGTCTCGCGATCTCGATGGTCGTGGGTGGACGGCTCATCTGGCTCGTGTATCAGGCGAAGCAGTGTCGGGCCGACCTCGCCGGATCGATGAGGACGGTGGGCTTCGTGTCCTGGGGTGCTCTGCTCGGGATGCTGGGCTTCGCCATGGCCTGGGCGGCCTCGGGCGGCGTGGGGGCGCTCTGGCTGCTCGATCGCACGATGGTCCCGGTCATGGCCTCGGTCGCACTGGGGCGCATCGGCTGCTTTACGAACGGCTGCTGCTATGGACGGCCTTCCCCCCACGGGATCTGCTGGAGTGATCGGGACTCCAAGGTGATCCGCGAGGGAGGGTCCGACGCGGCCGTGCCTCGCATCCCCACCCAGCTGCTCTCCTCGATTCATGCGCTTTTCTCCCTCGGCGCCCTGATCGCGGTGACGTACAGGCCGGTGCCCGACGGGGCGGTGACCGGCCTCGCGCTGCTGTTCTACGGGCTGGGTCGCCTGGGCATCGATCACCTGCGCGCGGAGCAGCGGTACGGGCGTCTGGGGTGGACGGCCGGACAGATCGGAGGTGTCCTGACCGCCGTGAGCGCCCTGGTAATCCTGTCCCTCGTCGGGGGAGCTGGCGGATGGCCCCGTCCCGCCACTGCGGTCGATCTCCGCCTCGTGCTGGCCATGTGGCCCACCGTGCTGGCCGTCGCCGCGATCCTGTTCGTCAGCGGCGGCTTCCACTGGAAGCGGGTGGGCCGATGGTGAGCGCGGCGCCGGTAGCGAGGGCGGGACCGACGCCGAGGGCGGAGCCGAGAAGAGGCGAGTCCTCGATGGGATCGATCTCGACCTCTTCCCCGGTCAGGTACTCGGGATCGCGGGTGAGAACGGCTGCGGGAAGACGACCCTGATCCGCGTGCTGGCCGGCATGCTGCTCCCGAGCGGCGGGATCGTGCGGCGCCCCGATGCGACGGGATACGCGCCGCAGGTGCCGCTCCTCTTCGATCATCTCAGCCCCCGCGAGCACTTCCGCTACTTCGCCGCCGCGCACGACATCCCGGTGGATCTCTGGAGGGACCGGGCCGCGTCCCTACTGGAGCGATTCCGCTTCGAGCCGTGGGAATCGGAGCCCGTGTCGACGCTCAGCGAAGGCACGCGACAGAAGCTCAACCTGGCGCTCGCGCTGCTCTCCGAACCTACGGTGCTGTTGCTCGATGAGCCCTACGCGGGCTTCGAGTGGGAGACGTACCTGACGTTCTGGGACTACGTGCGGGAGATCCGCGCTACGGGGAAGGCCGTGATCCTGGTCTCACACCTGTTCTACGAGCGCTCGAACTTCGATCGGCTCTTCGAGCTCGAGTCGGGCCGGCTTCGGGAGGCGGCATGAGGAGGATGACGCGCCGTGTCCGGGTGAGCGCGCGGCTCGTCGCGCTGGAGCTGATGAGAAACCGCATTGCGGTCACCCTGCTGTTGGTGTTGCCGACCGTGTTCTACCTCGTGGTCTACGCGACCACCGGCGACCGGCCGATAGACTTTCAGCTCAGCGCGACCGGTCGCGAGGTCCTCAACGCGAGCGAGCGCGATCTGTCGATGCTGTTCATCGGCATGGCGTCGATCAGCGGAGTATCCGCGTTTCTCGCCTTCGTCCTGGTCCTGCGACCCGGCATCACGGACAGAAGACTGGTCTTCGAGGGCTTTCACCCGCTGCAACTCCTGCTCGCGAAGATGCTGGTCGTGCTCGTCGCGGCGTTGGGCGTCGCGTTCTACATCACCGCCCTCCTGCCGCTCTTTTTCAAGCCGCCGCGGGGCGTCGGCGTGTTCGCCGGGTTCTTCCTGGCGTCCCTCGTCTACGGCGGGCTCGGGATGGCGGTGGGTGCCGTGGCGCGGCGCGACCTCGAGGGCATTCTGTTCATCCTGCTCCTGGTGAACATCGACGCGGGCTGGCTCCAGAACCCGGTCTTCTACGGGCACGCGCACAACCAGGGACTGATCCGCATCCTCCCGGGGCATCACCCGGGACAGGTGTCGATGGTCAGCGCCTTCACCGGGCAGGCAGTGCTCCCGGAGGTGGCCTCGGCCCTGTTCTACGCCGCCGCGTTCTTCCTCGTCGCGGGTGCTTTGTACTGGCGGAAGGTCTACGTGCGGACGAGGTGAGGTGATCATGGAACGGACCCGCCTCGCTCCGACCCTTGCCGACTCGGCAGTCCGCGTCGTGGCCGCTCTGTTGCGGCGAGGATCCCGCAGGGACGGATCCCCCGATCGACCGTTCTTCGTGGTGGCGTTCTGCGCCGCCTACGTCCTGTTCGTGTGTACGTATCTGCCGATCAACCTCTACACCGTCGGACGCCCGGCCCACACCCTGTACCTGCCGGGTGAGGCGAGTCTCCCGTTCATCCCGGAGTTCGAGTTCATCTACGTCCTGGGGTACGCGCTCCCCGCCGTCGCGGTGCTCGCCGTACCCGACGCGAGACGGTTCGCGCAGCTCGTGATCGCGTTCCTCCTCACCCTCGCGGTCGCCTACACGACGTATCTGCTGTTCCCCGTGTACCTGGAGCGTCCCGAGCTCGTGCCGGACTCGCTGGCGACGCGGATGCTGGCACTGGAATACGAGGACCCGTCGTACAACCACTTCCCGAGTCTGCACGTGGCACTCGCCGTCCTCGCGTACCTGTCCTGCCGCGATGGGCTGCGCAGAAGGTGGCCTCTCCTGCTCTGGGTTGTGGGCGTCTCGATCTCGACCCTGTTCATCAAGCAGCACTACATCGCGGATCTCGTCTACGGGGCTGCACTGGCCCTCGGGGCTTGGACCGTGGCGGGCCGCTGGGTCGGGCGCGCGGTGGCCCCGGAATCGCCCGACTCTTCGGGCGAGAGGCGGCCCCGTCTGGATGAATCGCCAGCCATTCGATCGGGGGTCTGATGTACCGCCTCGAGAAGCTGTACGTCGACCTGATTGCCGAGGACCGGACCGTGTGCATAGGCTACTGGACGCTGAGTGAGTTGTTCGGGAAACCGCTGCTCCAGGGCATGGTGGAGTCCTTCTGGCCCGATGGGCGACATGAGGTCGTGCGGGCCCGTCCGGCGTCCATGCCGCCTCCGCCCCTGCTGTCCTCGTCGATGCGGCCCGCGCCCTCGCTCCGCGCGCCGCTGCCAACGCGTGAAGCGCCTCTTCGCTTGAGGCTGCCCGAAGGCGAGATGACCTGGGAGTTCGACGCGAAGCACG
>JBDHHV010000198.1:0-5534 GCA_039589195.1 Gemmatimonadota bacterium | reverse complement strand
GGCATCCGGGGGCGCAACGAGGAGATCAGCGAGACCGGTTTCGTGTTCGACCCGGCCCCGGGGGGAACCGCGCTCCGGCGCTTTCGGGGGTGGATGCGGGTCGCCCGGCGCGAGCTACTGATCACGTTCGTCCTCCTCATCCTCCTCAGCGTGGTCCTCACGACCATGCTCGTCACCTCGACGATCGGGACCGGGAATGAGGAGCTCGCGGGTGATCTGACCGGGATGGTCTCCCGTCAGGGCGTCGCGATCGAGCGCGTGGGTGGGGTGTGGCTGCGTGTGGTCTTTCTACTGGGCGGGGCCTTCGCACTATTCTCGACCCAGCTCGGCATCGTGGATACGGTGACGCGGATCACAGGAACCGTCTTCTACGAGCGTTACGGCCGCCGCACGAGCTTCTGGACGCTGAAGCGGACGTTCCTGCTCTTCCTCACGCTGGTCGTGCTGGCCGCGATGTCGATCATCCTCGCCTCCTGGATCGGGGGTGAGGCCCTGAACGCTCTGCAACCGAACTTCCTCGTGCTGATCGCCGGACCGTTCACGATCGCCAGCATGTACGTGTACGCGCTCGTGGTCGGTTACATGAACGCACGACGCCTTCCCGACCAGCTCTCGGCGCCGTCCTGGACGCGGTGGGGGATGGTGTGGGCCGCAGCGTTGTGGGGGTGGTTCACCGCGGAGCAGCTGGCACGCGTCATCATGGGCGGGCTCGGTGCCGAGACCGCCGTCACCGAGTCACTCGCCTGGCACCCGGTCCGCGTAGTGCTGTACGCGCTGTGGCTTGGGTCCCTGCTCTGGTTCGCGTGGACCACCCTACCGCGGCGCGGGAGACGCTCCTAGAAGCGATTCTCCGCGACCGCCGAAGGGCGCACCGCAAAACCTCGCCTAGAGCGACGTCTCGGGAACACGCTCTACGGGCTCGAGCTTGTCCAGCAGTTCTCGTACCTCGCGCGGTGCGAGACCGAGCTCCTTGATCGCATCCGCCGACAACGCCTCGGCTCCGGCCCGGACGCCGATCCCATCGCCCTCGGCTTGCAGGAAGTGCCGCAGGACCTCGCGCTCCCCAGCGCTCACGTGGGTGCCGAGCACGTTGTAGTCCAGCCACGCCTCGTAGCTGAGCGGCGCGACGCGCTGGAGCATCCCGGCCATGACCTCCCCGTACTGACGAATCTCCCACTGCGCATGCGCATCCACGCGAAGCGTGAGGAAGTGGAGGAGGTTGTGGAGATCGATCTTCCAGTACCACTGGGTATAGGTCGAGAGCGGCAGGTCGATCCGCGCCAGCTCGCGGGCGATGTCCTCCACCACCAGCCATCCGTAGGTATCTGCGGCCTCCGACCGCAGTCGCTCCCAGCGCTCGAGCGCGTCGGCGTACAACGCTTCGGGTGCCGGCTCCTGCCGGCCCTGCCGGTTGTCCTGGCTCTGGAACGCGAAGCTCTCGGACTCGGGGCGGTAGAAGAGAAGCGGCATCAGCGAATACCTGCCGCTGTACTCATTTACCGAGTTATGGGTCACGACCCCGTTCGCGATGAAATTGTGGTACGGACCCTTCACCTCGAGGTCGTAAGTGTCTTTGACCCCCACGTACTCGATGGATTCGATGCGGACTAGCCACGCCTTGGTGAGCTTGTTCCACGCCACACGCGGCTTGGATCGACGCTTGACGACCACCGGCTCTCCAGCGAGTTGCTCCGCGAACTCGAGCTCCCTCCCCTGGATCGATTTGTGACACGTTTCGCAGAGCGTCGTCAGGTTCGCCTCCTGGCGGGCTAGCTCCGCGTTCGCCCATACGGGTACGATGTGGTGGCAGTGAAGGACTCCAGCCGGCTCGTGACACAGCTGGCACACCCACCTGTTACGTGCGTGAACCTTCGACGCTATCTGCGTCGTCCAGCGGCCGATCGCCTCGCGGTCCGACGACGTTCCCCCGCGCCAGAGATTCGAGGCTGGACCGCTCCGCGATCGCTGATTCGCCTCGACCCATGCGTCGCTCAGCGCGCGTGGCCCGAGCTCGTACGTCAGGTCTTTGTTCCAAGGCTCGTGGCCGGCCTTCCACCGGTGGGACTTCGACAGACCCTGTTTCCTCAGCCACTTCCGAATCGTGTGATAACTGACGCCCGCTTCCGCGGCGATATCGTCGATACGTCGATTCAAGACGTGGTACTGCTCGCGTAGCCAAGCCGGGTCCCGGTACAGTGCCGGCTCCTCCATCACGGCGCCGTTTGCGTAGAGATAGTGGTCCCCGGAACGCCATTGGGCCCGTCCGCCTCGTTGCCCCAGACCGACTGCGTCGCGAAGCGTCCGCCATCCATCCGCGAACAGGAAGCGGTGATCGGCCGTGGCTTCGATTTCTTTCCCGTCGGCCAGCCTCATTCTGAAGACGTCCTTCGGGCCGTTGAACATCACGTCCACGATCCGCGTGTGCTGGATGTCCAGCGTGTCTTCATTCACCTGGCGGAGGTGCAGACCGCGGATGCGCTCTCGACGGTGGTATGGGTTCCTCTGTTTGTCGGGACGCGTGACGTTTCGCGTCGGCTGGAAGCGGTCCCACAGCTCTTCGACCCGGAGCTTGTGCAGCTGATTCCCGCGCCGCTCGATGCCGCCCGGTAGATCGAAGTAGACCTCGGTGCCCTCCGCCAAGCAGGCCGTTCGGTGCCGAATCCACTGGCGAGCGATGAAGATGGGCATCGCGCAGTGGAACTTGAGCTCCACCATTTCGCTGGGCGTGGTGTGCGCGTGCCTGCGGAGGTACCGAATCAGACCGCGTGTCTGGCTGACCTTGCGGGTGCCGTACCCGTAGCTGACGCGAGCGGCACGCTCGACGTCGTCATCGGAGCCCATGTAGTCGACCAACGACACGAAGCCGTGGTCCAACACCGGGAAGTAACCGCCGAGTATCTCCTCCGCGGCCGGGGTCGTGGGTCGTTTCGTTTCCATCTCGGCTCTCGGTTGGTGCCCCTGACTCGTTGGTTGGTGCCCGCGATTCGGCGGTTCCCGCAGAATACGGGGAGCGATATGGGGGTCGCCAGCAGGAGCTGGATACCCTAGCAGGCTGCTAGCCGTCGACCAGAACCCGG
The DNA here is from genome assembly GCA_039589195.1 of Gemmatimonadota bacterium. Lineage (GTDB taxonomy): Bacteria > Gemmatimonadota > Gemmatimonadetes > Palauibacterales > Palauibacteraceae > JBDHAC01. The sequence goes on along the minus strand of JBDHHV010000198.1, from coordinate 2,457 downwards.
CTCACCGCTTTCTTCCAGCCTGCGTACAACGCCTCCCGCCGATCCTCATCCATGGCGGGCTCCCAGGACCGGTCGAGATTCCAGGTCTTGGCGATCTCTTCCGTGCTCGCGAACACGCCGCTCGCGAGTCCGGCCAGGCTCGCGGCGCCCAGGGCCGTGGTCTCGGTGACGATGGGGCGTTGGACAGGCACGGACAGGATGTCGCTCAGGAACTGCATCGCCCACTCGTTCGCCACGAGGCCTCCGTCGACGCGTAGCGCCACGGGGGGCGTGGCGCCATCGGCCTCCATCGAGTCGAGCAGATCCCGAGTCTGATAGGCCACCGCCTCCAGCGCGGCCCGAGCGATCTCGGCCGCCCCGGTGTCCCTCGTCAACCCGAGAAGGGCGCCACGAGCTTCCGCGTCCCAGTACGGGGCACCCAACCCCACGAACGCGGGGACGAGGTACACCCCGCCCGTATCGTCGATGCTACGCGCCAACCGCTCGGTCTCCGCCGCCTGGTCGATGAGTCCGAGCTTGTCGCGCAGCCACTGAACGGCGGCGCCCGCGATGAAGATGCTCCCCTCGAGCGCGTACGTGGTTTGCCCATCGATCCGCCATGCGATCGTCGTGAGGAGCCGGTTGCGGGATTCTATGCGGCGATCGCCCGTGTTCAGCAGGGCAAAGCAGCCGGTGCCGTACGTGCTCTTCATCATGCCCGGCTCGAAGGCCGCCTGCCCGAACGCCGCCGCCTGCTGGTCTCCCGCCACGCCGGTGATCGGGATCGGGGCGCCCAGCAGCTCTCCCCCGGTCTCCCCGAAATCACCTGCCGAGTCACGCACCTCGGGCAGGATGGCGGGAGGCACCTGGAAGATGTCGAGGAGCTCCTCGTCCCAGCGTTGGCGCTCGATATCGAACAGCATCGTGCGCGAGGCGTTCGATACGTCCGTGGCGTGCACGCGACCGCCGGTGAGCTGCCACAGGAGCCAGCTATCGATCGTGCCGAAAGCGAGGTCTCCCCGCTCGGCTGCCGGCCGGGCGCCATCCACGTGATCCAGGATCCACCCGAGCTTGGTGGCGGAGAAGTAAGGGTCCAACAGCAGACCCGTGCGCCGCTGGACGGTGGGCTCCAGGCCTCGTTCCCTCAGCGCGCGGCACACGTCGGATGTCCGGCGGTCTTGCCACACGATGGCCGGGTGAATCGACCGCCCGGTCGCACGTTCCCAGACGACGGTCGTTTCGCGCTGGTTGGTGATCCCGACCGCGGCGACGTCTCTCGCCGTGACCTCGGCCTTCGCGAGCGCGTCTCGACAGACGCACAGCGTGTCGTCCCAGATCCGCTCGGGATCGTGCTCCACCCACCCGGGCTGCGGGAAGCTCTGCGGGAGCTCGCGCTGGGCGACCCCTACGGGTCGTCCCGAGGGCTCGAAAAGGATCGCACGACTCGAGGTCGTGCCCTGATCGATCGCGAGCAGGTGGTGCGGGTCGGTCACCCGTGTCCGCTCGTGCTCAGACGTCGAGGTTCTTCACGTAGCGAGCGTTTGCCTCGATGAACTCTCGTCGCGGCTCGACCTCCTCACCCATGAGGGTCTCGAACAGCTTGGCCGCCTCCGTGGCTTCGTCGATCGTGACGCGGAGGAGCGTGCGCTTCTCCGGGTTCATCGTCGTCTCCCACAGCTGATCGGCGTTCATCTCCCCTAAGCCTTTGTACCGCTGGATGTTGGCGGAACCCGAGGTCTTGCCGCCGCTCAGCCGGCTCAGGATCTCTTCGCGCTCGTCTTCGCTATAACAGTAAAACTCCTGCTTGCCCTTCCGGACGCGATACAGGGGAGGCTGCGCGATGTAGATGTAACCCGCCTCGATGAGCTGGTGCATTTGACGGAAGAAGAAAGTCAGGAGCAGCGTTCGGATGTGGGCCCCGTCCACATCGGCGTCGGTCATGATCACGACTTTCTGGTACCGGGCCGAGCCGAGGTCGAACTCGTCCCCGATCCCGGTCCCGATCGCCGTGATGATCGCGCGGATTTCCTCGTTCGAGAGAATCCTGTCGATCCGGGCTTTCTCCACGTTCAGGATCTTGCCCCGCAACGGGAGGATCGCCTGGTACGCGCGATCCCGGCCCATCTTCGCGGTGCCACCCGCGCTGTCACCCTCGACGAGGTACAACTCGGAGATCGACGCATCGTTGACCGAGCAATCCGCCAGCTTGCCGGGCAGGATCCCGGTCTCGAGCGCGGAGCGCTTTCGTGTCAGGTCACGAGCCTTCCGGGCCGCTTCGCGAGCCCGCGATGCCTGGATCGCCTTCTCGATGATCCGTTTCGAGTCTTGTGGGTTCTCCTCGAGCCAGGTACCGAGCTTGTCGTTCACCAGGCTCTCGACGATCCCCCGCACCTCGCTGTTGCCCAGCTTGGTCTTTGTCTGACCTTCGAACTGCGGCTCCATCACCTTGACCGAGAGTATCGCGGTCAGACCCTCGCG
>JBDHHV010000197.1:0-4691 GCA_039589195.1 Gemmatimonadota bacterium | reverse complement strand
GGGAATCTGCGCAGGTCTGCGCCTGACTGGGATTCTCCGGCATGGAGCGGCTTTTCGGCTCTTCGCTTCTGCAGGTGGCTGCACCAATCTGCACCTGTCTGCGGCGTTTCGTTACCCACCGTTACCATCACGCCGACTTCAGCACCTCAATGTCGTCGCGCACCAGGTGTGTATATGCCTCGGTGGTCTGTGAGCTGGCGTAGCCGATTGCCTTCTGCACCACCGGGACCGACACCCCGCAGCCAGCCACGTCGTGACGCGGCGCCGCCGGAGGAAGACCACAACTGAAGCGGCGCGAGGGCGTGAGCGGGAGGAGGGCGATGGCCCACCTCCCGCCGGAGTCCCAACTTGCGACTGAGTCCCCTGAACCTCAGGACTCGTCCGAGTTCCACATGATGACGGAGAAGCGCCAGATTCCGTCCTCTCCTCTCCGTATCAGATCGCTGTACTTCCCGCTGAATCGCTCTTCCTGCCCATCGGTCTCAAGGAGTTGGTCCACCGGCCCTCTGAGGTAGGCCAGATCACCGTTCACCTCGATTTGATCGATGCTCCAGGTCATCTCCACGGAGACCTGTCGTTTCCTGCGCTTGCAAGTGCGCCACTGAAGACGACACGGAGCACAGAAGAGCGCTCAGGACGCCCGGCCAATGTGTCATTCGGCGATTGACCCGGGGGAGGGGTCCCGGCGTGGCTGGCCAGAGCATCAGTGCCCCCTCGAGAAGACGGCTCCGTGGGGCCGGGCCGCACCCGCCTCACCATGGGGCCACGAGGTCCGGTCAAAGCGCACCCCGGGCTCCTGCGCGCCCGGATCCCGGAACGTGGAGTCGAGCTCGAGCTGTCCCGTATCCGGGTCCAGGCGGACGATGAGTACGCGGTACTGGGTGGCCCCGGCTCCCGACGTCAGGACGATCCTGTCGCCCTCGGGCTCCATGGAGATCCAGTGTGGCGACCAGGGCTCCTCGACCTTCAGCTCGTCCAGGACCACGGGGTCGGAAGGATCCGAGATGTCCAAAGAGATCAGCGAGGAGCCGTTCGAGTGGGCGTAGGTCTGCACCCAGAACCGGCCTCGGGTGAGCGGGATCCCGCAATCATCGGTGTCGTAGGTGTCCCAGGGCATGACATGGATCAGCTCCGCGCTAGGCTCAGCCGTTTCCAGACCGTGAAGCAAGTACATGGCGCAGGTGAACGTGGTCATGATGGCGGTGGTACTGTCCGAAAGCAGGCGGACTTCCGCCGGATCGCGGTGCTCGTACCCGAGGGGCCCCTCGGGAAGCCGAACCGTCTCGAGCAGGGTCAGGTCCGAGAGTCGCCAGACCTGGAACGAGGTACCCTGGGCCTGGCCCCACATGTCCGAGGTGGTGCTCACGGCCCTGTCTATGGCCGGGATCGGGGTGACGCTGTAGGCCCGTAGCTCCGGGTCCACCGGGTCGGCGGCGTCGGAGGCGCGCACGAAGCTGCCGTCAGGGGCCAACTCCACCAGCCCACCGGCGACCTGATTGCCTTCACCCTTGGTCTGGAAGGCGACCAGGACGTTCCCATTGGGCAGTCGCTCGAACGTGTGCGGGTAGGTGTACTCCCCCATCTCACGGAAGGAGCCGGCCACCTTCGGGTCGAGGGGGTCCGACAGGTCGATGAGAAAGCTGGCGCCGGCATTGAACGAGTTCACGAACAGGGTGTCCCCCTCCGGCATCACGTGCTCCGAGTGATGGGCTCCGCCCCTCAGCCCCACCGGGACGCTGGCCACGACCTCCCCGTATCGCTCCGACATCGGGTTCGCGTCGATCACCGCCAGGAAGTCGCTCTCCTCGTCATTCTCGGTGCCGGCCCAGACGTACAGGTAGGAGCTGAGCGTCCCGACCCGCTCCGCCTCCGCCGAGTCGTCGGTCGAAGCCCCAGGCTCGCCCGGTGCGCAGGACAGGCCGATAGCAAGGAGGGGAGCGAGGGCGCACGCACGCAGATTGTTCCGCACTGAGATCATTTCGATCCTAATTCTATCTGGAGTTATGGCCCAAAGGACGAGTGTGCCTCGAGGGGATCCCATCCTCTCTCCTGGACGCCCTGGGTCGAGACCGCGAAGAAGAAGGGCTAGCGAACTGCTGTGTGGGCGGCAAGACGTGGGCACGAGAACGTGCGATCTTTGAGGTCCTGGCGCAGTATTTATAGCGTTTTCATATCATGGTTTACGCTAATGTTTCTGATGTGATTTAGAGGTACTTGCAGGGAGCTTCGTGGACTCCCTCGACGATCGAATCACGGCCACGAACGTTACCAGTCCCGTTACCACCGGACGCAGATAGCTCACGGGCACCAAGTCAAAGAGAAGGCCCGCAAAGCGCTCAATGGTGCGGGTTGCGGGCCTTATGCCGGAGGAGGGACTCGCGGCGCGAGCGCAGCGAGCAACGAGCGAGGACCGCGCCAGCGGCCGCAGCTCTCACCCTCAAGGGATTGCTCCCATCGGATTTTGAGTCTCTCCCTGCCCCACCTCGCAGCACGTACTCAGACGGACTAATCCGTACCACGCGTGACGATCTCCGCGATCGCGCACGCGGGCGATTCCCGCTGAATCACGCTCAGTACGTCACCGTCACGGCACAATCGCGGCACAGTGCTTGTCACGAGTTGTCACCGAGACGCGGCCTACCTCGGCCCGATCGAAGTCGCCGTATACCGACTCCACCTTCGACCAGAACGGTCTCACCTTCCCGTTGGCCATGTCGTGGATCTCTTCCACGACTTCCACCCGGATCTGACGTGAATTCGCCGACCCTTGATGGATCGAGACGCGAGGCCGGGTGTGGACAGCCGCGCAACCACCCGCCCATGACCCGCACTATGGGCCGTCCATGAGTGCGGCATGTGCTCCTTGCTCGTGGTGTGCTCGGTTTGAAGTGACTACTGGACTTTCGCCGAGACCGATTGGACAATGCAGTGGAATGGGTGGTCTGCAGGCTGATTGGAGTCGGAATGTTGAACGCGATTCGCTTGGAACTCCCTCGGTTCCACGAGCAGCAGGTCGAACGCTGCGCGCAGTTGGGTTTGGAGGTCGAAGATCTAGGACTCAGCCATGTCGCGGTCCGAATCCGGACATGGAACGAGTATGTCGGTGCTCGTGACAGCATTGAGACTGCTTGCACTGGAAACCTCGAGAACGTGTGGAATGGGCGACCCATCTCGAAGATGCTCTTGGCGGAGCCGTTCCCTGCGGCGTTTGGGAAGACGGTTGAGCTGATCGAGCTCATTCCTCCCTTTCATCAACGTGTCTACAAGATGGGAGTCGAACACCTCGGCTTCATTGTCGGCGAAGACTTCGAGGAGTTTGGACGCCGCCATCGGGACGTTCTCACCGGTCAGCAGTTTCAGAGTGAAGTCAATGCGCCGTATTACATCCTGTTTGAGGATTACACCCATGTGAAGTTTCATCGTTCGGGTCTCCGAGAGGTGTGCGAACGGGAAGGAGCGTCGTTCGACGGGTTCACGCATGTGGACTGGGTGCCGGTTGACCCGACAGCCGGCCCCTACGAGTTGGGATAGCTAGACGGCAACCGTCGATCTCTCCGCCAGTAAACCGACGGGACGGGGGCTCCGCGCTCCCTGGCCTGCGGTGGCGGCAAGTCGACTTCGAGGCGGGCATCGTACGGCTCGAACCCGGCACGACCAAGAACGCCGAAGGCAGGGAGTTCCCGTTCCGCGCACTCCCCGCACTTGAAACGCTCATCACCGAACGCCGCGAGTTGACCGGTCGCGTCGAGCGCGACACGGGGCGGATCGTGCCCTTCGTCTTCCATCGGGCCGGGAAGCCGATCCGTGACATGCGCGGGGCGTGGCAGGGGGCGTGCGATCGCGCCAAGGTTACGGGCGCGTGGTTCCACGACCTCCGCCGGACCGCCGTTCGGAACCTCGAACGCGCCGGAGTCTCACGCTCCGCGGCCATGAAGCTCACGGGCCACAAGACCGAGTCGGCGTACCGCCGTTATGCGATCGCCGCCGCCGCCGCGCTCGCCGAGGGGGTCGAGCAGCTGGCGCGCCTCCACGCCGAACCCGCCGTCCGGAAGGTCGTGCCGATCGGGTAACGGCACAATTACGGCACAATCCGGGGCTCTGGACGGGGTAGGACCGGGCCGACCGAACGCGGCCCGGATCTCCCGAATCGCCTTGAGGGGCAAGGCCTTTCGAGCGCATGCCGGAGGAGGGACTCGAACCCTCAAGGGGATTGCTCCCCACCGGATTTTGAGTTTCCTCGGGGAAACTGCACAGATCTGCGCCTGACTGGGATTCCCTGGCATGGAGCGGCTTTTCGGCTCTTCGCTTCTGCAGGTGGCTGCACCAATCTGCACCGGTCTGCGGCGTTTCGTTACCCACCGTTACCATCACGCCGACTGCAGCGCCTCAAGGTCGTCGCGCACTAGGCGTGTACATACCTCGGTGGTCTGTGAGCTGGCGCAGCCGATTGTCTTCTGCACCACCGGGACCGACACCCCGCAGCCAGCCACGTCCAGACGCTGCGGCGTCGGAGGAAGACCAGAACTGAAGCGGCGCGAGGGCGTGAGCGGGAGGAGGGCGATGGCATCTCCCGCCGGAGCCCCAACTTGCGACTGAGTCCCCGAACCTCAGGACTCGTCCGAGTTCCACATGATGACCGAGAAGCGCCAGATTCCGTCCTCTCCTCTCCGCATCAGATCGCTGTACTTCCC
>JBDHHV010000196.1:0-5189 GCA_039589195.1 Gemmatimonadota bacterium | reverse complement strand
CAGGCGTGGCGGTTTTATCCAAGCGCCGCCCAGCGCGCCGGGTTCGTGCGAGTCGCAACCGAGGCTCTCGAAGCGGCTCCGGGCGTCGTCGCCGCGGGCATGACGTCGTCGCTCCCGCTGGCCGGGCAGATCTACGCCGATCGAGCCACGTTCACCGTCGTCGGTCAGGCGGAGCCGCGGCCGGGGCAGGAGCCGTCCGCACGAGGCGCCGCGGTCACGACCGGGTACTTCGCGGCGCTCGGGATCCCGCTCCAGGCCGGTCGCCTGTTCGATTCGACCGACGACGCGGACGCGCCGGCCGTGGTCGTGGTCAGCGAAGCCCTCGAGCGTCGGCATTTCCCCGAGGGGAACGCGGTGGGGGCACGACTCCGACTCAGCTTCGCCGGCCCCCCCATGCCGGCCGAGGTGATCGGGGTCGTGGGCGATGTGCGCCACGCCGGTCTCGACGATCCGGTGGCCCCCGCGCTCTACCTGCCGCACGCACAACACCCGACCGGGGCGATCACCTTCACCGTGCGGACGGCGGCCCCGATCGCCACGGCCCTCGCGACGCTCAAGCAGCGCATCTGGGATCTGAACCCGCGTGTGGCGCTCACCGATACCGGAACGCTCCAGGGTCTGCTGTCGGACACGCTGCGCGCGCGTCGTTTCTACCTCGTGTTGCTGGGCGTATTCTCGGTGGTGGCGCTGTTCCTGGCGGTCATCGGGATCTACGGACTCATCAGCTACGCCGTTCGCCGCCGGATTTCGGAGGTGGGGATTCGGCTGGCACTGGGCGCGCAGGCCCCGGCAATCTTGAGGTTGTTCCTGTCACGTGCCGGGGCTCTGGCCCTGGCGGGGACCGGAGCCGGACTGGCCGGCAGTCTGCTTCTGACGAGGACGCTGCGCAGCCTGCTGTTCGAGATCCGACCAACCGACCCGCTGACCCTGGTCGGGGTGTCGGTGCTCTTGGCGGGGGTGGCGCTGGCCGCGACCTGGGTGCCGGCGCGACGAGCGTCGAGGCTCGACCCGGCGCAGACCCTCCGCGCGGAGTAGGCGGGAGGGCACTCCACACCGCCGGCGAGGGGGCGCAAGCACGAGGGCACTTACGCACCTCAGGGGTGACACGGCCACGACCTCGCCCTAGCGTTCCAGTATGACCACGTCGAAAGACCGACCCGGAGCAGCGGACGCCGAGCCGGCGACAGCCGCGGCAATGGCGGCGGCGTCCGCGAAGACGATCTCCACCGATGCGGAGTCCGCAAAGGCGACGTCCTCCCGGGCGTCCGCGGACAAGTACTTCCGCCGCGGACTCGGGCTCAAGAAGGAGATCCAGCCCGTCCTCGACGCCGAGTACGCGAGCGCGCTGGTGAGCCTGGTCCGCGAGAGCGAGTACGAACTCACCGTCGGGCGCCTTCGCTTCCGGCTCGCCAAGAGCTTCGGGTTCTGTTACGGCGTGGACCGGGCGGTCGAGTACGCCTACGAGTCCCGGAGGAAGTTCCCTGATCGCCGGATCTTCCTCGTGGGCGAGATCATCCACAACCCGCACGTGAACCGGCGGCTCCGGGAGATGCGGGTGCAGGTTCTGTATCCCGACGCCGAGGGCGAGTTCGACTTCTCGCGCGTCACTCCCGACGACGTGGTGATCATCCCCGCCTTCGGCGTGACCCTGCACGACTTCGTGCACCTCCGCGAGCTGGATTGCATCCTCGTCGACACGACCTGCGGCTCGGTCCTCAACGTGTGGAAGCGGGTGGAGAGCTACAGCCGCGACGGCTTCACCGCGATCATACACGGCAAGTACCGGCACGAGGAGACACGCGCGACCAGCTCGCAGGTGAAGAAGTACGCGGATGGGAAGTACCTCATCGTGCTGGATATGGAAGAGGCCGAGCTGGTGTGCGCCTACATCCGCGGCGAGCTGGAGCGCGATGCGTTCATGGAGCGTTTCGCGCCCTGCTGCTCCGACGGGTTCGACCCCGACCGGGACCTGGAGCGGGTCGGCGTCGCCAACCAGACGACCATGCTGGCGTCGGAGTCGCTCGCGATCGCGGCGCGCCTCGGCGAGGCGATCGCCGACCGGCACGGAGATGCGGAGCTGCCGGAGCGCTTCCGAAGCTTCGACACGATCTGCTCGGCGACCCAGGACAGACAGGACGCCGTGAGGGAGATGATGACCGAGCCGCCCGACGTGATGATCGTCATCGGCGGCTACAACTCCTCCAACACCACCAACCTCGCACACCTGTGCGCGCGTCACACGCGGACCTATCACATCGAGGACGCCGCCTGCATCGATCCGCCCGGTGGCACCATCACCCACAGGGCGGAGAACGGGCAGGAGACCATGCACCACGCCGGCTGGCTCCCCGGAGGCGACGTACAGATCGGTCTTACCGCCGGCGCCTCCACCCCCGACAGCAAGGTCGGCGAGACGATCGAGCGTGCCCTCCGCACCGCGGGCTACGACCCGGCGGAGGTCGTGCAGCCGTAGGTTCTTGACCGCTTCCTGACTGCCGCTCGCCAACCTGAGGCAGGACTCAGGAGGCAATCATGCGATCACGTGGACGGCTCTTCGCGCTTTCGTTGAGCATCGCCCTGGCGCTCGCGCACGCGTCGCGCGCGTCGAGTCAGGGCTACCCGATTCCCGCGGGCGACCTACCCGGGATGAGATCGCCGGGGACGGCGACCGTCCTCTCGCTGGCGGGTATGGTCGTTCCGATCGGGATCGCCATCGCCGATGCCGACCAGGCCGGGAAAGCCGCACCGTGGCTGATGCTCGGAGGAGTCCTGGCGGGACCGTCGCTCGGGTACGCCTACGCCGGCGATATCAAGGGAGCCCTGAAAGGGCTCGGCCTGCGGACCGCGGTGCTGGGTGTGAGGATCGGGGCTGTGGCAGGTATCTGCAGCTCCGGATGCGACATCTGAGGCGAGACGAACGGCGCGGCCGACGCGGCAGCCGTCGTGGCACTGGCGGGCGTAGCCACTACCCTGGCGCTGGGGATCCGCGACATCGTTCGCGTCGATGACGGCGTTCGGGCACGCAACGCGGAGCTCAGACGCGCATCCGTGTCCGTCGGCGTCTCTTACGTCCCCGAGGCGCGGGCGCCGGGCGTGGTGCTCACCCTGAGGCGATAGGCGTGTCGCGTGCAGCTCGCCGGGTACCGGAGCAGGGACCGCAGACGGACCGATTGATGCGCCGTTGAGGGAAGATCGAACGCTGGGGAGGAACCTGGATCTTCCCGGAGCTTCAACGTGCCCGAAAGCGGCGGCCGCGTCATCGAGATTCAAAGGGGCGAGGACGGCAGACTGATCGTTCGCTTCCCCTTCTCACCCGATCTCGTCGCCGTGGTCCGCGAGGTCCCGGGTAGAGATTGGAACCCGGCCCGGAGACACTGGACCATCCCGGGACGCGCGGCCCCGCTCCGCTATCTGCTGAGCCGCCTGAATCGCATACCGGATGCTCGCGTCGTCATCGATCGGTCAGTACGAGCATTGAGTCCGTCCCGGTCAAAGACCAGCTCAAAGGCACGGCCTCGAACTTCTGTCGAGCCTACACCTCCCACTTCCGATCTCCCGGCCACGGCGCTCCAGCGGATGCGGCAGGAACTCGTGCTCCGTGGATACAGCCCGAAGACTCGGAAGTCGTACCTGGGCCAGGCCCGGCGTTTTCTCGAGTGGGCCAATTGCCCCGTCTCCCGGCTCGACAGGGAGGCAGCACGTCTGTTCCTGCAAGTTCTCCTCGATGAGCGAGGCGTGACCCCTAGCTACGCGGACCAGACCGTGAGCGCTCTGAAGTTCTTCTATGCCCGAGTCCTGCGGCAGCCGCTCGAAGACGTCGACGTGCCCCGTCCGAAACGCCAGCGAAAGCTCCCCGCCGTTCTGAGCCACCGAGAGGTGCGGTCGATACTCGCTGCCGTCACGAACGCGAAGCACCGAGCCATCCTGATGCTCCTGTACTCCGCCGGGCTCCGTGTCGGAGAGGTGGTGAGGCTCAGGCCAGAAGATCTCGATCCGGATCGGGGGCTGCTCCTGGTTCGACAGGCCAGGGGACGGAAGGACCGGTACGCGCCACTGTCCAAAGCGGCCCTCGAGGCCGTGCGCGATTACCAGCGGGCCGTCCCGCCCGGCCGATGGCTGTTTCCCGGCCAGCGTGACGGACGACATATCCACGAGCGGACGGTCCAGAAACTCTTCCGCCGCATATGCGCCCAAGTCGGGATCACCAAGCCCGCCACCGTGCACACGCTGCGGCACTCCTTCGCGACACACTTGCTGGAGAGAGGCACCGACCTCCGATACATCCAGGAAATGCTGGGGCATAGAAGCAGCAGGACCACCGAGATCTACACACGGGTGACCCGTCACGATCTGGCCCGGATCCGCAATCCGCTCGACGAGCTCATGTTCGAGGAGGAGCCGTGTAAGAATTCGCGCTCTGGTGGCATCTAAAAGAAGAGGAGATGCGGAGGGGAGTGTCGAAGGGGAGGCATCATTGAGGGACGGGGAGGCGCGAGAAAATGGATCGTGACGAGCGGCGGAATCGCGCCCCTGTGGATTGCGCATTCCCGAACTGAAGGGACTAAGACAATATCCCCGAACCCGAATTCGCGAGTGCCCCTATGAGGGGTGCATTGTCGCACCCGGTTCGGAAATGCACGAGTTATACGAAAGACCCGCGATGAGCTGGATTCGATAAGCGCAAGAGAATGAAGATGTCGGGCCGAGTTGGCGCATTTGCGATTGTGACGGGCGTCGTGGTTTCGTCAGCCTGCGGGTCAGCAGGTTCTACGGCTCCGGCCTACGCGGTGGCGGATTCGGCGGGCATACGGATCGTTACGAGCGTGGCCCCGCTATGGCCGGAAGCAGATCGCTGGCGAGTCGAGCCCGAGGCCGACGTGACGATCGGCGTCACGAGCGGCCCCTCCGAGTACATCTTCACGACTATCGAGGGAACGACTTGGCTTCCTGACGGCACGATCGTGGTTGGCGATCGTCCAAGTAACGAGATCCGTTACTACGATTCCGACGGACGGTACCTGTTCATAGTAGGCGGATCTGGCCAAGGCCCCGGCGAGTTCCAGCACCTTCGCGCGGTCAAGCGGTGTGGCCAAGACCTCATCTACGGCTTCGACGGCAATTGGGAGGTCTCGGTTTTCTCCGCGGTTGGTGAGTTCCTAGGGGCCGTTGCGTTGGACCCTCCGGGGTCC
>JBDHHV010000195.1:0-9708 GCA_039589195.1 Gemmatimonadota bacterium | reverse complement strand
AGGAGGGGAAGGATCCGAGCGGACCGGTCCTGACGAGGCTCATCTACCTGCGCGCCTCGCCGGCGGTGCTCGAGCGCCGTCTGCGCGCGCGCCGGGGGCACTTCTTCGACCCGGACTTGCTCGCCTCGCAGCTTGAGACCCTGCAGGAACCGACGGAGGAAGAGCCGGCGAACGCGCTGGTCGTGGATGCCGCCGGCGAGCTCGAAGTCGTGGTCGACGCGGTCGCGACGGCTCTGGGTCTCCCGGTATCCGGAGGGCCAGGAGTCCGAGGCCCAGGAGACAGGGAGAATCCGTGATCGAGAAGGTGAGGTGGGGCGTCCTGGGTACGGCGAAGATCGCGCGCACGAAAGTCATCCCCGCCATGCAGCTCGGGAAGTGGACCGAGGTGATCGCGATCGCGTCCCGGGACCAATCCAGGGCCGAGCAGGCCGCGAAAGAGTTCGGCATCCCGAAGGCTTACGGCTCCTACGAGGAGCTCCTGGCGGACCCCGATGTCGAGGCCGTCTACAACCCGCTGCCCAACCACCTGCACGTCCCCTGGTCCGTCAAGGCGGCGGAGGCGGGCAAGCATGTCCTGTGCGAGAAACCCCTCGCGCTCTCGCTCTCGGAGGCGCGCGCGCTGCTGGCCGTCCGCGACTGCGCGAACGTCCGGGTTCAGGAGGCGTTCATGGTCCGCACGGCCCCCCAGTGGCTCCGCGCCCGCGAGATCGCGCGCTCGGGCCGGATCGGCGAGCTGCGCGCGGCCATGGGCTTCTTCAGCTACTTCAACCGCGACGCGTCGAACATCCGCAACATCGCCGACTGGGGTGGCGGCGCCCTCATGGACATCGGCTGCTATCCGATCACGACCTCCCGCTTCATGTTCGGCGACGAGCCTCGCCGCGTGGCAGCGCTGGTGGAGCGCGACCCGGACTTCGGGACCGACCGGATGACGTCGGCAATCCTGGAGTTCCCCTCCGGACAGTCGGTCTTCACCTGTTCGACCCAACTCGTTCCCTACCAGCGGATGCACTTAATGGGCACGAAGGGCCGGATCGAGATCGAGATCCCGTTCAACGCCCCTGCCGACCGGCCATGCCGCCTGTTCGTGGACGACGGCTCCGACATCCACGGGGGAAGCATCGAGACGATCGAGGTTCCGGCGTCCGAGCAGTACGCCCTCCAGGGCGACCGCTTCAGCGAAGCGCTGCGGAAGGGCTCCGACGCGCCAATCCCGCTCGAGGATGCCGTCCGGAACATGGCGGTGATCGAGGCGGTCTTCCGCGCGGGGGCGTCGCGCAAATGGGAGACGCCGGAGATCTGATCGTCCGTCTCAATCCCCGGCTCGCCTGAACGTGGAAAGACGTTTCAGCTGGAACGTTTCAGCTGGAATGCGCCCCCATCTTCCCCGCGGGGCCGCCCGCCCCCCTCGGCTTGCCCAGCCAGTGGGTAACGGGCCTTTTCATGACCCACAGCTAGAGGAAGAAGGACAGCAGCAGCACCACCCCGAAGCCCGTAAGCCCGACCAGGGTCTCCATGACGGTCCACACCTGGAGCGTCTGCTTCTCGGACATGCCCAGATAGCGGTTCACGAGCCAGAATCCCGAGTCGTTGACGTGCGAGAGCACGGTGGCCCCCGAGGCGATGGCGATGACGAGTAGCGCGACCTGGGGCGCCGACGTGCTCGTGGCCTCGAGGATTGGCGCCATCAAGCCGGCGGCCGTCACCATGGAAACCGTCGCCGAGCCCTGCGCGACCCGGACGACCGCAGCGAGCAAGAAGGCCAGCGTGACGAGCGGGAGCCGCGACGTGGCCATCCAGTCCGCGACCGCGGCCCCGACCCCGGTGGCCACGAGGACCTTGCCGAACACCCCGCCGGCGCCGGTGACGAGGATGATGAGACCCACCGGCTCCAGGGATTTCGTCGCCATCCGCCGCACCTCGTCACGCGAGAACCCCAACCGGGTGCCGAGGGCGTAGAACGACAGCAGGGTGGCCAGGATCAGGGCGGTGAACGGGTGCCCCACGAGGGAGAGGACGTCTCGCACCCGGTGTCCGTCGGGCAGCGTGACCGAGGAGACGGTTCCGAGGAGGATGAGGAGCAGCGGGAGGGCGATGAGTCCCGCCGCGAGGCCGAAACCGGGCACCGCGGCTGTCGCCTGACGGTCCGCGCTCTCCGGGCTCGCCGACTCCTGGCTCTCCCCCGGCGCGCTCTCGACCCGAACGCCCGCGCTCTCGGCCCGAGTGTCCGTGCTCTCCGCCGGCAGGTGCATGAACTCGGGCACGCCCAGATGGACGCGGCAGGAGACACGGCGGCCGAACCAGATCCCGCCGACGATCGTGGCAGGGATGCCGGCGACGACACCCAGGGCGATGACCCAACCCAGATCGGCTCCCAGGAGTCCCGCGACCGCGACCGGTCCCGGCGTCGGCGGAATGAACGAGTGCGCCACCGCGATTCCCGCGAGAAGTGGGATCGCGTAGAAGAGGAGCGAGCGGCCGCTGCGCCGGGCCAGGCTGTACACCAGCGGGATGAACAGAATCAGGGCGACATCGAAGAACACCGGCACAGCGACGATGAGACCGGTCAAGCCGAGCGCCCACGGCGAGTAGCGGTCGCCGAACCTCCGGAGCAGCGTATCCGCGATCGAGCGTGCGCCTCCGGAGCGCTGCAGCATCTCTCCGAACATCGCTCCGACCCCGATGACCACGGCGATGTAGCCGAGGGTGCCGCCCATCTCTTCCTGGATCAGGTCGAGCGGGATGCCGCCCAGGATGGCAACGACAAGGCTGGTGACCAGCAGCGCGATGAAGGCGTGGAGCCGGACGATGGCCACCAGGACGAGGAGCAGGGCGATGCCGAAGACCACAAGGCCGACAAGAGCGCCCGTCGACATCAGACCGTCACCACCCGCTCACGGTGTGGCGGATCATGCCTGAGCCTCGCCGCCGAGGCACCGGCCCCCGCGACGCTGTCTCGATGACCTTCAGTCCCCCGCGCGCAGCACGTCGACGATCTGCTCCACGAGCAGGTCGCCTCCCCCGGTCCGGAGCTCGACGCGCAGCTTGCCCGCCTCGCTTGCCGTGTACTCGTAGTCGAACGTCTGACCGACCGCGATCGTCTGATCAGCCAGGGCGGGTCTCCGCTGCACGGCCGGGAGATCGAATCCGTCTGCCGCCATCGGAGTCCAGCGGACCGGGAATCCGTCCTTGACGAGCCGCACCCGGGTGGCGGGCCGGTTGAGCGTGATCTGCATGAACCGCAGGCGGTACGTGGTGCCGACCTCGAAGGTGATCGGCTCGGTGGGGTTGGCCCCGTTCAGGACGGGGATCCCGTCGTCGCGGAAGGGAGACTCCCCGAACACGAACAGGCGGTCCGTGGCGGGATCCCACTCCTCGTCCTCCTCGAGCACGATGAACGCCCCGTACAGTCCGGAGCTCTGCTGCCGCAGATCGTTCACGTGCGTGTGGTACATGAAGCTCCCGGCGCGGGGAGGGGTGATCCGCATCTCCCACGACTCGCCGGGCTCGATCGCGGGTGTGAGGCGATTCGGGTATCCGCCGAAGCCGGCCACACCGTCGTAGTAGCTCTCGATCTCGAGGCCGTGCCAGTGCACCTGCGTGGGCTCATCGGTGCGGTTGGTCACGGTTATGGCGGTTGGCTCGCCCTTGCGAAGGATGATCGGCGAGCCCGGTAGCCGCACGGAGTCGGGGGTGGGCTCGACGTCGCCCTCTTGGAGCACGTAGGCGAACTGCCGGCCGCTCGGCCCTCCATCCGCCGCCGCCGACTGGACGAACAGACGGAGCTCACGCCGTTTGGGCTCGTTCGGCACCCAGCCGTCTGGCGGCTCCACGTACATGGCCAGAAGGAGCCCGCCCATCCCCTCCTCGGCGTGGTTGTCCGCGTCCCCGTGGGCGTGCCCGTCGCGGAACATGGGCTCGAAACGCTCCTCCGCGGTCAGCCGCTCGGTCATGGAGGGGTTCGGGACGACGTGGATGCTCATGTGGCAGTGGAAGATCCATCCGCCGGGCCGGTCGGGAGACCATGCGATGGACATGGTCCGGCCCGAGCCGATGTCCTCGGTCACCACGGTCCGCCGCTCCTCGGGCCAGTAGATCGTGTCGCGGGCGATGTCGCCGCGGGCGTCGATCCGGTAGTAGAAGCCGTGCAGGTGCATCGAGTGCGTGTCGAACGACGCGTTGATGAGCCGCCAGCGAACGGAGTCTCCCATCGCGTACGTGAAGCGCTCGGTGTGCGGCCACGGACGCCCGTTGATGACCAGGAACTCGCGGCCGAAGTCGGGGGCTCCGTTCGGTCGGCGCCCGTCGACCCACATCCCCATCATGAGGATGCGGTCGTCAGCGGTCTTGCCCGGCGGATCAACGACGAGCGCGCCCGACAGCTGGCTGTCCTCGAAAGCGCGCCGGTTGAGCCGGGTTCCCTCGGTCGCGCCCCAGTAGAAGTAGGTGCCCGGTACGTCCGCTTCGAAGCGGACCTGGCGGGTGTCGCCGGGCTCCAGACGCAGCGGCGCGTCCAGACCGTTGCGGCGGGAGCTCAGCCCCCGGATGACGACGGTCGTATCGAGCGGGTTGGTCACCGTGACGTGGATCTCGGTACCCTGCTCGACGCGAACGAGGGGCCCGGGGATGGAGGGCGCGCGGCCGCGCTCGGCGAACGCCAGCACTCGCCCCGGTGGCTGGTCCTCACCCAGCAGGTGCCACAGTCCCTCGCGGATCTCGAGCTCGAGCTCCAGACGGCCATCGGAGAGCTTGCCGGCGGGCGCGTCGTTGTCGGTGATCCGGATCCGGGGGAGCGACTGCCGTGGCGCTTCGCGCGTCTCGACGCTCGTACCGGCGAGTGTGGCGTCTCCGGGCGCAACGGTCCAACCGACGACCACCAGGCCGACGGCGAGCGAGAGCATGCGGATTCTGGACACGTACACCTCGTCGGGTTCGGGGGAACAAGCCTTCGATCGTGCGGGCCGGAAGATGGCTCGGAGCCGTTTCCCGGACCAGACACCCGCGTCCGCCGATCATCCCGTCATGACCGACCCCCCGGCGTCGGCAACTCCGTCAGGAGGCGATTCCGGGGGCCAGGAGGCGACTCCGAGGGTAGCTCGGAGGAAGAGCCATCTCCCCGCGAGTGGCAGACCGAAGGGACAGCCTACCCTCTCTCCGCCAGGATCTCCTCCAGCCGGGCCTGCGCGGCGCGCACGCGGGGCTGGAACTCCTCGTCGGCCTCGGCCCACAGCTCGACGAACATCGCGTAGTACTTCGCCGCGTTCTCGAGGTCGCCCTGCCCATCGTACAGCTGCCCCAATCGCTCGACGCTCGGTCCCAGATGCCGCGAGTCGGTCACGATCCGGAACAGCTGCGGGCGCGCCAGATACTCTTCGTAGTAGACGATCGCGGAGTCGGGCTGACCGGTCGCCTCGAACGCGGCCGCGAGACCGGGCATGGCGCACGGCTGGCATTCGGGCGTCTCGGCGTCGCGAAACCGGCGTATCGCCTCCGCGGGGTCGCCGTCGGCGAGCGCGAACCAGGCTAGCGCGAAGCCGTGGTCGTCCTCGTACCGGGCGTTCGGATCCACCTCACTCCAGCGGAGGACCATCTCGTCGCCCCCGCTTGCCCCGTGAATCTGGGCGTGGGCCACGGAGAGGATGTCCCAGGGCGGATCGAGGGGGCCCATCTCCTCCAGCGGATACCGCCCGAGGGCTTCCTCGAGGCGGGCCGCAGCCGTCTCGGGATCGTTCCTCAAGGTCTGTTGGAGCCATGCGTCCCGCACCGCGGAGCCCAGTGCCTCGCCGGGTGCGCCGCGCTCGCGGTTTACCGCCTCCGCATCGCGGAAATGGCCCGACGCGGCCTCGACGCGCCCGCGCACGGCCGCGCTCCACCCCAGCAGGGCATGCGAGAATGCCTGGTCGAGGAGGTTCCCGGGCCTGATGGTGGCGACTTCCCGCGCGTAATGGTCGGCGGTCTCGAAATCCAGCTGCGCTGCAGCCAGCGAAGCCTGGAAACCGGGCGCCAGGGCGTTGTCGGGCAGACGCCGTCGCCATCCCTCCAGCGTCGCCTGGACCCCGTCGAAATCACCAAGGTTCGCCTGCGCCACGCTCAGATTCCAATGGTGTGTGCTGGAGAGCGTGTCGGTCGCAATGGCGCGCTCCAGTAGCTCGACGGCCCGCTCGTATTCCCCGAAATCGGGGCCCACGATGATCGCGAGATTGTTGAGCGCCCAGTTGTCGTTCGGGTCCGACTGAAGCATTTGCTCGTACGCGGTAGCGGCACGCCGGTCGTCGCGCTCGACGTAGGAGTGGTAGCCGGCCGTCGCGAGGTGCCGCTCGCGCTCGGTGAGCCGGTCACGGAAGGCGTAGGCCCGGTCCAGCGCCTCGACGCCGCGGGACATCTGCCCGAGTGCACCACCCCCGCTCACGTGGATCATCCCGAGCTTTCGCCAGGCCATGGCGAAGGTGGAATCGCGCGCGACCGTCTCCTCCAGCAGATCGGCCGCCTGCTGGTTCTCTCCTCGCTCGCTGGCCCGAACGGCTTGCGAGTAGAGACGCAGTGCCTCGAGATCTCCGGTCGTCACCCTCTCGAGCGGGGGCCCGCCGGCCAGGTCGCGCAGCGATTCGCCGATCCGCTCGCGCAGCTTCTTCGAGAGGCGATTGATGGCGGACACGAGCTCCGAGTCGTCGTCAGCCGTCTCGCGGTCGGAGACCAGGACCTCCCCCTGATCGGCGGTGAGCACCCGGGCCGTCAGCACATAACCCGTACCCGCCGCCGTGATCTCTCCGGCGATCACCGCGGGCATTCCCTCTCGAACCGCAAGCTCGCGTCCGGTCGAGAGATCGAGCGGCTGCTCCGGGTCCTGCTCCATACGCTCGAGCGCCGCGTGCACGAAGCCCGGGTCGGCGAGGTCGATGACGTTCGATTGGTCGAGATCGACGCGGATAGCTTCGGTCGCGGCCCTGGCGAGCGAGGCGTCATCGGCCGAGAAGTCCGTGAGAAGGAGCGTCGCCTGTTCTTCGAGCACGCCCTTCGCGACGAGCGTGGCGGCCGGACCGATGCCCAGCGAGCGGCTCGTCATCCACGCTCCGAGCGCGAGCCCGAGCAAGAGGAGGGCACCCACGCCGCCGAGGATGGCGTTGCGCCAGGTGAACATCCAGTGATGCGCCCGCGGACCCGTGGCTCCAACCGACGTCACGTCGGCTGCCTCCGGAGTCACCTCGGCCGGGGCCGACGTCACCTCAGTCGGGGCCGGCGCGCCGACCGAGTCCGCACCGGGTGGGCTCGCATCCAGGGGCGGCTCAGGGTCTTTGGTGACCGGCGCTCGCCGCCCTCC
Source organism: Gemmatimonadota bacterium (assembly GCA_039589195.1). GTDB lineage: Bacteria > Gemmatimonadota > Gemmatimonadetes > Palauibacterales > Palauibacteraceae > JBDHAC01. Next base: position 2,390 of record JBDHHV010000195.1, on the reverse strand, counting down.
GACACCCTCCTGCACGAACGCCGTGGCCATGACGATAGGAAAGCCGATCACGAGCAGCACGAGCGCGAGAGGCCGCACCCACTCGAGCTGCTCGACGACCTGGAGCGCCACCCAGGAGCCGGCGAGGTAGATCCCCAGCACCTGCCACAACGAGCGGCGGTGCATCTCGTGGATGAGCCCCTTATAGGACATGGCAGAACTGCCTCCGGCGGGCGGCGTCAACTCGCGATACGGAATGCGCCAACCTCGCGTGGGGGGCGGTGCCGATCAAGACGAGACGGCGAAGCCGACGTGCGCACGTAACCGCTTAGATAGCAGGCACTCCACCAATCGAGCTCAGTTCCGTGGGTGCTCCTAGCGAAGAGCCTGACAGCAGTCTCAGGCAAATGAGACTCGTTGCCCCCCGAGGTGCCCGCGGTGCGGACCACCGCAAAGACCGGGACGGGACGAGTATGCAACTCGGCGGTCGAGCGGAAGCAGACTCGGTACTCAGCGTCAACGTGGATCGCGTGTTGCCCTCAGAGGCGGCGAGACATGGACGCGATGGCCTTGTCCTCGTCCGGCTCCGGGCTCGCACGCTCCGCCTCCGGGATGGGATCCTCGCCCGGGTTTATGTACGCGTCCTCCACGAGCAAGCGCTGCTTGTCGTAGAGCCGGCGGTAGAGGCCCTCCTCGTTCGCGACCAGCTCCGTGTGAGTGCCGCTCTCGACGACGCGACCGTCGTCGACGACCAGGATCTGGTCGGCGCTCTGGATCGTCGAGAGCCGGTGCGCGATCACGAAGGTCGTTCGGCCGCGCCGAAGATTGCTCAGCCCGTCGCGGATCAGGGCTTCGCTCTCGCTGTCGAGGCTCGACGTCGCCTCATCGAGGATCAGAATGCGGGGATCGGCGAGGATCGCGCGGGCGATGGCGACGCGCTGGCGCTGGCCTCCCGACAGCTTGACGCCACGCTCGCCGACCACCGTGTCGTATCCGTCCTCGAAGCGGTCGATGAACTCGTCGCAGTGCGCGATGCGGGCGGCGGCGTGGATCTCGTCCTCCGAGGCATCCGGGTGTGCGAAGGCGATGTTCTCACCGATCGCCCCGTCGAACAGAATGTTGTCCTGCATGACGACGCCCAGCTGCCGGCGGTAGTCGCGCAGGCGCAGGGTGGCCAGATCACGCCCATCGACGAGGATGCGCCCGCTCTTCGGGCGTGCGAACGCCATGACCAGGTTGATGAGCGTGCTCTTTCCCGCCCCGCTCGGGCCGACGAGCGCGGTGGTCGTGCCGGCCGGCGCCTGGAACGACACGTCGCGCAACACCGGGGTGTCGGGCTCGTACTCGAAATCGACGCCCTCGAAGGTGACGGCGCCCTCGAGCTCATCCGCCGCTTGCCGCTCCTCGTCCTCCGCGTCTTCCGTCGGTGTGTTCCGGATCTCGCGGATCCGGTCCAGACCGGCGAAAGCTTCGCTGAGCTGCGTTCCGATGTTGGCGATCTGGACCAGCGGTGCGACCATGAGCCCGACAAAGAAGACGTACATGACGAGGTCGCCGAGGGTCATGCTCCCCGCCAGGATGGCGCGCCCGCCGACGATCATGATGAGCACGCTGATCGTGCCGACTACCACGGTCGAGAAGGCCGACACGGCGGAGGTGCCCGTGATGGTGCGGGCGATGGTCCGGTACAGGCGGTCGACGCCCTCGTGGAAGATGCCGCGCTCGCGCTCCTCGGCCACGTAGATCTTGAGTAGCCGCACGCCGCCCAGCGCCTCGCCCAGGCGGCCCGTCACCTGGGAGTGGATCTCCCAGCGCTCGCGGAAGATCGGCCGCAGCCTCTTCATCGACCATCCGATCGCGACGGCGAACAGCCCCAGCAGCGCGATGGCCCCGATGGTCATCGCCCAGTTGAGCCACAACAGCACGCCGAGTGCTAGCGTGGCCGTCGTGACGCCCCCCACGAGGTGGACGAGACCGGTGCCGACCAGGTTCCGGATGCCCTCGGCGTCGCTCATGATACGAGTGATGAGGGTGCCGCTCTTGGTGGCGTCGAAGAAGGCGACGGGCAAGCGCATGACGTGCGCCTGGACCGTCGTCCGCATGTCCCGGATGGCCCGCTGCGCGGCGATGCTCACGATCCTGGCGATCCCGAACGACGTGCTCGCCTGTACGAGCGTCGCGGCGGCGGCGGCCAACGCGATCGGCACCAGGAGCTCCGCGCGCCCCTCTCCGATGACGTTGTCGATGACGAACTTCGAGCTTGCGGGGAGGACGAAACCGGCGAGGCGGCCGATGATCATCAGCACGAGGCCGAGGCCGAGCGGCCCCCGCTGCGCCTTGATCAGATCCCAAGCCTCCCCGCGCACCTCGCGGAGTCGGACCTTTTTCTTGCTCTCGCTCATGGGACGTAA
>JBDHHV010000194.1:0-8464 GCA_039589195.1 Gemmatimonadota bacterium | reverse complement strand
GACCTGCAATGCGCGCGCCTCGTCGTCATCCCTCCATGCCGTCACCAGATCCATCTCGGCCCGCTCGGCGCTCGTCATCTGGTCCCGGAGCGGCTCCATGAGGGCCAGGACCGAGTCCCGCGCGTCACCCCGGCCGAGATTGCCGTACGCGTATGCGTTCATCATGAGCTGCGGCACGTAGTCGGGGGCCAGCGCCAGCGCCCGGTCCCCGATCGCGATCGACTCTTCGAACGCTTCGTGGCAGAAGAGGTCGAGCGAGGCGGTGTAGTGCTCGAGCACCTCCGGAGAGGGCGCCAACCGCTCCGACGCCGTCCAGGCGGGAAGATCGGGATCGAGCTGGGCCACCAGCGCCGCCGCGACCCGGTCCCCGACCTCGCCGATCAGCGCCGTCACCGAGTCCGGCGGGCCGGTCACCGGCTCGATCCTGGTGGACAGCCCACCACCTCCCGCGTCCTGGATCAGCGCCGCAAAGCGCACCTCCGGTCCGGCGCGAGCGATGGTCCCGGCCACCGCGTATGTGGCGCCCGTCTCGCTCGCCAGTGTGGCCACCGTGGCCGTATCGCCCCGTGTCCGGATCACGTCGAGCACCGCCGTCCACGGCACGACGTTCACGACGCCGGTCCGTTCGACGGCGCGGGAGATCTCCTCTATGGCAATCGTGCTCCACGAATCCCACGACGGATCGCCGGATACGTTTTGCAGCGGGGCGACCACCAGGCGAAGCACCGACGCGTCCGCCGCCAAACCGCCTGCCCCCGCCGTAGCCCTCGATGCGTCGGCGCCGGTCGATTCCCCCCCGAGGAACAGGGCGGCCCCGAGAGCGGCGAGCCCCATGACAGCCGCCGCGGGCAGCCAACGCCGCACGGCGCCGGGGCGGCCGGCCTCCACGGCCAGCGGCTGGAGCGGGGTGACTCCCTCACCGGTCGTCACGAACGTGTCCAGCTGTGCCAGGAGTTCTTCCGCCGTTTGCCACCGATCCGCCGGCTTCCGCTCCAGACAGCGCGCGAGCACCGCCGAGAGCCCCGCGGGGACCGCCTGCCGCAGCTCCGTCACCGGCCGCGGCGTCTCCATCACCTGCGCCATGAGGATCTGTTGCGGGGTCCGACCCTCGAACGGGGTCCGGCCGGTGAGCAGCTCGTAGCCCATCACCCCCACCGCGTACAGATCCGCGCGGTGGTCGATGTGCGCGCTCCCTTCCGCCTGTTCGGGTGCCATGTACGACACGGTCCCCACCGCGAGGCCCGCCGTCGTCAGCCCTTCGGCGCCCGCCGCTTCGCTCAGCGCCTTCGCCACCCCGAAGTCCACCACCATCGCATGGCGCCCCGCAAGCATCACGTTGCCGGGCTTCACGTCGCGGTGCACCAGACCCTGCGCGTGGGCCGCCGCCAGCGCGTCCACCACTTCCTTCAGGACCCGGACGGCTTCCGGCACGGGGAGCTCTCCCTCGCGATCCAGACGCGTACGTAGAGACTCGCCCTCCACGTACGGCATCACGTAATAGAGAAGGCCCTCCGCCTCGCCGGAGTCGAACAACGGCAGGATGTGGGGGTGTTGGAGGTTCGCGGTCACCTGCACCTCGCGCAGGAACCGCTCCGCGCCGAGCGTGGCGGCCAGCTCCGGTCGCAGCACCTTGATGGCCACCTGGCGATCGTGCTTCAGGTCGGTGGCCAGGTACACGGTCGCCATGCCGCCGCTGCCGAGCTCTCGCTCGATGGCGTACCGGTCTGCCAGCGCCGCTTTCAGTCGTTCGATCGACACGGCTGCTCTCCCTCAACCGTGGCAAGGCCCGAATACAAGAAGGCTCGGGAGGACCTGAGATATGTAGGCAACCCCGCGCTGGAAAGGGGTTATGTGGTCAAGAAGTGGGTAAGCGAATCGGCCACTCTTTTTATGATGACATGGTGGGTCATCGTACGCTAGCCGGGTTGGGAGATTGGGTGGCGCTCTCGCGTGACGTCTTTCGATCTCGCGTACTTCTCTCGAACCCACTCGAGTTTCCGCGACGTGCTGCCCCGTTGAGCCTCGCCTTCTCCAACCACACCGCGGGCATCATAGGCTTGCCCGCCGCTCCATGTGAGATAGAGCCAGACATCCAGAATCAACCTGGGGGTTTGCCAGATGGTGGGAACGCGACTGTCTGACGAGGCCGTTCACGGACTACGTCGGCTCTCGGTTATCGTAGGTGGCCTGCTCGTTGGCGCGGGAGTCGCGCCCGAGCTGGTCGGCGTTGGCTCAGCGGGATTCGGCCAGTATCAACTCCTTCTGATCGTCCTTGGCGGAATCGGCATCGTGGTGGGCTGGCTGGGACGCAGGATCGTCCTGGCGCACAAGGCGCTTGCCCTGCTGTTGTTGAACTCGCTCGTCCTGCTCGGGATCCTGGAGCTCGGATCAGGCATCGTCGTCGAAGTCCTCGATAGGCGAGCGCGAGCCGACGCGGCGGCCGAAGCCCTACCTGGCTTCATCGAACACCCGTACTTCCGGTCCAGGGATTGGGCCTCGAGTTTCTGGACCGAGCACCGGCAGGCAGCGTTCATCAATCGGTACGAGCCGTATGCGGTGTGGCGAGTAGCTCCGTTCGCCGGAGAGTACATCAACATCAGCTCGGAGGGCGAGCGGGCTGCTTCAAGCGCCGAATGCCAAGCCGGCTCTTACGAGATTCTCGTGTTCGGAGGATCTGCTGTTTGGGGTTGGGCTGCCCCGGATCGGAGCACCATCCCGTGGCTGCTTAGCGACGAGCTCGCTAGACGGCACGATCGGCCGATATGCGTACGCAACCTTGGGCAGAACGCTTATGTGTCCACGCAAGAGCTGATCGGGCTGATCCGGCATTTGCAGCAGGGCCCGGTGCCGGACCTCGTGATCTTCTACGACGGGTGGAACGACTTGAACCAGTTCGTGCGGTCCGGGAGGCAGGGCGGCCACGCTCAGGTGGACCGGATAGCGGCCCGCTTTGAAGAAGTCGATCGAGGGCCGCTGCGTGAGCTCCTCTCAACGACCAACGCCGCTGAGCTCATCGCGCGTGTCACTCGTCGACGGCCCGAGTCCGCATTCCCGACATTGGGCGTGCAGCAGGAAGGGGTTCCCGGGGCCGTACGTGCAATCGTGGGCACGTACATGACGAACTACGCCATCGTGGAGGCGCTTGCGACCGGTCTCGACTTCCAGTTCGTTTTCTTCTGGCAGCCGTCCCCACACCAAGCCGATTATGAACCGACGGATCAGGAGCGCGCGATTCTGCAACGCGACGATCCAGCGTTGGCGGCGGTGGCCAGTGTGGTGTACGAACAGATCGAAGGCCTCAGTCTGAGCCATGAGCATCTGTACGTTATCCCGGGCAGACCCTTCAACGGGGCTTCGGACGGCGTGTGGGTAGATCGGATCCACCTGACCCCTGAGGGAAACCAACTTGCCACACGCTATATTGCCGAAGTGCTGCAGCCGATGTTGCCCCGCGCGCGGCCGGCTTCGACGGAGTAGAGCCTCCACGACCGCCACAGGAGAACAGGCCAAGACACGATGAAGATCACCACAGAACCGCTTCGGGCCCTTACAGGCTTCGTGCTGCTGTCGGTTGTCGGGCTCACCCAGACTCCGGCGGCTCTTGTCGGGCAGAGCGGCATCGGTGAGTCGCGCTCGATCCTCGAACTCCTTCCGCTACAGGCGTCGGCCCTCGCGGTCGGGAGCGAGGTCTCGGGCACGCTTTCCGAGACGGACTACCGAACCACCAACGGGGTGCTGGTCCAGGCCTTCGCGCTGGAGGGGGGCGCCGGCGATCCGATCACGGTCGACCTGATCAGCGATGATTTCGATGCGTACCTGTTCCTGGTGGGACCGGGGTACGAGGAGCCCCTGACCGACGATGACTCGGGGGGAGCCTGCCACGCGCGGCTCACCCTCTTTCTGCCCGAGAACGGACCCTATCGACTCGTGGTCGGCTCCTGGCAGAGCCCGGGCTCGTACACTCTCACGGTCGATAGTCGGGCGCACCCGCCCGCGCCTGGTGACTGCTCGGGAGATGAGTTCGGAGGAGAGTTTTTCGACACCGACATGCTGGCGGCGCTGACCCGCATCCAGCCCACCGGCACACTGCAGCCCGGCGTGGAGATCGAGGGCACTCTGTCGGACGAGGACGCGGACCTGCCGGACGACAGCCGTGCCGAGGTCTGGACCCTCGCCGGCGAGCCGGGGCAGACGCTCGTCGTCGAGCTCATTTCGCAGAGCTTCGACGCGTTGTTGATGAGGGTTCCCCCCGAGCGGGACCGCTACGAGATGGATGACGACTCCGCGGGCAATTGCAATTCGCGGATGTGGGTCACGTTCGAGGGGAGCGAGCCTCACTTGATCATCGCCAACTCGCTGGGTCCGGACGGCAGAGGCGCGTTCACGCTTCGCGTGTCGGACAGCGCCGGGCCGGAAGCACCGGGCGCCTGTTGACTGGCGGGCCGCGGACCGGCGGGGGGGCAGAACTCAGGCCGGTTGGCGGACGAACTTCAGGCCGGAGGATCGTACGATGAGGGCCAAGCCGATCGATCATGCACGGAACGGGGTGAGCGCTCTTGCCGCCGCGGTCGTAGGAGTGTCGTTCCTGACACTCGCCTGCCAGACGAGAGAAACCGGTGACGCGGCGAGCCCGGGCGCGAAGGCCGCTGGGCCACCCTCCGCAACGGTTGAGACCCCTGCGCCACAGTTCTCGCTCACCTCCGATCAGACGCACGCCCGCTGGAGCCGATCAGACGCACGCCCGCTGGAGCCGGGCGATCGAGCCGGTGCTGCGCGTGCCCGACGGCGCAGTGGTCGAGGCGTATCTGGAGGAGGCTTCGGACCAGCAGATCACTCCGGAGTCCACGGCGGAGGTGTTCGAGACGATCAGCTTCGATCCGATTCACCCGCTGACAGGGCCCGTCTATGTGGAGGGGGCGGAGCCCGGGGATCAGCTGGCCGTCACACTACACGAGATCGAGATCGGCGATGGGCTGGGCGGGGAATTTCCCCGGGTTCGGGTTCCTGGCAGACGAGTTCACCGAGCCGTACCTGAGGACCTTTCGGTTCGAAACCGGCGCGACCGAGGTGGAGTTCGCTCCCGGAATCAGGATTCCGCTGCGGCCGTTCCCGGGCGTGATGGGCGTGGCGCCCGATACGGACTCGCTCCTGGTTACGATCCCACCCAGGGCGAACGGCGGAAACATGGATGACCGCGATCTCGTGGCGGGCACGACCGTGTACTTCCCCGTCTTCGTCGAGGGCGCGCTGTTCTCCCTGGGTGATCCGCACCTGGCGCAGGGCGACGGCGAGGTGATGGGCACCGCGATCGAGGGGCCGCTCCGCGTCGTGTATCAGGTCGATTTGGTGAAGAACGCCCGGTCCATCCCATCGCCGCAGTACGAGACGGACGCATACTACGCGGTGACGGGCTACGCCCCGACGATCGACGAGGCGGCTCGAAACGCCACGTGGGCGATGATCGACTATCTGGTGGAGGAGCACGCCCTTTCACGCATGGAGGCGTACGCCCTCGCATCGCTGGCCGGCAACCTCAAGATCGCCGAGGTCGTGGACGTACCGAACATGCTGGTAACGATGAGGATTTCGAAGGCGATCTTTGGAGACATGTAAACCGTTCAACATCTTCACATTACACACGCGCACATTAAGCAGCATGATGCGACGGGCCGCAGCTTCGTCGATCAGCCGGAGAAGAGGCCCAGGACCAGCGCGACGATGCTCAGACCGCTCAGCACCCACAGCAGGCGGTCCGTCCTTTCGAGCAGCAGGTGGGTGGTAAGAACAGCGCCGATCGGAGCCGCGAAGGCGTAGATGCTCACGAATGTCTGAACCATGTCCCCCGCCAGGCCGCCGAACGAGATGTTGAAGTCGCCGCCCGATATCACGACGACCTCGCCCAGGTCGGCGAGCGTGAACAGGATCGTGAACACCGCTCCCAGCTCCAGGTAGAGCCGGACTTCCGCGCGGGCCCGCTTTCGAAATGCGGCGGCCCACAGGCCGAGGACCGGCCTCAAAAGGAGGGACACCGGGCTGCCCGGATCATTCGAGTGATAGTAGAGGCGCAGCCGGTGGCTCCAGAGGTCCAGACCTCGAAGCAACGGCAGGTGCGCCAGGGCATGCCACCGCGCGCCGAGGTTCGTGATGGCGATGATCGCCAGGATGGCGACCACACCCTCGAAGTTCCCCGTGGACGCGCTGACCGCCCCCAGCGCGACTCCCGCAACCAGCAGCACGACGACGTCACCCGCGAGCCGCGCGCGACCGCTGCGTTTGGTCGCCCACTTCGGAGGATGTGTGGTCTCGGCTTTCCAGGTCGGTGGCATGAAGTCGAGCGCCACCGGGGGCATCCCCGCCAGCTGGCGGTTCTCCTGCTCCGTGTTGAACGCGCGGACCATGCCGCGGAGCAGGAAGAAGTCCACGAACCACCAGATGCCGGCGCCCCCACCCGTGAGGAGCATGAGGATGCCGGTCCCGGTGCGCTCGAGATAAAACCGGTGGCCGCCCAGGAACCCGGTGAACAACCACAGCGCGCGAGCGAGGAGCTGACGCTTGCGGGGGTACTTGTAGAGATCGTCCAGGACCTCCCGCGAGAAGTCGGCGTGCCGCCTACCGGTGACTGGCGAACCTGCGGGGCGTCGGGATGGGTCGAGTGTGGTCAACGGCCAGTCCGCCAGGCGAGACCGGCCGCAAGCGCGCCGAGAGCGACCGCTCCGATGGCGAGCCCCGTGTCGCTGCCCCCGGGCGCTCCGGTGGGCATTAGCGCCATCCCGGCAATCACCATGACCGCCGGGCCCACGAGCAAAAGCACCAAGGGCAGCGTGCTACCCGGTTGTCCCACGCGGAATGGACCCCACAGGGTCACGAGGAGCACCAGCGACACGAGAACCAAGAGCAGCCCCCCGATGAGCGCGTGCCATTTCGCATGATCCGGCCAGTTGGAGCCGAGGTGGTCCGTCGCGATGCTCCACCCCTGCCAGAGTCCGATCAGCGCGAGGAGTGTCCCCAGGGCGAGGACGACCTGCCGGCCTACCGATGGCTCCCCCATCGAATCTCGGATGTGCACCTCCTCCCGGCCGTTGCCAGCCAGCGGGCCGGGACGGCCTGAGGTTCGAGGCCCCGTACCCCGCAAGCGCTCCCCGCCCCGAGAAGCACGGGCGGATGACACCGTCGACAATAGCGACGGTGTTGGTGTCTCGCAGGTGGGGGGGCACCGCCTGAGCGCGATCGACAAGTCGGCCGTCGCCGTTGCGACTCGATTCACCGCGTGGCGGCCGCCGCCTGTTCCTCCAGCCACTCCTGTGCAGAAGGGGACGTGAAGCGGGTGTTCACGAGTTCGCCATCCAGCCATATGAAGCCCTGGATCGCGGTGTACCAACGGCCACGTGAGTCTCTCGGAACCACGCGTTCGATGGCACCGCTGATCGCGCCGAACGAGTACCAGCTCTCACAATCCGCTCGAATCCCGAGCTCCACATTCCGACCGGTGAGCTGTTCGCGCACGTACCGCTGCCATTCCGTCTGTTGGGCGCGGGAGATCCTGACTCCCACGAGGTCGATCGCGTGACCCGACTCGAGGATCAGATACCCGGAGATCTCTTCTCGGACCCGCACAATTCCCACGAGATCTTCACGAAACGAGCGGCAGTGGGCTTCCTTCGCCCGCTCCGAGACCCGCTCATCGAGAGCCATCAGCCCCCTCTCTGCCGCGGCGGCGGGTCGCTCCAGAACGGGGATGAGTGGCAGGGCGAGAATGGGCGAGAGTAGGCTGACGAAGAGAAACGAGCCGCGGACCCCGGCGTTGGCCACCCCCCAACCTCTGATCCAGGAGAGGCCCGAGAACGCGATACCGCCCGCCCATAACACGAAAGAGAGAGGAATCAGCAGAAGCGCAATGCTGCCGTCGGTGCTGCGCCCCCACGCCCAAACCCAGGCGATGACCAGGATGATTGCAGCGTGGATCAGGGCGACCCACCGATAATCGCCACTCATCTCCTACCTCTCCGGAGCGGGCTCAAACGCGGTGTTCAGAGGGCAAGATCCGAGCCGCGTCTCGAGTCCGATCGCCGCCCCTGGGGCCGCGGGGGGTTCCGCTCGAGCGACCGTTGGCGCGCGCAGGGTGGTACTCCGTGGCCCTACCCGGCGGCGGGCCGCAATGCCTAAAAAGCCACCGGCTCCTTGAACCGATCGTACACGCGTTCCAGGGCAATGCGAATCTCGCCCAGCGTCGCGTACTCGCGCACCGCGTCCAGCATCGGCGGCATCACGTTCTCATCGTTTCGCGCCGCCGTTTCGAGCACCTCCAGTGCACGCTGCACCGCCCCCTCGTCGCGCACGGCACGCATGTCCTCGAGACGCCGCTCCTGCTTCTCGGCCGCTTCCTCGCCGATCTTCAGAATCTCGATCGGGGGCTCCTCGGACTCGACGAAGCGATTCAGGCCCACGATGGTCCGTTCGCCTCGCT
>JBDHHV010000193.1:0-4817 GCA_039589195.1 Gemmatimonadota bacterium | reverse complement strand
GGCATCAGGAGCTTTGCATTGGAATCGAAGTCCACCACGCCAACGCGTATGTCGTCGCGATCCGGCAGGCTCCGCACCAGCCGGATGGCTCCCGCGGAGCGGTGATTCTCGGGATCCATACCCTTCAAGCTCTGCGAGGTGTCGAGCGCGAGCATCAGGTCGAGGTACTTCACGCCGCCGAATACGGAGGCTCCGCCCTTCACCTCGACCGAAGACTGCCAGTCGCCAAGCGGAACGTCGGGGGAGGGGCTCTGAATCTCGACCTGGAGGTCGCCTTTGCTGTCGTGATCATCCCAGCTGAGGCCGGGAGGCAGCTTCCAGAGTTCGGGATTGGCGGACGTGCATCCGCACAGCAGAGCGACGAGTGAGACGGCGAGAGCACTTCGCATGGGGATGACCTCGGGGTGCGAGAATGGTCAGGATTCACCGTGGCGTGTCGGCGCTTCTGCGTCCGGTCTTGATCGGATCGAAGCTCACTGCGCAGCCACCGCTGCCCTCGGTAGGACAGCATGCGCTCGCATTGACCAGAAGCGGACGCCGTCGCCGTTCCGGACCGGCTCCAGGAAGTCTCGAGTATCGCTCTCCACCTGGCTCACGCGTGGTAAGATGCCCCGAATCGGCCCGCCCGATTGGAGACACGAGGAGCACGGACCATGACCTTCTTGCGTGGCAAGGTCGCGATCGTGACCGGTGCCGCCGTCGGCCTCGGCAACGCCTTCGCCCGGGCTCTCGCGGGCCAGGGTGCCGACGTGGTCGTCTGCGACATCCGGCCGGAGATCTCGGAGCTGCCGGCTGAGCTCGAGGCGGGTGGGACCCGCGCGCTCGCGCTCGAGGCAGACGTGGGCCGGCCGGGCGACGTACGGCGGGTTGTCGACGCTGCGCTCTCGACGTTCGGCGGGATCGACGTGCTCGTGAACAATGCCGGCACCTGGGCGGCCTCCGTGGCCGACGACCCGCTCGACAAATCGCTCGAGGATTACGAGCGACTCGTCGGTACGAACTTGAAGGGCGAGTTCCTGTTCGGGCGCGCCATCATTCCGCACATGATCGAGCGCGGCGGCGGGAACATCGTCAACATCTCCACCGATCACGTCCATACCTGTGGTACGCCCTATCTGCTCGAGCACGAGAACACGCCCGACTGCCCGTTCACGGGTGGGCCTCCGCGTCGCACCGGCGGCGGGCTGGAGATGGACCTCTACGACGCCTCGAAGTGGGGACTCCACGGTCTGACCTTGGCGTGGTCCCAAGCACTCGCGCCGCACGGCATTCGCGTCAACGCACTGTGTATGGGTGCGACCGACTCCTACATGCTGCGCAGCTTCCACAACTTCGATCCCGATCCGAAGGAGGTCGCGAGCTGGATGAAGGCCGACGACGTGGCCGAATTGCTCGTGGACCTGCTGCGCGAGGGTCCGGAGGGGCGCACCGGCGAGAACATCGGGATCGCGGTCGGACACCCGATCGTGCTGCCGGAGCGCAGGCCATCGCCCTACGTCATGGAGGCAAGCTGATGGGACTCCTCGACGGCAAGTCGGCGATCGTCACCGGAGCCGCCCAGGGACTGGGTAGCGCCTTTGCCTCCGCCCTCGCCCGGGAAGGAGCGGGTGTCACCCTCTGCGATCTGAAAACCGAAATCGAGAACGTGGGCGCGCAGATCCGCAGCGACGGCGGCGACGCTCGCCCCCTGATCGCGGACGTTTCGCAGCGAGCCGATGTCGAGCGTCTCGTCGCAACCGCTCTGGACGCCTTCGGCGGTATCGACATCCTGGTGAACAACGCGGGCAAGTGGGCCCAGACCCTCGTGACCGATCCGTTCGAGAAGGCCGTCGCCGACTGGGACGACATCGCGGGAACGAACCTGAAGGGCGTGCTCCTGTGTGCCCGAGCCTGTGTACCCCACCTGATCGCCCGCGGTGGCGGCGACATCGTGAACATCAGCACGTACTACGTGCTGCCCGCGCACAGCCCTGGGACCAACTCGCCTACGACCGACGTGTACGACGCCACGAAGTGGGCGTTGAACGGGTTCACCGAGGCCTGGGCGCTGGCGCTCGCGAAACACCGCATCCGGGTCAACGCGTTTTGCATGGGAGCCACCGACACGCCGATGCTCCGAGGACTCTGGGACGGGGATCCACCGGCGGATTTCGCGGCGACCTGGATGAAGCCCGACGAGATCGCCGGTCAGCTGCTCGATCTGCTGCGCGAGGGTCCCGACGGTCGTAGTGGCGAGAACATAGGCGCCTGGGCGGGTGAGCCGATCGAGCTCGGTCCGCCAAAGCCCGCACACCGCGCGATCACGGGTTGACAAACGACGCGCCGATGACGGCGCGGGAGGTATTCTCTTGGCAGGAGTAATGGATCACGAGCAGGTCTCCATCTATCCGCTCGACGAGGGTCAGCGGGAGCAGCTCCTCACGAATGCGTCCGAATGCGTGCTCAACTGGGGCACGCGGGATGGCTGGCCGGTGGGAGTCGTGCATGCCTACCTATGGAAGAACGGGAGGGTCTGGATCACCGCCGGTGCCCACCGTCACCGCATCTCCGCGATTCGCCGTGACCCGCGCGTCTCGATAGTCGTGAGCGGTACCGCGGCGCGCCAGGGCAACGTAGCCGGTACCATCACGATCAAGGGACAGTGCGTCATTCACGAGGATCGCGAGACCAAAGAGTGGTTCTATCCGGAGTTCGCTGCGAAGATCAATCCGGATCCGGACGAGGCCGCGGCGTTTGCGAAGCGGCTCGACTCGCCGCTACGCGTCGTCCTCGAGGTCATCCCCGAGAAGTGGATCACCTTCGACGCGGCAAAGTTCGGCGCCGATACCGCGGGCACGCTGCCGGAGGACCAGAAGAGTCCTCCACTGAACTCCGACGCGGAGCGACTCCCCAGGGAGCTCAAGCGGAGAGGCCTCGCCTAGCGGAAGCGCAGCCTTTCTCCTGCGACGGATCGCTCAGTCAGCCTTCGCGAAAGCCAGCAAGACGTTCCCGTGCATGTGGCCGTAGATGCCGTACCCCGAGTTTGCGTACACGTTCCCGTCGTGGATGATCGGTCCTGAGGCGCCCCCCATGGACCCACCGCGCGCGACCTCTCCGTTCAGGGTCTCGAAGCTGCGCGCCAGGTCGACGTCCCACAGGATCTCCCCGGTATCGCTCGAGTAGGCCCGCAGGTGGCCGTCCATCGCGCCCGCGAACACCAGGCCGGGAATGGCCGTGACGGCCTGGGAGAGTCCGGGCGCACAGTACTCGCGGTCGCCACAGATGGACTCATCGGCGGGTGTCTTCCAGAGGTACTCTCCGGTCTTGGCGTCGAGCGCGTAGAGTCCGGGACGATTCGGCTCGTCGTATTCTCGGCCGTCCGGCCAGTCGGAGATCGGTACAAAGAGCCGATCCCCCTCCGTCGCCATGCCAAAGTGGACTCCGGCCTGGACTCCGCCGCGTCCCACCTTCGTGCGCCACAGCACGCGACCGGTGTCTGGGTCGAGTCCGAAGGCCTCCCCGGACTTCTGTCCGGCCAGAACGATATCTCGCCCGTCGGAGGTGTGCCCCAGGATGGTCGCCGCCCCGAAGTCGAAGTCCGGTCCATCCTCGACGGGACAGTTTGCGTTCGTCGGGGTGTCGCAAGACGTGTTCCAGGCGTCGTTCGCAGTCGCCTGAAACACCCAGTTCACCGATCCCGTGTCGAGGTCGATCGCGAAGATCGCGTCGCTCGTCTCGGTCGCGGGCGAGGAATAGTTCTCCCCGGTTCCCACGTAGAGCTGGCGGCGTTTCGCGTCGATCGCGGGGCTGTTCCAAATCGGTGAGCCCGACGGCCCGTACTGATCCGTCCCTACCCGGTTCTGGCCCGTCACGCCGGGCGGCTCGAGGATGGTGCGGGCCCGCCAGAGCTCCGTTCCCGTAGCGGCCTCGAAGGCCGCCACGGATCCCTGGAACTTGCAGCACTCGTAAGCCTCGTCGGGAGCGAGTTCTGTCTCGAGCGACGACACCGCTACGTAGAGTCGATCCCCGTATAGGGTCGGCGCGGCCGTGATGGTCGCGTTGGGATGATCGTCCACGCGCAGACGCCACAGCAGCTCCCCGGTCACGACGTCGATGGCGTAGAGGTTGCCGATCAGATCTCCGAAGTATGCGCTCGGGCGCGCCGTACGGTCGCCCGCTTCCCAGGTACTGATCACGACCGCCGTCCGCACCTCTGCGGTGGCGAGGAAGGTCCAGCGGACGCAGCCGCTCTCCTCGTCGAGCGCGAAGACCGTCCCGTCGTGACTTCCCACGTAGAGGGCGCCCCCCGCCAGCGTCGGCTGGGAGCGCGCCCGCAGCGCGTTCGGATAGGCAAACGCCCACTTCAGCTCGAGTCGGGGCAGGTCCTCCGCACTGAGGCGCGCGACGTCTCCCGGAATGAGCCGGTTGTTCCCCGAGTCGATGCCCCAGCCCGAGGCAAAGGGGGGCGCGTCGTAATCAAAGGTGAGGGCGTCCCCCGTGCAGTGGAGCAGGGGTACCGTCTCCTCCTGTGCCGAGAACGGCCGGTCCGACAGGAACTCCGCCACCGTGCGCCGATCACCGGGAGAGAGTGTGTGGCCCTGCACCTGCATGACCCCCCCGTCCATGATCCGCAGGATCGCGGTAGGGGGGAGCAGCTGGAGCATGTCGCGATGCGGAGCCCTGGCCACGGCTCCCTCGTGGCACGAAGCGCAGTTGGCCCAGTAGACGACTGAACCCGGATGCGCCTGGGCTTCGGCTTCAGCTCCCGTCGGCGCCTGATCCGAACACGCGCTTACGAGTAGGGATCCTATCGCGAGCAATACCCAGACGCTCTGAAT
>JBDHHV010000192.1:0-4854 GCA_039589195.1 Gemmatimonadota bacterium | reverse complement strand
CAGTTGGAGTCTGGCGCCGTAGAGACGGTCATCGTAGTCGCGCAGGCCCCCGAACACGTCTTCGGGCACCTCTTCGAGGCCATCCTCCGCCGAGCGGTTGTGGAACAGCCGGACGCGCCCCACGTCGAGGTTTACCTGGTAACCCCAGACCAACGCTCGCGCGCTCCCCCCCGGGACGAGACGGAACTGGTAGTCGACCAGTACCGTCTCGCCCGTCTGGATCCGACCGCCCGGCAGGAGCACGATCTCGAGAAACGGTCCGACCTCGACGATCCGATAGTCGAGCTCGGGCTCGAACGGGAACCCTTCCTGGCTTTTCACCACGACCGAGGCGGGCTCCACGAAGGATTCGCTCAGTCTAAACCGTCCCGCCTCACCGATCGGGTGATGCTCGTCCACGATCTGTACGAGTCCACTAGCAAGGTATATGCCGACTTCAAGGTCCGAAAAGCAAGTTTCTGCCGTGTAACGTGATCGGGTCGTGCGGCGTGCGTATCGCCTTTCGGAGATCTCCGGCGCGCAGCGGGTTATTATGTCCCGGTAATCGGGTCAGATCATCCCCGCGGCCCCCGGGGACGCCCGGGAGTGGGGATTCAGCCGGTCGGCACCGCCGCGAGCAGGCCCTCGACCAGCGCCTCGAGGCGACCGTACGCGCTCAGGATCTCACCCGGTACGACCCGCACCGGAGGGGGACAGCGGAACAGCCGGTTCCGGTACGCGGCGAGCAGGAGGAGCTGCTCCTGGTCTTCCGCGGACAGCTGGATGCCGATCGTTCCCTGCGCGGTGGCGCGCGAGCGGCTGCACGAGAACCGTCGGTCCTCCCAACCGCGGTGCATGCCGGGACTCACGCACTCGAGCCCTTCCTCGCTCAACAGGTCGATCGCCTCGTTGAACTGGAGCACGCGCGGGATCTGGATGCCGTCGCGCACGGGGTCCACCTCGGGCACCGGGAGGTTGAGCTGCAGGGCGATCGTGGCGGGAAACTCATCCCTTACCGGCTGGAGCAGCTGGATCACGAGGATCTCCGCCGCGTGCAGCCCCAGATCGAGCGACTCGCACAGCGCGACGATGTCGGTGGAGGCGCTCTGTCGGGCCTCGACGGCGCCCGCCCACAGACGTCGAGCCTCGTCTTCGGCTCCGAGGTGGATCGACTCGGCCAGCTCGGTCATTTCCATCTTCCTGTCTCCGCGGCTCGACTCCGCGGGCGTCGCTCGCGGACGCGCTACCGCAAGTCTCGCTCGGGATGTCCTTTTGCCGGGCTCACGACCCTGCGGTCTCTCCCTCGTCCCCCACCGACTCTCCCGTGTAACCCTCGCCGTGCGCGCTCTCGAACGAGTCCAGGCCGGTCACGGGCACGTGGCACTGCCGACAGCGAGCTCGCTCGGGGTGCGTCGTGCGGATCTCCTCGCGCGCCCCCGGCCCGTCGTGACAGGCAAGGCAGTTCTCGCGCATGAGAATGCGGTGCGGGATCGTGGGTGGCGCGCCGTCGTACAGGCGCCCGCCGGCCCGCAGATCCTGCCGGAAGGGCTCGTACTCGCTGTCGACGAAGGTCCCGTCGTCGGTCGAGAACACGTGGCACTGTCGGCAGCGGGTCGTGCCGCCGGCGCGCGCCGTCCCCTCGTGCGGGGACGCGGGGGCGAACCCGACACCCTCGACGGGCATCCCCCGCTCGTCGTGGCACGCGGAGCAGTCCATCCCGAACGGATCGTGAGGTATGGTGGGCGGGGCCCCGTCGTACGCGCGGCGCTCGGCGCGCACGAGCGCCGTCGACTTGACCGCTCCCTCGCGATCGGGGACGGGGACGGTATCCTCATCTCCGCACCCGGCCGTGACGGCGGCCGCCACGATCGCGGTGGCGACTGCGGCGAATCGGGTCGAGGCCGGTCTCCTGCCGACGGGCTTCCGCGGCATCGGCCTCGCCCGCGAATGAATCCTCACACATGCTCCAGTCGGACCGCGCATTTCTTGAAGTCCGGTTCCTTGCTGATGTTGTCCATCGCGTCGAGCGTCAGGAGGTTCGGGAGCCGCGCCTCGTCGAAGAACGGGATGAACACCGACCCCTGCGGCGGCTTCCCGCGACCATCCACCCTGGCGGGCAGCTCGAGGCTGCCTCGCCGGCTCACGACGCGGATCATCTGCCCGTTGCCGATGCTGAGCCGCTGCGCGTCCGCCCGGTTGACCTCCACGTAGCCCTCGGTCGCGGCCTGGTGGAGCTGCCGCACGCGCCGGGTCATCGAGCCGGTGTGCCAGTGCTCCAGGATCCGGCCCGTGCACAGCCAGAAGGGGTACTCCTCGTCCGGCGACTCGGCGGGCGCGTGCCACGGCCGCAGCCAGAAGGCGGCGCGCTCCCCGTAGCCCTTCGCCTTGTAGAAGTGCACGCCCTCGGACTTCGTGACGTACGGGTCGTGCTCGGCGCTGTACCGGTACCGGGTCTCGACCCCGTCCACCACCGGCCACAGCATGCCGCGCGTCTCGCGTAGCTGTTGGTAGGCGGCGACGTCCTTCCCGATGCCGAGCGTGAAGCGCCGGTACTCCTCGTACATCGGCTCGTGCCAGTCGTCGTCTGGCCATGGGAACAGGTGCTCCATCCCCATCCGCTTGGCGACCTGGATCACCTGCCAGGCGTCCTCCTTCGCGACGCCGGGTGGCTCGACCGCCTGCACCCAGTGCTGCGTGCGCCGCTCGGAGTTTCCGAACACGCCCTCGCGCTCCACCCAGCCCGCCGAGGGGAGGACCAGGTCGGCCACCGCCGTTGTCGGGGTCGGGTAGATGTCGCTCACGATCAGGAAGCGCCCATCGTCCGGCTCACGCTGGATCCGGTTGAGGTTCGGGATGCTGACCCACGGGTTGGTGGTCTGCACCCACATCACCTTCACGTCGCCGCGCATGAAGGCGCGGAACATGTCCATCGTGTGGAGGCCGGGCGTCGGCGGGATGGTGCCCTCGGGCAGACCCCAGATCTCCTCGGCCAGCGCGCGGTGCTCTGCGTTGCCGACCACCATGTCGGCCGGCAGACGGTGCGCCAGCGTCCCGACCTCGCGCACGGTGCCGCACGCGGACGGCTGACCGGTGAGGCTGAAGGGGTTGGCGCCCGGGCGGCTGATCTTGCCGGTGATCAGGTGGAGATCCGTGATCAGGTTGTTCATCCAGGTGCCGCGGGTGTGCTGGTTCACCCCCATGCACCACAGGCTGACCGTCCCCCGGCCCGGATCCGCGTAGATCTCCGCCAGCGAGCGGATCTGCCCGACCGGCACCCCGGAGATCTCGCTCACGCGCTCGGGTGTGTAGTCCGCCAGGAACTCTTCCAGCTCATCGAACGAGGAGTCCCGTCCCTGGTCGCGGAACCGGTAATGCTCGGCGGGGCCGTCGTCGGGCTCCAGCCCCAGCCCGTCTTCGCCCCAGCACCCGAACCCGATCTGGTCGAGATCCTCGATCCCGCGCTTGAACACGACGTTCTCGGCCACGAACGCCTCGTCGACGGCCCCGTTCCGGAGCAGCAGGTGGAGGATGCCGTTGGCGATGGCGAGGTCGCTCCCCGGCGTGAACTCGACGTACATGTCCGCGTAATCGCTCGTGGGTGTGCGCCGGGTGGCGATGTCGACGATGCGGACACCCGGGTTGTCGCGCTTGTTGGCCAGGATGCGCGAGAACAGGACCGGGTGCATCTCGGCCATGTTGTTGCCCCAGATGATGAAGTCGTCCCCGACCTCGAAGTCCTCGTAGCAGCCCATGGGCTCGTCGCTCTGGAACTGCGTCATGAAGCCGGTGACGGCGGACGCCATGCACAGCCGCGCGTTGGGCTCGACGTTGTTGGAGCGCAGCCCGCCCCGGAACCACTTGGAGGCGGCGTAGCCGTCGTGCACGGTCCACTGGCCCGAGCCGTAGATGGCCACCGACTCGGGACCGGACTCATCCAGGGCCTCCTGGTACTTCTGCGCTACGAGATCGAGCGCCTCGTCCCAGGTGAGCTGACGCCAGTCGTCGCCCTCGCGCAGCATCGGGTGCGTGAGCCGGTCCTCGCCGTACAGCATGCCCGGCAGGTGGTAGCCCTTCACGCACAGCAGGCCGCGGTTCACGGGGCTGGCCTCGTCGCCGCGCACGGCCATGATGCGGCCATCCTTCACGCCGACTTCGACGCCGCACCCGGTGCCGCAGTACCGGCACGGCGCCTTGGTCCACGTCAGGTCGGCATCCAGCATCGACCCCGATCCGTCGGCCAGGCGGCGAGCCTCCTCCTGGTCGGCACACGAGAAGGCGACGACCCCCAATCCCGAGGCGCCGACCGAGGCGCCGACGGTCTTCAAGAAGCTCCTGCGTCTCATGACTGCTCTTCCCCGTTCAAAGCTCTCGCGCTGCTGCGTCTCTCTTGCGCTCGCGCGGTCCCGTTCGCCGCCCGTGTCCACCGTCGCGTTCGCCGCTGGTGTCCGCCGCAGCATGACGCTGCGGGCGAACCGCTGCTCACCTCAGTTCTGTCCGCGGCCGTAGCGCCGCTCCATCTCGGCCCGGATCTGCTCGGCCTGTGCCTCGGCGCCCTCCTCGAACCACACGTGCTCCGGTCGAGAGAGGATCTCCTCCACCACCTGCTCCACCGCGCTTGCGGCCTCCCGCCGCCCCAGGTCACGCGCGTGCTGGATCGCCTCCCGCGCCTGCGGGATCAGCTCCATGTAGAAGCGCTCCGCCACCTCGTACATGCCGTGCCAGTGCGTGTAGTCCGGCGCCATCATCGCGGCGCCGTGACGGGCGCGACGGCCTTCGTGGTGCCACAGGTAGAACCACGTCCACTCGATCTCTTCGTCGAAGTTCGTGGGGGTCCGCATCTGGTTGCTCACCAGGGCCCCCATGATCGCGAGCCCG
>JBDHHV010000191.1:0-5354 GCA_039589195.1 Gemmatimonadota bacterium | reverse complement strand
GCCCCGTTGATCGCCACTCATCGGACACCCCCATCGTGGATGATCTGAACGCCCGAAGCTCGGGTTCCGGAACATGCGCAGCAACCGTGCGGTTGACTCGACGGATGCGTCCGCTCGTCCCCGGTCCCGGGTCGTGGGTCGGGCGCCGAGCCCATCGCCGCGGGTACGAGCGTGGGGTATCGTGGCGCACGCTCGGCGCGGGCCGGCCGCGAGACTCATGAAGGCGAGGAGAGGCAATGCGGAACCGACGTACCACGAGCAGAAGAGTCGCCCGGTGGCGCCGGGGCTCGACCGGCGCGCTTGTCTCACTGGTCGGAGTGAGCGCCGCGGCGACGGCGCAGGCACCGGCGGAGGACGATCCGAACGCGTTCGACGAGGGGCGTGCCTATGTCGCCGACTCGACGATCTACGTCCCCTTCCGCCCGACCCAGGACGATCTGCCGCCCGATACGTGGCTCTTCATCATGGAGCACGAGGCCGGACGGCTCGGGCTCGTGATGGACCAGATGGCTTACCACCACGTCGCGCAGGGTGAGCTGAGGGGCGAGCCGTGGATGGTTTCCTTCTGAGTGGTCTGCAATACGGGAGTCAGTTTGACTCCCATGATCGACGGCGATCTGTATCACTTCGAATCCCGCGGCCTGTACGACGGAGTCTCGATCCTCTGGGATGAGGAGACGGGATCCCTCTGGCACCATGTCACGGGGCGAGCGATGAACGGCCCCATGGCGGGTGCCGAGATGCAGACGTTCAACGCTCTTCAGATGACCGCGGGGGCGGCGCTCAAGGCGTACCCGGACCTGCGAGTCGCGATCTCCGACCGACCGATTCGAAGGGGCAATCAGCGGTCGGTCGATCGCGACAGAGAGTTGAGCGAGCGCTTCCGAGAGACGATGGCGGACGAGGACACGCGCCGCCCGACGATGGAGATCGGGATCGGCATCTGGGATGAGACCGAGGGGTCACACCGCTACTACGCGGTAGAGGCGATCCGCGAGTCCGGCAACGCGCTGATCGACGACCTGGAGGCCGGTCGCGTGTTGATCCACCTCGATCCGCTCACGGGGACCCCGCTCGCCCAGTACACGTCCGCGTCCTCGGCCGAGTGGGACGGCGACACCCTGAGGCTGGATACGGGGTCGGTCATCCGGGACGGCCTGCTGTATACCCCCGATGGCGAGCGCCAGGAGGTCCGGCGTCCGCTCCAGCTGTTCACGCGCTGGTACGGGTGGGCGCTCATGTTTCCCGATACGGAGATCTGGGTGCCCTGAGCGATGTATGCTCGAGCACAGGGCCGCTGACGAGCGCCGGGTAACCGTTCTCCATCCGGCGCCCGCCCGCCCGCGACAACCGCCCGGTGCCGCTGGCGATCCCTTGCACGTTCCGTCACTTCGTGCAGCCGCCGTCCCTCGTACCCCCGAAACCCCCTCCGTGCCGTAGCCTTATCGCGGTCGTAACACACTGTCAACAAACGGGTTGTGGTGGCCTGAGATGCGTTTGATCGACCCGCGGTCACTGGTTCAGAAGTTGCTCCTCCCGACAAGGCCCGGGGAGCGAAGGCTCCCCGGGCTCACTAGCCGCCGGGACGAGCATGAAGCCGACCTGCAGCCATCATTCCACGCGTCTCGTGACGCGAGGCGTCCGAGCCGAGCCCGGGTGCGATCGTCATCGACCGCACGCCGTGCGCGGGCTCGGCTTCCTGTTGGTGGCCGCGCTCATGGGCGGCTGCGGCTCCGACTCGGCAGGGCCGACCGCTCCCCCCCCGCCCGCACTGCAACCCGCGACGGTGGCGGTCAACGAGGGAGATACGCAGATGGCCACCGTCGGCACACCGGTTCCGATGCCGCCCAGCGTCCGGATCGCTTCAGCCGACGGAACCCCCATGTCGGGTGTCGCGGTGCGCTTTGACGTGGTTGTGGGCGGCGGGAGCGTGGTCGGCTCCCCCGCGCTCAGCGACGCTTCAGGGGTCGCCTCACTCGATCGATGGACGCTCGGGACGGCCACCGGTCGGAACGGGCTTCGCGCGACCGTTTCGGGGGTATCCTCCGTCAGCTTCGAAGCGGTCGCCACACCTGACGTCCCCAAGACCCTCACGGCCGTGCAGGGGAACGGACAAACGGCCACCGCCGGCTCCGCGCTCCCGGTTAGCCCGGCGGTTACCGTGCGTGACAGGTTCGCGAACCCGATACCGGGGGTAACGGTCGTGTTCACCGTCGATCAAGGCGGCGGGAGCGTGACCGGGCCGACCACGAGCACTGACGGCTTCGGGGTCGCTACGGTGGGGAGCTGGACCCTCGGGTCCGCCCCGGGCGCGAACAGTCTGACCGCTACCGTCGCTGACGGCTCGATCGCCGGCAATCCCGTCACGTTCAACGCCACCGGAACCGGAGCTGGACCCTCACCGGCCTACGACATCGTCGTCCGCTTCAACTCGGGCTCCAGCCCGACGGCCGCTCAACAGCAAGCGTTCGAGACCGCCGAGGCCAGGTGGGAGGAGGTCGTGATCGGCGATCTGCCCGACGTGTCGGTCAACCGCCCGGCCGGAACCTGCTCGTCCACCTCCCCGATCAACGAAACGGTGGACGACCTCCTCATCTTCGTCACCATAGAGTCGATCGATGGGCCCGGCGGTGTTCTCGGATCCGCCGGCCCGTGCCTGATCCGATCGGGAGCCAACCTGCCACTGGCGGGAAGCATGCGTCTTGACACCGCCGATCTCGCCGGGCTGGAGTCGAGTGGCCTTCTGGACGAGATCATACTGCACGAGATGGGACACGTGCTGGGCATCGGGAGCCTGTGGAATCTGCTCGGGTTGCTGGCCGACCCGTCCCAATCCGGAGGACTGGATCCTCACTTCACCGGACCGCAGGCCACCGCCGCGTTCAACTCGATCGGAGGGTCCGGTTACGCGGGGGCGAGAGTCCCGGTAGAGGACACGGGGGGCTCGGGCACGGCGGACGCACATTGGCGCGAGAGCATCTTCGACAAGGAAGTGATGACCGGGTGGATCAACTCGGGCACGAACCCGCTCGGCGACGTGACGGTCTCGGCACTGTTGGATCACGGATACACGGTCGACCCGAGCTCCGCCGATCCGATGAGTCTCTCCTTCAGCTCATCGATCGTGCCGCGTCCGGGGACGGCTCCGGTCGCGCTGCTTCTGGCCGACGACGTGGCCCACGGGCCCATCGAAGTGGTCGACGCACGAGGCCGAACGGAACGGGTCCTCCCGCGATAGCTGGTCGCCGAAGCCTCTCGAAGACCCGCCAGTCCGACACTCCCCCGAGAAACTCCAGGTCGCCCCGTCGCGTAGAGCCACCGGGCCCCGAACGGGGACCACCGGGAAGGCCCGGACGGCCTGCTTCGAGGTCGCCGGAAGCGGCCCCGGTTCCTTGCAGAGTCACGCGAAAGCCGGTTAGCTTCGGACCGTGTCGAATCTCACGTCCAACACCGCCAGAGCGGCGTCGAGCACTCCCGCGCAGGAGGCTTCCTCCGCGGTGGACCCGACGCACATCTTCGCCAAGTGCCACGCGTTCATGCGCGCACGCGAGGTGCGCGCGCTCGGGCTGTACCCCTACTTCATGCCGATCGAGGAGTCGCACGACACATACGTGATGATCGGTGGTGAGAAGAAGATCATGGTCGGCTCCAACAACTACATGGGGCTGACCCACGATCCTCGCATCGTGGAGGCATCGAAGAAGGCGATCGACAGATATGGGAGCGGCAACACCGGGAGCCGCTTCCTGAACGGGAACCTGGACCTGCACGATCGGCTGGAGGACGAGCTCGCGGAGTTCGTGGGGATGGAGGCGGGACTCGTCTTCAGCACCGGATACCAGACAAATCTCGGGACTCTGGGAGCCCTGATCGGGCGCAACGACACCGTCTACGTCGACAAGCTGGACCATGCCAGCATCCAGGATGGTGTGCGGCTGGGTTTTGGCCGCGTTCAGCGGTTCAATCACGACGACTACGATGGGCTCCGGCGCATAATGCGGGCCGACAGGCCCGGTCGGGGCAAGATGATCGCGGTCGATGGTGTGTACAGCATGGAGGGCGACATCGCGAACCTCCCCGAGCTCGTAAAGCTCAAGGACGAATTCGGGGCCGCGCTCCTGATCGATGATGCGCACGCGATCGGCGTGATCGGAGCCACGGGCGCCGGAACCGCCGAATATTGGGGACTGACGGATCGCACGGACCTCATCCTGGGGACGTTCAGCAAGTCGTTCGCGTCGATCGGGGGATTCTGCGCGGGCGATGCAGAGGTAATCGATTATCTGCGAAACAACGCCCGTGCCCTGATCTTCAGCGCAAGCATGCCACCCGCGGCCGTAGCCACCGTTCTGAAAGCTCTCGAGATCATCAAGAGCGAGCCGGAACGACGGGAACGGTTGTGGAAGAACACCCATAAGATGATGGAGGGTTTTCGATCGATAGGGTTCGACATCGGGCCGACCGAGACGCCCATCGTACCGATTCTGGTCGGTCCGATGGAGAAGACCTTCCGATTCTGGCGGGCGCTGTTCGATGCCGGGATCTTCACCAATCCCGTCATCCCGCCGGCGGTTCCCGAAGGAAGCTGCCGGCTGCGCACGAGCTATATGGCGACCCACACGGATGAGCAGCTCGATTTCGTGTTGGACACCGTCGAGCGTCTGGCAAAACAGCTCCACATCATCTAACGGCGGTGAGGGCGCACACCCGACCGTGAAGACATCCCCGCGCTCGCGACCGCGCTTCAGGTCGCGCCCGTCGCCACGGCATCCCGGATGAACACCACAGATCTGCCCATCCGGGTCGTACCCGTCGAGAGTGGAGCGCAGCTGAGAGCCTTCATCGATCTGCCGTGGTCCATCTATCGAGAGGACCCGCACTGGGTGCCACCGTTGAAGAGCGACGTCCGCAAGGCGTTCGATCCCGCGAAGCACCCGTTCCACCAGCACTCGGAGGCACAGCCCTTCCTCGCCCTCCAAGGCGATCGCCCGGTCGGGCGCATCTGTGCGATCCGAAACCGGAACCACGAGGCGTTCCACGAGGAGCCCGTCGGCTTCTTCGGCTGGTTCGAGTGCATAGAGGACCCGCGCGTCTCCGGGGCGTTGTTGGATCGGGTCGCCGATTGGCTTCGCGAGCGTGGGCTCCAGACCATGCGAGGGCCGACCAGCTTTTCGACCAACGACACGAGCGGTTTCTTCCTGGATGGAGACGAAGGTCCACCCGTTCTGATGATGGCGTACAATCCACGTTACTACCTGAGTCTCGTGGAGGAGTACGGCTTCGAAAAGGCGATGGACCTGTATGCGTACGACTTGCAGATGTTCGCCCTGCCGGAGCCGCTGGCGCGGGCCGTG
>JBDHHV010000190.1:0-8860 GCA_039589195.1 Gemmatimonadota bacterium | reverse complement strand
AGGAGCCCCTTCCGGAATCGAGGCAGCGCCAGACCGGCGATCTCGATCGCGGCGATGAGCAAGAAGAGGTTGCGGGTTCGCTCGCCCCACTCCTCGTGCTCGACGACGGCTTCTCGCACGCCCGGGATTCGTTCAGCGGGCCCGTGAGCGTCATCCCCCGACTTCACGGCAACGACCGCGAACAGCGTTCCGGCGAGCAACAAGGTTACGGCCGTGGGGCTCGTGAACTTCCATTTCCCGGTGAGGGAAACGAGACGGAAGAGCACGCCCGCCACGAGCAGCGAGATCGTGAAGTGAACGAGTATCGGGTGGAACGAGCCGATGTCCGGCATGCATCCTCTCCAGGCCCGGTGGGCCTGCTCCAATCGATTCGCGGTTGATGGGGCCAATCCACTACGTCGCGGGCGCCAATCCACTACGTCGCGGACGCCAATCCACTACGTCGCGGGCGCCGATTCGAACGACCCGAAGATAGCGCCCCGGGTCGGGGCGAGACTAGCGCATCGCCCGGGTCATGTACAACGCCACACCCATCGATAGGACCGCGATTCCCAGGAAGACCGCGTCGAGTCCCCCAAGCACCAGCAACGCGCTGCCGATCAACGGGCCCAATGTCTGGCCCAGCCTCAACACGCTCGCGTTTACCGCAAGGATCGCGGCCCGTTGCTCGTCGGAAACGAGCCCCATCAGCCAGGTGAACAGCGAAGGGATGGCCATCCCGTTCGCCACCCCGAACAGGACGGCCGGCAGCGTAAGCATCCAGGGATTGCTCGCGAGCGCGATGGCCGTCATCACGACGGCGTATGTGACGAATCCGAGAGCCACCAGACGCGTCTCGGGGATGTGGCGCGACACCTGTCCGAGCCTGGAGGCAGCCACGGCGCTGGAGAGCGAGCCGAGTGAGAACAGGAGCCCTATCGCGAGCGGGGAAGCTGCGAACCTGCGGTCCATGAGGATGGGAAGGAACGCCAGATAGGGTCCGAAGATCACGATGAACGCAAAGGTCGACGCGAGGAACGCCGAAACGACCTGCCGGTGTCTTGCCGCGGCGACGGTTTCCGCGAGGTGCTGGCGGAGTCCGATCTGCACGACCCGCTCGCGTGTCTCCAACCGGAAGGCGACCAGAAACGCCACGGGGAGCCCGGCGAGGGGGAGGAGAAACGGGGCGTACCACGCGATCCCCGTCAGCGCCCCGCCGATCGCCGGGTAGCTGGCCGTACCCACGCTCAGCACGCTGGAGTTGTAGCCCATCGCGGTGGTGCGCGTGTGGCCCGTATACAAGTCGCTCAGGATGGTCATGTTGAGCGCGCCGAGGGCCGCGCTGCCTACTCCCTGCAGAAGCCGGAGCCCGAGGAGGAGTTGGAAATCCCTCGCGAGAGCGCAGGCGCTCCCCGCGAGCGCGAACAGGAGCAGGGAAGGGACGAGGACGCGCTTCCGCCCCCACCGGTCAGCGAGGACACCCAGCACCGGCGCCAGAAGGACTCCTGGTACCGTGAACACGCTGATCAGCAGGCCCACTCGCCGACTCGAGACCCCGAGGGCGCGCGAGACCTCGGGAAACGCCGGGGTGAGGCTGGAGACGCCCATAACCGCGATCAGCGTCACCGCGAAGATGACGCGCAAGTTCGGATCGCGGGCGAGTCGGCTGTCCTCTAGGTTCCGTGCGGCCGCTGCTGTGCTGCCCGTCGCGTCTGCGCCCGGGTGGGTATCCATGGCGGAGATCCTAGCGACTGGAGGTTGATCATGACACGGTTTCCGTCCGCGCTCGCTCACCGCGCAGCGTCTCCCTACCGGCGGCGTATCGGTCGCGGAATGCGCTTCGCTCTCACGGCGTCCGTCGCGATCGCGGTCGCGACGCCCACGGCGCTGGCCCAGGAGGCCGACGCGCGGGAACAACAGAAAGAGCTTCCGTCCGTCGAAGACAAGACCGACGGGATGACCCACTGGCCCGGGTTCTTCGACCTGTTCTGGGATGAGGACGAGGGGAAGCTCTACCTCCAGGTCGACCGCTGGGGCGAGGAATTCCTGTATCAGGTCTCCCTCCCGACCGGTTTGGGAAGCAACCCGGTGGGGCTCGACCGAGGACAGCTGGGCGGGACGCATGTACTTCGGGCCGAGCGTGTGGGCCCCAGAGTGCTGCTGATCGAGCCCAACTACGGCTTCCGGGCCCTGAGCGAGGATCCTGCCGAGAGGCGAGCGGTGACCGAGGCCTTCGCGCCGTCCACCCACTGGGGGTTCAAGGTCGTGGCGCGGACGGACGATCGGATCCTCGTGGACGCCACCGACTTCTTCCTCCGGGATGCGCATGGTGTGGTGCGCACGCTGGACCGCACCGGCCAGGGCAAGTTCACGCTCGACTCGTCGCGGAGCGTCCTTCATTTGCCGCGGACCAGGTCGTTCCCCAAGAACACCGAGGTGGAGGTCTCGCTCACCTTCAAGTCCGATGCGCCCGGACCGCTGGTCCGTCGGACGGCGGCGAGCGGAGAGGCGGTCACACTGCGGCAGCACCACTCGCTGGTGGAGTTGCCCGAGGATGGGTACGAGCCACGCCGCGCCGATCCGCGGGTCGGTGCGTTCGGCATCACCTTCCACGACTACGCCTCGCCGATCGACCAGCCGGTCGCGGTTCGGTGGGCCTCCCGGCACCGGCTCGAGAAGGCGGATCCGGCGGCGGAGCGCTCGAGGCCGGTCGAGCCGATCGTCTACTACCTGGACCCCGGCGTGCCCGAGCCGATCCGCAGCGCCCTGATCGAGGGCGCGTCGTGGTGGAACCAGGCGTTCGAGGCGGCGGGATACATCGACGCGTTTCGGGTCGAGATGTTGCCCGACGGAGCAGATCCCATGGATCTGCGGTACAACGTGATCCACTGGACACACCGTTCGACCCGGGGCTGGTCGTACGGCTCTTCGGTGACAGATCCGAGAACCGGAGAGATCCTCAAGGGCAACGTGAATCTGGGCAGCCTGAGGCTGCGACAGGATCACCTTCTCGCCGTGGGGCTGGGATTCGAGCCTGGCTCCATCGGGTCGAGCGCCGCGGGC
Organism: Gemmatimonadota bacterium; assembly: GCA_039589195.1. GTDB lineage: Bacteria > Gemmatimonadota > Gemmatimonadetes > Palauibacterales > Palauibacteraceae > JBDHAC01. The sequence goes on along the minus strand of JBDHHV010000190.1, from coordinate 5,818 downwards.
AAGGCCTCGGCATCGGTCTGGTCCGCCGCAGAACCGGCATGGTCAGATGCGGGCCCGGGCGCGCAGCCCCCCGGTCGCTGGTTCGGGGTCTGCGACCTGAGCGCGGGACCGACGTTCAGCTATCTGGCGGAGGTGGCGGCGAACGGGGACGCGGTCGAGATGGCGCTCGCCCGCATCCGGCAGCTGTCCGCGCACGAAGTCGGCCATACGCTCGGCCTCTCGCACAACTTCATCTCCAGTACCTATGGACGGGCGAGCGTGATGGACTATCCCGCCCCGCTGGTCCGCATCACGGCCGAGGGCGAGCTCGATGTCTCACAGGCGTATGACGTCGACATCGGCGAATACGATGAGTTCGCGATTCGCTGGCTGTACAGCGACTTCGCCACCGGCGTAGATGAAGAGCTCGCGCTCGACGCGATCGTCGAGCAAGGGCTTGCGAGCGGGATACGCTTCATCTCTGACGCGGACGCGCGACCACCCGGAGCCGCGCACCCATTGGCGCACCTGTGGGACAACGGCGCCGATCCGATCGTGGCCCTCCGGGAGGGAATCGAGATCCGTCGAATCGGGCTCGACCGATTCGATGCCGAGGTCATCCCCGAAGGCGAGGCGCTCTCCTCGTTGCAGGGGATTCTCGTCCCGCTCTACCTGCACCACCGGTACCAGGTCGAAGCGGCCGCGCGAAGCGTTGGAGGAGCCGATTACAACTACGCGATCCGGGGTGATGGACAGTCCGCCATCGCGATCGTGCCGGGGGACCGCCAGCGCGACGCCCTGGAGGCGGTGCTCGAGACGCTGACCCCGGACTTCCTGGCTCTCCCGGACCGGATCCTCGACTTGATCCCGCCTCGGGCCTTCTTTACGACCGATCAGGAGCTGTTCGCGAGCGGCACGGGCCCGACATTCGACCCGTTCGGTGTAGCGGCTTCGGCGGCCGAGTTCACGGTCTCCCTGTTGCTCGACCCCACTCGAACCGCCCGTCTGGTCGAGTTCCACAGCCGGGACGCCGCCAACCCGGGATTGGACGAGGTGTTGGATCGGCTGCTGGCCGCCACGTGGCGTTCCGACCTCCCGTCCGATGCGTATCTGGCGCGGGTGGCGGAGACCGTGCGAGGAGTGGTTCTCGAGCAGATGTTGGATCACGCCACGGACGGGAGGAGCGCGGCACCGGTGCGAGCTATCCTGGCTGCGAGCCTGGACGAGCTCGCGTCCCGGTTGGAGGTGCGTCCTTCAGCCGCTCCCCACGAGCGTTTGGCGGCGAGTGACATCCGCCGCTGGCAGCGGCGTCCATACGACGCCGACGAGCGTTCCGAGGCGGCGTCCCTACCTCCGGGAAGCCCGATCGGACGAGAGGGGTCGCGGCCCTGAACGAAGGCCTGGCGGGGCCGTCTGGCCCCGCCATTGCGGTTACGGGAGCAGATGGGCGCCGGGGAGGCTATCCTTAGCGGCCGCGTCCTCCCGTGTGGATATCTCGGGGGACCCCCGCCAGCGGGGGGTGTAGCAGGGCGGATGGGAGACCATGGCGGTGGACCGTAAAGGGGCCGAAGACCGGCCTGACCGCCCGCTGGGATCGGGATTGCGGGGTAAAAGGTGACGATGGGCGGAAAAAGCTGCAGGATTCTCATCCTCGGAGCGCTCGCGGTCCTGGCTTCCTCCCAGGGGGTCGTCGGTCAGGCGTTGGTGGTCGTCAACGCTCACGATTCGCAGGCGGTCCTCGTCGATCCGCTCACTCAGAACATCCTCGCCCGTCTTCCGACCGGTCCCGATCCCCGCGAAGTGGCACTCTCGCCGGATGGACGGTATGCCTACGTGACCAGCTACGGACGGGTGGGCATCGACGCGGACGGGACTTCGTTCGGTGACAAGCCCGAGACGGCCGACGCCACCAAACCGCCGTTCGGTGACAATCCCGAGACCGCCGACGCCACCACACCGCTGGATTCCACCGACGTCGCCGGTGTCACCGTGCTGGACCTCGCGAGCCGAAGCGTGGTGTCCACGTTCTACACCGGTCCTTACGGCCGGCTACACGGCATCTGGGTCGGGCGTTCGGGCCGACGCCTGTGGATGACCGCGGAGGCCGATAGCGGGATCGTCGAGCTGGATGCGCACACCGGAGAAGTACTGATGCTGTGGAAGACCGGGAGCGCAGGGAGCCAATCCGTTGTGATCGGTCCCCAGAATCGCCGCATCTACGTCGCGAACGGGTCATCGGGCTTCATCACCGTGATCGATCGGGTCACGGTCGTGCCCCGGCGGGTGGCGACGGGGCCCACGCCGGAGGGTCTCGCGCTTTCCCCCAACAGCTCGGAACTGTGGGTGAGCGACCGAAGTGACAACAGCGTCACGATTCTCGGCACCACGCGTCTCTCGCAGATCGCCCGGTTCCCGAGCGGTGGCATCGATCCGGTACGGCTCCGATTCCGTCCCGACGGGATCGAGGTCTGGGTCGTAAACCGGGGGAGCCACAACATCACCGTATTGGACGTGGCATCCGCCTCACTCCTGCACACGATCGAGCTGGATGCCGAGCCGCGGTCGATCGCTTTCTCCGCAGACGGTCAGCGAGCCTTTGTCACCGCTCCGAGGAACCATCAGGTCTATGTGATCGATGTTCCTACACGCGCGGTTCTGAGCTCGTTTCGGACGGGCTCTGCGCCGCACGGGCTCGCGTGGAGTGCCTGGGGCGGAGCGCGCGCAGCGGGTTCTTCGCGCTAGGTTCTTCGCGCTAACGCGGGTCACCCGCGCCGCCGCCCCACCGGATCCCCATAGCGCCCTGCCGAGCACCACCCTTCCTCCCATCGGAGAGGCCTCTCTCTCGCGGCGATGCGTCCCGCTTGATCGGGAACGACCTGCTTCCCGATGACGTATTCCTTGGGAGTCGAAGGTCGGCCGCATCGTACGGGCGCGACGTGGGATGGCACCCGAGAGCGGCGCCGAGTCGCCGCGAGCGAGACTTCTGAAGGAGCGTCGTGTGGGAAGACAACCTGGTTTGAAGCTGAGGATCCTGGTGATGTCTCTCGTTCCTGTGGCGGGTTGTTCCGGTTCGACGGGGCCCGACTCCGGCGTGCAGGTGTCGATCACGGGCGGCCCTACCCAGGTCGTGCAGGGGAATGTCGTCACCTACACGGCCGAGGTGCGCGACGCGGAGGGGACCGTAGTTGGCTCCGCCAGCGTCGTGTGGTCCGTCGAACCGAGTGCCTCCGCGCTGATCGAGGCGGATGGCCGCCTGGTGGGCTATCAGGCCGGCAGCGCGCGCGTCGTCGCGCAGTCCGGGCAGGCCAGCACCGAGCTCCAGATTACGATCGCCCCGAGAGGGCTGGCCCCCGCATCCTTCTCGGTGGTAGGGCAGGGGGCCGTCAACTCGCGGTTCACCTCGGACCTGTGGTTGTTCGACGACTTCGCCTACACCGGCACCTGGGGTCAGCGAGGGTCCAACTTCGGGAATCGATTGTACGCGTGGGACGTCTCGAACCCTGCGGCCCCCATTCTCACGGATTCGATCGCGGTGGATGCCTCCACCGTCAACGATGTGAAGATTCGTGATGACGGCGGGCTGGCCGTGCTCACGCACGAGGGCTCCGGGGACGGACTGAACGGGATCTCGCTGCTGGACACCTCCGATCCTCTCCACCCACAGGTCATCACGCGGTTCACCGAGGAGCTGGAGGCCGGCGTCCACAACGTGTGGATCGAGGGCGAGTTCGTGTATGCCGCCGTGGATGGCTCAGACTCGACGCGCGGCCTGCGGGTGATCGACGTATCCGATCCCGCGAACCCGTTCCAGGTATCGAGCTTTTTTGGCGGCGCTTCGGGCAACTTCGGCCAGTTCCTCCACGACGTGTACGTGCGCGACGGCCTCGCCTTCCTCTCACACTGGAATGCCGGGCTGATCATCCTGGATGTCGGAGCCGGGGTCGCCGGTGGGTCTCCGGGAGCGCCCGTCGAGGTGAGCCGTATCCGACCGCAGGGCGATCAGGCCCACAACGCCTGGTACTGGCCCTCGAGAGGGTATGTGTTCACAGGCGAGGAGGACTTCAGCAGCCCGGGGATCATGCACGTCATCGACGTCACCGATCTGACGAGCCCTCGGGAGGTCGCTACCTATCGCGTCCCGGGCGAGACGCCGCACAACTTCTGGCTCGACGAAGCGGCCGGGATCCTCTATGTGGGGTGGTATACACAGGGCATCCGCGCGCTGGACGTCTCGGGCGAGCTTCTCGGCGAGTTGGAGCGTCAGGGACGCGAGATCACGTCCTTCCTGTACAACGGGCCGGGCGCCTGCTCGAGCGGAGTCGGAACGTGTGCGTGGGCTCCGCAGGTGCACGATGGTCTGGTGTGGGTGTCCGACCAGAACTCCGGGCTGTGGGCGCTACGGCTTGACCCGTAGCACGGGCCGCTGGAGTCGGCGGCCGGCTGGGGCAGGCTCAGGGTTCGCCGGGATCCCGCGTCCAGATCAGGATCGCGGCGCAGCTGGTGGCGCGCCGGTACTTGACCGGCACCTCCGACGCCCCGCGGTAGATCTCGAGTCCACCGATGTCGCCGGGCGGGATATCATCGATGCTCAAACCGGGGGCGGGCGTGCCATCGAGGTAGAACTCGACCGGGCACCGGGCGCTCCGGGTGACCCTAAGTCCGTGCCGTCCCCCCGGATCCCGGGTGACGGTCAGACCGGGGACCTCTCGCATCAGATCGCTGGTTCGGAACGGAGCGCGCTCGCGGATCTCGGGGCCCGAAATGAAGTGGCCGGGTGCGGTTTCACTCCGCTCGTAGAACTCGCGCAGCTTGCCGGGCCGAGCCTCGCCCTCGATCCGGACCTCGAGCGGCGGTAGCCCCGCCACGGGAACCGTACGGATTCGATCCGCGTCGACGAGCGATATCGACACCCGAATTTCGGTGTGGTGGCCCTCGGGCAGCTGGATCCTCTGTGGGAGGGCCGCTCTCCCGTCGAACCGAATGCGGATGAGGTGCTCGCCCGGAGCCAGCTCGGACAGGAGGAAGCGGCCCTCCGGGTCGGTCTCTGTCTCCAGCTCTTCCCTCGCATCTTCCGGTCCGGCCATGACCAGAATGACGGTCGCTCCTACAAGGGGCCTGGTGCTACGCGCGTCCACCACCAGACCGCCGAGAGATGCTCGACTCGGCTTGGGGGGAGGCACCTGCGCGGCCACGCCACGACCCAGGACACCGGCGAAGATGAGCGCCAGCCACACGGTCGGACACCGGGGTACGTGACATGACTGGGCCGATGGGGACGCCTGCAACATGCGCTCGCGCTCCTGGCCGCCCTGACACGCGCCGTGCGCATCATGGGGCTTGAGCCCATCATAAGAGAGAGAGCGACGATCGGCGAACGCGGGGAGTGCACCGTGGGTGAGACCGCCGAACCGAGTCGACGGCCATGAAGCGGGATGGAACGGTGGTGGAACGAGGTTGGAAAGCTAGGCCCCGGGCAGCTGTTTCAGCTCACGCCGCCCGGCGGCCACGCCGGTTCCGACCCCGATCCCGAACAGTAACGCCGTGCCCAGGCTGATGATCGGTAATGTGGCCACCACGGGGAGAGCGACACCGGCCGCGGCGGCGCCCGCCAATAATGGCACATGCCTCTTGTGGACGGCATCCACGAACCGGAGCCGATTCTGTACGAAACGCTTCACTGTGATGTATCCGGCGATCGAGGCCACACCGGTGATCAGCAACCACAGGAATGCGCCCATGAGCTCGAACATGTTAGGACCTCCTGGCGATCTCTACGACGACACAGGCTCAGGTGTTTCACGCCCGACGAGGTCGCGACGAGTCCTGAGACGTCTGGAAA
>JBDHHV010000189.1:0-8915 GCA_039589195.1 Gemmatimonadota bacterium | reverse complement strand
GTTCTCACGCTGTCGACTCTAACTCCGGCTTGAGGTTCGGGCGGATCGCACGGAAGGCCGGGTACGTCGGCCCCGTCTCCAGGGCCCCGGGGACAATGGGGACGCAACGTGCGGGGACCCTGAGCGGCCGGTCAAGCCGTGGGCTCGCCACCTCCCGGGTCGATCTCCATCCGCCTGGGCTGCATTGGCGTCCTCCGCTGAATATCTTTCAGCCGCCATCCATTGGGTCTTCGGCCCGGGAATCGGGCCGGACCGATCCGAATCTCCATGAAGGAGGACCGAGCCGCGTGAGCGACGATTCGTCGAAAGGCAAAAGAGCACCTTCGCCGGATAGGCGAGATTTCCTCAAGTGGGGCGCGACGGGCGTGGCCGCCTCCCTGGCCGCGTGCGCGCCTCCGATCCCGCCGGAGGACGGTCCGTCGCCCGAGGGGCCGAACACGCCGCCCGCGGCCGACGGGGCGAACGGGGGTCAAAGCTCGGCAGCCGCGACGGACCAGACAGCGCCGCCGCCGCCCCCCGAGGTAGGCGATCTCGTGGACCCGGAACTCATGCGGGCGGAAAACTGGCAGGAGCCCTGGACCTGGCGGCCCGACCACTGGCCGGGCGCGCCCCTCGAGTTGAACCTCATCCGAAACCAGAATCCGGGGCCATCTCCCTCCCCGGGGAACCCCGCCCCGGCGATCTTCAGCTACAACGGGACGAGCCCCGGACCGACGGTCCGGGTGCGCAACGACGACGTCCTCAAAATCCGGGTCCGGAACACCCTTCCCCTCAACGAACAGCAAACGCAGGTCGGACCCAGCCCCGATCCGGTCGATATGACGCTCGACACGGATTTGGAAGTGTGCCGCCTGGCTGAGAGGGAGGTGCGGGGGGGAGATCCGGACGATCCACGGCCATGCAATCCTTTCTTCTTCCCGGAGCAGCTCCTGAAGGTCATCCATCCCGAGGTACGTCCCGGATGGAGTCTGAAGGGGCATGTGAACGGGCAGCACGCGACGCATGTGACGAACCTCCACCTGCATGGTTTGCACGTCGATCCCGTAGCCAACCCGGACGGTACGCATTCCGACAACGTGTTGCTCCGGATCCTGCCGCGCGCCGATTGGGAGGCGCGGAAGGCCTCGGGCGACCCCGAGCTGCAGACCCTGGGAGATCACGAGCACGTCGGGGAGCTGGAGTACGCGCTCCGGCTGAGCTTCGAGCGGGACGATGTCGTGATGCCCCATCCACCGGGCACGCATTGGTACCACCCCCACAGCCACGGCTCCACGCACGATCAGGTCGCGAGCGGCCTGGCCGGCTTCCTGATCGTGGAAGGTGACGTGGACGAGGCGATCAATCTCGCCCTGACCGGAGAATCTCGGCCCGACCCGGAAACGAAGACGGGACCCTACGACTACCGCGAGCGCCTGATGCTCATCCAGCGGGTTTTCGTCGGCTCCGTGGATCTCGATGCCGGACAGCGCAGGAACAACCTGCGATTCCCGCCACTCACGGCTGTCAACGGCGTGAGACCGGCGAGCCTGATGCGTATGAGGCCGGGGGCGGTCGAGCGGTGGCGCGTGCTGAACGGCAGTGTGGATGGCAGCGGAACCAAGCGCTTCATGGTCCTGGAGGGGCAGTACGTACAGCGCGACAATCGCATGTGGCGCGTTGTCGCGGAGGGAGAGGGCGACGACCGCCGCCGTCGGCTGGAGCCCGTCACCCTGGAGGAGCTCGAGCAGGCGAAGCTCCCTCTGTACCAGCTCTCGTTCGACGGCATCACCCTGGTCACGGAGGAAGACGGCGAGGCTCGTCACACGATCAAGGACCTCTCGAGACAGAACGCCGGGACCCGGAACCCGTTCACCGCACCCGCCGAAGAGGACGAGGATGAGGCTCGGGCCCGCCTGCGCGCGTACGAGGCCTGCTTCCGGGACGGCGACTCGCTGCGGCGATGCTTCGTGCGGCCCAACGAGGTCTATCTGGGGAACGCGAACCGCACGGATGTCTTCTTCAAGGCCCCCCTTGACGCGGCGGGGAAGACGTTCACGGTCTTCGCGCAGGAGGCGCACGTCCACACTGACAATTTCCAGGGGCAGCTCCAAATCGAGATCGCATCGGGTGTCGCAGCGGCGTTCCGTCCGAACTTCGACGTCGTGGCGGGCTACATCCACGTCAGCGGGGAGCCGGTCGAGGGAGGCGACTTCGACGTCCTCGGCCTGCGTGACCAACTGCCTCCGGTCCCGCCTCTTCTGCAACCGGTGAAGGAGGAGGAGCTGAGGGCTCCGCCGGAGGAAGCTCTACACACCGGGGCCGACGCAGGAAGCGCCCGGACCCGGGTGATCTCCTACTCCGGCACGGGAGGCGCGGTGTTTCCATCCATCCCGGTCCCGGAAGAGTTCGCCAGCGCCCACCCCGAGCTCGAGAACCTGGTGTGGGGCGTGCAGGACGGGGTCGCCGTCCTGCTGCCGAACCTCACGCGCACCATGGCCATCAATCCCGAGTTCGATCTGGCGCGCAATCCGGATCCCGAGCTGCCGCGGAAGTTCATGCCGGATGATCCCGAGCGAGCCCGGGTCCTCGTGAATACGGCCGAGGAATGGGTGCTGTACAACAACTCCCAGATGCTGTGGGGTCACACGGACCGGGAGCGATTCCCCCAACCCGGTTCCTATCGCGGACACTTCTACCCATACGTGATGTCGCGCGCAGAGGGACAACGGAGGTTTTGGGAGGATTCGGAGTTCATGGTCACCTCCAAGGCCAGCGATCATCCCTTCCACCTCCACATCAACCCGATGTGGGTCATGCGGATCGAGGTGCCCGACGAGCGCGGCGAGCTGCACAACGTCCTCCCGGAGCCGCGCTGGATGGATACGGTGCCGATCCCGCGGAACGGGGGTCGCGTCGTCATCCGCACGCGCTTCGACGACTTCGTCGGAACGTGGGTCCACCACTGCCACATCCTCCTGCACGAGGACATGGGCATGATGCAGGTCGTCGAGTGTACGGATCGGGCGGAAGACGCGAACTACCATCCGAGGCCCGAGGTAGCCCGAGCGGACGCTGCGGACGAGGCGGTGAGCGCGATCTACCCGAAGCCCTCGCCGGAGATCATGTTCCGACAGAGCCTGTCCTTCGTGGATCCGAACGAGCTCGGACACCAGGTGTATCCCGGCTTCGAGCTGGAAGTCCCCCGGCTGGCGGAGGAGTAGCCCGATCGACGCGTCGCGATCGTCTCTCGCGGGCTCTGCACCGGCCGGACGACCCCACACGGCGCACGGCATGATCGAGCAGGTCGACGTCCGGTAATCCCCCGGGCGAGCCCGAGCTACCTGGCACCCGAGCCAATCGCGCGGTGCGCGAGACTGCCCCAGTCGCGCATCTCGGGACCTGACCACATTTGCTCTCGGGTCTGACCGAACTGTTACCAGCCTCGTCTCACCTCCCGATCTCGACAGTGTTCGACCCGAAGTGCAAGTTCAGGGGTAGCAGATCCGGAACTCCTGTACTGCTAAACTGACACCCGAGGACCTTTGAGACCCCAAGCCGTACATCGCTATCCAACGCCTGCTTAGCAAGAGGTGTCCCCGATGAATATCCGCATTCTTCCATCTATTCGTGCCACTCGAAAAGTGATCGGTCTCGCCGTCTTGACCTTCCTGGTGAGCGTCTCAACCACCGCGGCTCAGGAGACGGAAGACGTCCGAGCCGTGCTCGTAACAGGAGCCAGTTCCGGGATCGGTCAGCGAACGACCGAAGTTCTCTCGGAGAATGGATTCTTCGTCTATGCCGGCGCCCGGAAAGCGGAGGACCTGGCACGTCTGGACGCGATGGAGAACGTGAAGTCGGTTCGTCTGGATGTGACGATTCCGAGCGAGATCGACGCTGCGGCGGCGCTGGTTCGGGAGGAAGGGAGAGGGCTCTACGGCCTGGTCAACAACGCCGGCGTGGCCGTGATGGGACCTCTCATCGAGCTGCCGGAAGAGGACATGCACTTCCAGCTCGATGTGAATCTCTTCGGACCGTACCGCGTGACGAAGGCGTTTGCGGATCTGCTCATCGAGAGCAAGGGCCGGGTAATGACGGTCAGCTCCATCGCCGGAATCCTGTCGGGACCGTTCGTCGGCGCGTACAGCATGAGCAAGCACGGAGTCGAGGCGTATATCGACGCCCTGGCAGATGAGCTGGCCCGCTTCGATGTGACGGTCGCCGCAGTGGAGCCGGGTAATTACCGATCCCAGATCCTGGCCTCGATGGTGAGGCGCATGGAGGAGAGAGGCTATTCGGCCGAGGGCTCCCGATACGGTTCGGTGCTTGACATGATCACCGGGCCGCTGGACCGGTCCCAGTACGAGGAGCCCGATGATGTCGCTCTGGCGGCGCTCGACTTTCTGTCTAGCGATTCGCCGAAGCGTCGTTACATGGTTGTTCCGAATCAGTTCGAGGCCGCGATCACCATCCGGCAGGCCCTGACGGAATTGGTGCAGCTCAACGAGGGCCACGCCTTCTCATACAGCCGCGACGAGCTGGTCCAGATGCTCGACCAGGCTCTCGCCGAGGCACCTCCTGCATCGTCGGCATCCACCGAAACGCCCCCCGGGCCCGGTATTCACGGGGCAGCCCTCGAGGGGGATCTCGAAGCCGTTCGGCGGTACATCGAGGCGGGAGCGGACCTGAACGCGAAGGAGCCGCTGGGTGGATCGACTCCCCTGATCATCGCGGCGACATTCGGCCGGACCGAGGTGGCGAAGGCGCTGATCGAGGCGGGGGCCGATGTGGACCAGAGGAACAACGAGGGATCGACCGCACTCCTGAGCGCGGCCTTTCTTTGTCGCACCGAGATCGTCGCGGCCCTGCTCGCTGCGGGCGCCGACAGGAGCATAACGAACAACAAGCTGGACTACGAGCGGCTCAGAATGACTCGCCCACAGATTGCGGAGATGCTCCGATAGCGGGTGTCGCTGCTACCCTGACGAGCTTCGCGGGCCGTCGTGGTGGGACGCCCCGTGGGCGGGCTGCGGGTCCGGTCAAGTAGCGCCCGGGAGTCGTCGAGGGCCTTCGACTCGGCCTTGATCGGGCTCGGTGGCGATCGCCGCAAGGCGACTCCCGAGCCCCTCCAGGTCGGTGCGCTTTTGGCGCGCTATACCGCGGAAGATCGCGCGCGCGAGCGCATGCATCCCGCCGACCCACCCGGTGCCGAACAAGCCGGCGGCGAGCCACCCGAACTCCGGGCCGCCGAGGCTCAGGATGACGGCGAGCCCGCCGAGGCCGCCGCCGACCGTGATCGAGGGGAAGAGCGAGACGGCCAGCTCGCCAAGCCGTTCCTGGATGTGGACGTGCGTTCGACCACTCCTCGATGTGACGCGCACCTGCACCGCCCGCCTCTTCCCGAGAACGGGCTTCGCCGTTCTCCACGTGAGCGACCGGCCGCGCGTGTCGACCTGCCCCTCCGTCGAGAGCGTCGCCTGCACTTCATCGACAACGTCCTCGTACACGGACTCGCTCGCTTCACCGTCCACGACACGCTCGGTCGCGATCAGCGTTGAGCTGCCGAGCCAGAACGCGCCCGTCTCCAACCTCGCCGGGGGCGCGACGCGTTCGCGGACCTCCAGGCTGCGCACCGCTCGTTCGACGCGCTCCGGTGAGATGCCGACGTCGGCCGCGATCTGCTGGACGGTCCTGAGCGACATCCCCACCTCGGTGGGGTGCGCCAACTGCTCCTCGGCCGCCTGTCGTACGATCTCCTCCACTTCGCTGTCACTGTAGCGCCGGACCGCGCCTTCTGCGGCCCGTACCGCGCCCTCCCCCCCGCGGAGCGCGAGTAGAAACGCGTCCACGGCTTCGAACCGATCACGCGTGCGTATGGCGAGTGCCCGCACGAGCGCCCCTTCGATGGGCCTTTCGAGCTCGCGCAGTGCCGCACGGTGTCGTTCCGGTGGGTCGATGAACCGGCCGAGTTCGAGCGATTCGCCATCCACCTGCCACATGCCCGGGGGGTCGCCGAGCAGCATCTCGTACAGAACGCAACCCAGGCTGTACACGTCGGTCCTGGCGTCGAGGTCGCGCTCGCCCGCCGCCTGCTCGGGGCTCATGTATCCCGGGGTGCCCAGCGCCAGGCCGGTCCGCGTGAGGCCCGCCCCGCCGGCGGTGCTCACGGCGCGCGCGATGCCGAAGTCCGCGACCATGGGATGGCCATCGGAGAACAGGATGTTCTCCGGTTTGATGTCGCGGTGCAGGACCCCTTGCCGGTGGGCGTAACTCAACGCGTCGCCGATGTCCGACACGATGTCGAGGGCCGCCGCCGTATCGAGGCGGGTCTCCCGACGGAGTCGCGTTCGGAGCGATTCGCCGTCGATGAACGGCATGACATAGTAAAGGAACCCGGCAGCCTCTCCTGAATCATGGAGAGGGATGATGTGCGGGTGCGTGAGGCGAGCGGCGATCTCGATTTCCTTGAGGAACCGCTCCGCGCCCAGCGACGCGGCGAGCTCCGGCTTGAGCACCTTGATGGCGACGTGACGGCTGTGTCGCACATCTCGGGCGAGGTGCACCGTAGCCATGCCACCCTCACCGATCTCTCGCTCGACCACATAGCGGTCACGGATGGCCTCGGTGAAGGCTGTGGGGAGGTCGGGCATCCGTAAAACATAGGTGCGAGGTGCTCGACCGTCACCATCGCTTCGGTCGAGACTTGTGTGTTACCGAACGTTCGGTTATGCTGTGGCCGGCAAAGGCGGAAGCGATGGCCAGAATCAGCGAAGTGACAGATACTCAGCTTCTTGACGGGCTCACGGACGTATTTCGTACGCACGGATACGAAGGCGCGTCACTGACGCGGATTTCCGAAGCGACGGGTCTGAAGCGAGCGAGTCTGTATCATCGCTTCCCGGGAGGAAAAGCCGAGATGGCCGAGGCCGTGCTCAAGCAGGCCGACGAGTGGCTGATGACGCACGCGCTGGGTCCCCTACAGGGACCTGGCGAACCGCACTCTCGCGTCCGCGTCATGTCGAAAGCGCTGAGCAAGTTCTATGGGGCAGGGCATCGCTCCTGCCTCCTGGACGCGTTTTCGTTGGGGGGGGAGGACACCGCGCTCAGGGAGCACGTTCGTGCCTCGATGATGGCGTGGATAGCCGCGCTCGCGGAGGTGATCCGCGAGGTCGGTATTCCGGCTCGGGAGGCACGCCGTCGAGCCCAGGACGCCATCGCCAGGATCCAGGGAACGCTGGTCCTGTCACGAGCGATCGGAGACGCGAGTCCGTTCCAGCGCACGCTCCGGGAGCTTCCCGACGAGCTACTCGGCGCCAGGGACAGGGACGACAGTTGAGGTGTTTTTTTGAGAGGTGGAGGGACCGAACGTTCGGTAACAGCAAACTGACTGAGCCGTGCATAGTGACCAGAACGACGAGGTGAATGATGAAAGCCACGTTCGGCGAAGGAGTGAACCGATGAGGATCTTCATAACCGGGGGAACCGGCGTGATCGGTCGGAGAGTCGTCAGGCTACTCGTGGACGCCGGCCACCAGGTCACGGCTGTCTCCCGCTCCCCCGAAAAAGGCCGGCTGCTCTCAGGTCTGGGCGCATCGCCCGTGGGCGTCGACTTGTTCGACCCGCAGGCGGTGGACGCGGCCGTCCGGGGTCACGATGTGATCTTCAATCTTGCCACGGCCATTCCGCGGGGCGCCGACGCGGCGAAAGAATCGGCCTGGCTGACCAACCACCGGATTCGACGCGAGGCGTCGGCCAACCTCGTGCGTGCCTCCAGAACGGCCGGCGTTCAGCGCTTCATCCAGGAGTCCATCACCCTGCTGTACGCGGATGGCGGTGAGGCACTACTGCGTGAGGACGCACCCATAGAAGCGACGTGGGTCACCGCCTCCGCGGCGGAGGCGGAACGCAATGTTCGCGTCTTGGATGCCGGGGAAACCGTCGCGATCGTCCTGCGCTTCGCCTCATTCTACGGACCGGACAGCCATCACACGCTCGACATGATCGGAGCGGCGCGCAACGGCGAGGCGTGGGCAATGGGTGCCGAGTCGGCGTACAGCTCATCGATCATGATCGACGATGCCGCCGCGGCAGCGGTGGCGGCACTCGACGCACCTCCGGGAGTCTTCAACATCTCCGACGACAAGCCGGTCCGCCGCGGTGAGTTCTTCGAGGTGTTGGGCGACGCAGTCGGACGACGCCTGCGCTATCCTCCGGCCTCCGCCGGGCAGCTTGCCGATCCAAAGCTCGACATGATGCTGCGCTCGCATCGGGTGTCCAACGAACGCTTCAGGCGCACCACCGGTTGGCGGCCGCGTTACGTCGGGGTCCGGGACGGGTGGCCCGCAGTCATCGCTGAGGCAGCCGTCAACGAACCGGAACGTGTCACGCTAGCCTAGGCACATCAATCAAAGGATGAGCCCAATCACTCGTTTCGCAGTCACGTTCTCGGGGCTTCTCGCAGCCAGTCGAGTTTTTTGGGGAGCATATGTACCGAACGTTCGGTCTATTCCAAGGTCGCTGAGCGTTACAACAACGACCAAAACCAGGAGGTGAAATGATGAAAGCCGCAATCATTGTGCTGTCGGACCCGGGGTCCGGCTCGGACGAGGCCCTCGGACGGGTCTTCAACGCGCTTGCAGCTGCGTACGACTTCAAGCAGAAGGGTGACGACGTGACGCTCCTCTTCCAGGGGGCGGGAAGCCGGTGGGCGGGGGAGCTGGTCGATCCGGAGCACCCGGCCCATGCCCTTTACGAAGAAGTGAAAGACACCGTCGCCGGCGTCTCCCGTGGGTGCGCCGATGTGTTCGGCGCGACCGAGGAGGCGGAGCGATCCGGACTCGACTTCATCGGCGACAACCCGGTGCCCGGGACGAGAGGTCTCCCGAGCCTGCAGCGACTGGTCTCGGAGGGCTACGCGGTCCTGACGTTCTGACAGAACC
>JBDHHV010000188.1:0-8499 GCA_039589195.1 Gemmatimonadota bacterium | reverse complement strand
GTTATCTACGTTCGGGGAGGTGTCTCGAATCACGCGCACGCCGTCGATGTAGACGTTCGTGTTGTCACACCCTTGCTCGGAGCGCCGGCTCAGGCTCGGCAGGCCCCTCGTCATCCGAATCGTGCATGACCGGGTTTCTCGAACAGATGACGCGCACGCCCGGGCTCCAGGTCTGCTTCGCTCAGGGCCGATTGACCGCTCATGTCAAGGGCGAAGTCATAACCGGCCGGGGGTCCCGGCTCGATCCGCACGCTGACGGGTTCCGTCCAATACCCCACGAACGTAGCCGTAAGGAGGATTCCTTCGTCTGTCGGGAGACCGCACAGACGGAAGACGCCCGCGTCATCGGCTTCGGCGGTGGCGCTCCTCCGCTGTCCATCCGAAGCCACCCAGGCGGCGGTGACCTCGGCACCCGGAAGCGCGAATCCCGCATTCGCCTGTCGAACGAACCCGACGATACCGGACAGCGACGCGTCCTGGTCGGCCGGATACGTCTCAGGCTCCTGCGCGGTCAGTCGCGCGCCCCAGAGGCCGACCACGACCAGCGCGCAGCCGGCAGGGTGTAGCCACCGTAGTCGCGCCGCTCTCATTCGGCTTTCACATAGCGTGCGTCGAACGTCACCTCCCAGCCCTGTCCTCCGTCGCGCGAGACCTCTATCACCTGTCGGACAGAGCCATCCGGCGCCGGCGTCAGCGTGGTTCGATCCAGGTACGTGCGTCCACCGGGTAGCGGGATCTCGCCCCGGAATCGCACCGCACCGTTCTCCAACGTCTCGACGAGCTCCTTCTCCTTCAGGCCTCCGGGTCGCGTCGCGTCCTGGGTGACCCAGACCTGCTTCCAGCGATCCGTGGTCGGGTTGTAGAAGAACAGGCTCTTGCCCTGGTTGCCGCCGGCGTCGGTCCAGTGTTCCATGATCGCGCAGCCGGCGAGGATCTTCTCGATCCGGTTCGTGCCGACCTGCCGCTCTCCCACGTATACGATCCAGTCACCCAGCCAGAAATCGAGACGACGGAAGCCCTCGCGGTCGTCGCAAGGACTCGCCTGCCGGGGACCGGTGTCGTGAGGCGGGTGTTCGGGGGCATGAGTCGGCCGTGCCTCCGCCGCTCCTGCGCCCACCAGCATGAGCGTGATCACCAGGCTGGCTGCCAGCGGCCTCGCGATGCGCCCCGTTTCGGCTCCCAACAGACCCCGGCGGCGGCCCCATCGAAGGGGGCGTGACGCACCCGTTCCGGATGGCGACGGGTCGTGGGGCGGGACTATACTGATCCGGGCTGGGCTGGGAACGTCAGTCACTTGATCCTCCGATAACGAGACACACACAGGAGACCGGCGATGCGACGGCGCTACGCGGCTCTTACCCTTCTGGTAACGCTCGCTCTCGTCTCATGTGCCTCACTGGGACTCGAGAACGTGATCCAGCCGCCCCGATTCGTCGAGGTCGACGGTCGGTCCGCGCAACTGCGGCTCCTGCTCCCTTCCGGCGACCGGCCGGCGGGAGGTGCGGCCGTGCGACTCTGGACTCGCGTCACCAACCCGAACGCACTCTCGCTCACCCTTACCCAATTGACCGGAGATCTGTTCATCGGTGAAGCGGAGGCGGTCCAGGTCGAGTTTCCCATGGGACTTCCCCTCCTCGCCGAGCAGGACACGATCATACCGCTGGATGTGTCGCTCGGTTTCGACGATATCCCGCGACTCGGGGAGGCCGCTCTCGCCGCGCTCGGGTCGGGTACGCTCGACTACCGCCTCGAAGCGCTGATCGGTGTGGATGCGGGCATGCTGGGCCAGCCCACGTTCGGACCGAGCACGATCCTTCAGGGCGCCCTGCGTGTGATTCGGTAGGCGCGCAAACGTCTGCTCCCGCCGGCCGCTCTGCTGCCGCCGCTCTGCTGCCGCTGCTCTGCTCCCACCGGGCGCTCTACTCCAGGGCGAACAGGTAGGCCGACGCTCCGGGCGCCACGAACCGGTCCAGCTCGCGGCCCGTTCTCTCCAACCGCGCGAGGATCATCCGTTTCTCCGGCGCGCCCCAGGTCCACCACTCGTGCGAGAAGACCACCCACACGCGTGAGCCGTCGCCGATCGCATCCAGGTCCTCGTCGAGCCGGGCGGCTCCGTCCGGACCGTACAACCGGCCCTGATGAATCGTGGACGCGCCCGGTCGACAACTCCGGCAATACCGGCTGTAGTACTGGAAGGCGTGCCTCGCGCCGCTGTGTAGATAGAGCTCGTCGTCGGCCCGGCTGCGCTCCGCCACGTACTGGAAGACGGGTCGCGACTCCTCCCGGTACGGCGCACCGAGCCAACCGAACAGCACGATCGAACTGAGTACGCAGATGGCCGCCGCCATCGCCGCGCTGGTGCGGCTTATCGCGGCCAACCACCCCGTAGCCCGCTGCGCTCCGAGACCCCATGCGCTCTCGATCCCGAAGGCGATCAACAGGATGCTCGACGGCACCAGGAACTGGATGAGCCGGCCCCTGAACGGGTATACGGACAGGGCCGCAGCGAGCAGGGCCAGGGCGATCGGCGTCCCGAGGAGGACCAGGACGGGTCGTCTCGCCGTCGCGAGATACACGAGACCCACGAGCAGGAAGATACCCCCGAGAACATCCGCGACGGCGCGCGTCGGACCGATCCTCTCGGTGAAATCGTACGTGTTCCGAATCAGGTCGCCGAACGTCTGTCCGAACCACGCCCACTCGGCGGCGCTCTTCGGCGGCAGCGGCATGAATCCCTCGGCCCAGAAGCGCTGCATGAGCGCACCCTGGGACGCATCGCTCGCCGTGAGGACGTAGGCGAGGGCGAAGCTGCCCGCCCAGACCGCCGCGATCAGGAGCGGGCCCCGCGAGGCGCTGTCAGCCCGGTGGGTTCCGGCGCGTCGTCGGTCGATCACGACATAGGCGAGCGCGGCGGGTAGCGCGAATATGAGCGGATGAGAGAACCACACGCCGACGGCACCCGCCACCGCGAGCGCCATCAGCCGGTTTCCCCGGGACCCCACGCTCGACGCGACGGAGCCCCCACGGTCGCCTCCGGCTCCCGCGGCGTGGTGTGCGAGAAGGATGATCAGGACCGCGCACAGGACATCGAAGGAGTACTGCTTCACCTCGGCCGCAAAATAGACCTGCGACGTCGAGAGGGCGAACAGGAGGATCGCGACCAAGGCGGCGTAGGGCGTCAGGAGGCGGCGAGCCAGCACGGCGAACAGGAAGAGCGCGACGATCGCCGCTATCAGGGGGAAGACCCGTAGAGCCATCTCGCTGACGCCCAGGACGGTAACCGACAGCTTCTCGAGCCAGAGGAAGCCCAGAGGTGCGACCTGGTTGAACGCCAGCGGATCGAGTAGCCCGACGAACGAGCGCTCACCGATGTTGAGCGCGAGCATCGTCTCAAGCGCTCACCGATGTTGAGCGCGAGCATCGTCTCATCCAGCCACAGCGAACGATTCGCGAAGAAGTGCGCCGTTCGCGCTGCCACGCCGAGGGTGAGAACTCCGAAGATGATCGAAGTGACGCGCGCGTGGCGTCGCGCTGGGACCGGATCCGGCGGCGGAGGGCGATTCACATCAGACAAGTAGCGGCGCGTCGTGGTGGCGCGCCAGCGGCGGCGCGAGAGGGCCCTGTGCCGACCTGCGCCATCTGACCCGGTCCGCTGACCCGGTCCGCGGCCTTACCCGCGCTCGGCGAAGATCTCAGGGTTCACGCGCGATGGAGTCCAGCCGCTCCATCCTCGCAGCCGCGGAGTCCGCGATCCGGGTCGCTCCCCGCACTCCCCGCGCGCCCGGTAGCCGGGACTCTCCGATCAGGCTGTCCCGTTCCCGGCGCGTCAGCGTGTCACCGGGCATGTCGGACTCGGACCCAACCTCGCCGCTCGAACAAGCGAAGGCGAGTCCCGCCGTCGCCGCGACCAGGAACGCGATCACGAACACCCTCGGTCCGTCCGGTCGACCCATCGACGCACCCTCCGGTTGATGTCTAGAGACGCAGTCCGCGCAGCTAGTGACGCAGCCCGCGCAGCCTCTCGTGCACCTCGACTACTTCGACCTGGAGCGGGGGATCCGCTGCCTCCCATAGTTGCACGAAGCGCTCGAAGTACCCGGCGGCCTTCTGCTCGTCGCCACTCTCCTCGTACAGGTCGCCGAGACTCGTCAGCGCATATGGGACCGCCCAGGCATCCGGACGGGCCAGCTGCGGGCCCGCGAGCTCTGATTCAAAGCGTTCGACGAATCGTTCGTACGCTCGCGTGGCGGAATCTCGTGCGCCCGCCCGCTCCCACGCCAATCCCAACCGGAAATCCGGTGCCAGCAGGTCGCGTGACTCGCCAGCAGCCGCGGATTCGAGCGCGCGGATCGCCTCTGCAAAACGTCGCTCGGCCAGCGCGATCGCTCCGCGAGCCCCGTAGTAGCCTGGCGGAAGCTCCAGATTCCCCCCTCCCGCACCCGGCCGCACGTCCTGCACGTATCGCGACAGAAACGCCTTCGCACGCGGCGTGTGGCCCGCATCGGCGAAGAACGCGGCGAGGATCAGATCGACCCGTCGGGGTGGTGTGAGCTCGCCGATGGCGTATCCGGATAACGCCGCCTCGACGGTCGCCACCGCGACATCCGCCTCCCCGGTCGCCCACAGCCACCAGAGTCCTGGCAAGATCGCCATCTCGAGTGCGGCATCGAGGTCGTTCAACTCGACGGCCCGGACCTCGACCGACCGAGCCAACTCCGCCGCGGCCTCCAGCCTGCCCTCTGCCGCGGCTGCGACGGCATCCTGAAGGGCATATCGGAACTGCGGGTCGGGCGGGGCCGGGGGTTCGGGGTCGAGCCCGGGGGCAGCCCGGTGGTCCCGTGACGAGTCCTCACCCCCCGCGCACGCGAGGAGCGGGATCAGGGCTGCCAGCACGGCTCCCACCAGAAAGGCGAAGCGCGATCCACTCTCGGGCCACTTCATGTGGCATTCTAGACGCCGTTGACGACGGGGACCACGCGGGTGCGGGCGCCCGGCGCGTGCGGACCTCCGCTGCGCTTTCTAGATTGAGCCGCGTTCCGGTCGTCCCAGATACGAGGTTTGCCGTGCTTCCAGCCCTCCGCGCCCGTCCCTTCCCGATGCTCGGCGTCCTGCTACTGGTGGCCGGTTGCGTTTTCGGGCTCGATACGAAACCGGGCCTTACCGTGCAACAATCGGTCTTTGCCGCTGGTGAAGCCCTGAGTGGAAACGTCAGGGCGGTCGGCGGTAACGGCACGGTTATAGTCAGCGGCCGGATCATCGGGAAGCTCCCATGCGACGTCGTCCGGGGAGATCTGAAGGAGGTAGGGGGCGGAGATCTCGAGATCACGATCACGCTCGAGGCCACCCGGGCGTGTCCCGGCAATCCCCCGACCAGCTTCAACTACCTGGCCAATATCGTCGCCGTGGAGGCCGGAGCGCGCTCCGTGCTGGTCGCGCACCGCTTCGTGGGAACGGAGGGTCAGGCGGGCGTGGTCCTGGACACGATGGTGACCGTCAACTGACCTCGGAGCCCTCGTGCCCGAGGAGGGTCACCTGCGCGTCTTCGACCGACGGCACCACGTGACAGCGACGGCAGCGGGCTTCGTAGCTCTCGGAGCCGCCGACCTGGATGGTCGGGCCCTCCGCGGAAGCGGGCTCTCCATCGATCAGTCGCTGGTTCCGGGTCGCCAGCTCGCCGCATACGACGCAGATGGCGTGGAGCTTGTCGATCCGCTCCGCGATCGCCAGCAGCTCCCCCAGCGGACCGAACGGCTCGCCGCGGAAGTCCATGTCCGTCCCGGCCAGGATCACTCGCAGACCGCTGTCAGCCATGCGGTTCGCCACGGCGACGAGCCCGACGTCCATGAACTGCACCTCGTCCACCGCCACGACCTGGACGTCCGGCTTTATGAGCTCGGCGACGTCACGGGAGTTGGAGACGGGGAACGCTTCGATCGCTTCGCCATCGTGGGAGCTCACATGGCGGATACCGCTATAGCGATCATCCAGGTGGGACTTGAACACCTGGACCTTGCGCCGCGCTATGATCGCTCGACGCACGCGGCGCATCAGCTCTTCCGATTTTCCGGAGAACATCACGCCGGTGATGACCTCGATCCATCCCTCGCGACCTTCGGCGAGCATTCAGGCGAGTGGTGTCGCTTCAGCCAGCAGGGCGACGAGCTGGTCTTCGCTCATCCCGGCGAGCGATCTGGTCGCTTCGGCGACGCTCGCGCTGTCGTGCACGACCCAGCGTGGGCGCTCATACGGATTGTCGAGACATACGAAGTAGATGCGAGCGGCCGCAGGCGTGCTCGGTTGCCCGGCCGAGACGTACGCCTCCCAGCGGATCAGAGCCTCGTCCATGAACTGCCGTGAAAGCGCCTCTTTCATGCGCTCACACCTTCACCGAAGCGCCGAGCAGCTCGCGCAGATCGTCCTCGTCGAGTTGCCCGACCGCTTCCTTGGGGATTTTCGATGTACCCGGGGGCGCCAGCGTGTAGCGTTGCGGGACTGCGGCGTCCTCCTGATTCCGGAAGAAGATCATCAGCCGCGGCGATTGTTCCAGCGTACCGGAGTGGAGCGAGACCTCGGCCTCCCACCTGACTCCGGCCGCACTCGTGAAGCGAGTCTTCGCGCTGTCGGCCCTGCCATCGAGGCGAAAGACGAGCTTCTTCAGAAGCTTCAGAGACATCTATGACTCCAGGGGATCCCAGATCATATTTGGACTGCGGCGACAAGCTAGACGATCTAGCCGCCACCTGACAACCGTCCATGGGAGGTCCCTCGTGCCACCTGTTCAGATCGCCCCGCCCATTCGTGGCTTCGGGGCGCGCGGTGCCCTGGTCCTGGTGACGATGTCGCTGGCGGTCGTGCCCGCGCCCGCTCGCCTCCAGGCCCAGCAACTCACGCGCGAGCGAATTCAGCAGCTGGCCGAAGCCCACGCCGATCTAGCCTTTCAGACCTATCGCGAGCTCCTCTCGCTACCCAACGACGCCCTGGTCCCTGACGACATCTGGCGAGTGACCGAGTGGCTCGAGGGAGCGTTTCGATCGCGTGGCTTCGAGACCGAGCGTCTGGCGATGCCGGGGAGCGACGCGCTGCTCGCGACCCGGGTGGCGCCGGACGCGGACCGCACGGTGCTCATCTACCTGCAGGCCGATGGGCAACCGGTCGACCCCAGTCGTTGGTTTCAGGACAGTCCCTGGGTGCCCGCGCTGAAGGAACGGACGGCGGACGGTGAGTGGAATGTCATCCCGTGGGAGCGGCTCTACGATGCGCCGGACGAGGATTGGCGGATGTTCGCGCGCTCCGCGTCAGACTCGAAGGGCCCGATCGCGCAGTTCCTGACGGCGCTCACGATCCTGGACGAGGCGGGCACGGCTCCCGACTTCACCATGAAAGTGATCGTGGACACCGAGGAGGAACTGGGCTCGCCCCATTTGCCCGCAGCCGTCAACCACTATCGGGACAAGCTCGCGGCCGACATGCTGGTGATCTTCGACGGGCCGCCACATGTGTCGGGGAACCCGACCCTCACCTTCGGCGCGCGCGGGATCGCGACGATCACGCTGACTACGTACGGGCCGCGGGTGGCACAGCACAGCGGACATTGGGGCAACTACGTGCCGAACCCCGCCCTCCGACTGGCAGAGATCCTCGCCTCGATGAAGGACGAGGAGGGTCGGGTGACCATCCCCGGGTTCTACGACGGCATCACGCTGGACGATGAGACGCGCCGGATCCTCGCGGCGGTGCCCGACGACGTGGAGGCGCTGCACGACCGGATGGGGATCTCCGAGCCCGACGCGGTGGCCCGCAGCCCTCAGGAAGCGATCCAGTACCCGTCCCTCAACATCCGCGGGATGAACGCCGGGTGGGTCGGGGCCCAATCCCGAACGATCATCCCTCCTACCGCCACGGCGGAGATCGACGTACGGCTCGTGCTCGAGAGCGATCCCGAACGCCTCGTGCGGTTGATCCGGGAGCACGTCGAGGGACTCGGATACCGCATCACCGAAGGTGAGCCGACGGACGAAGAGCGACGGCAGCACCCGAAGCTCGCGAGCTTCACGTACAACGTCTCGTACCAGGCCTATCGCACGGATTTCAACTCCGAGCCCGGACGGTGGCTGAGCGCCGCGTTCGTCCACCTGTTCGGCGATGAGCCGATCATGATCCGGACCAGCGGTGGCTCGATCCCGATCTCCCCCTTCGTGACCACCCTCGAGCTACCGGCGGTGAGCGTCGGGACCGTCAACCCCGACAACAACCAGCACAGCCCGAACGAGAACCTGCGCGTGGGGGATTTCCTGCGGGGGATCCGCATCATGACGGCGGTGCTGAGTCAACCGCTAGCGGAGACTTCCTGAAAATGGCGGGGTCCCGCGGGGCCTCGACTACGTTTTGTCTTCTCGTCGCGTCTGTGCTCGCGTCCCCGACGCCGGTGCTCGCGTCCCCGACGCCGGTGCTCGCGTCCCCGACGCCGGTGCTCGCGTCCCCGACGCCGGTGCTCGCGTC
>JBDHHV010000187.1:0-5113 GCA_039589195.1 Gemmatimonadota bacterium | reverse complement strand
CGGGAAGTAGACGGCATCCACCTCTGCCGAGGTGAAGTTCACGTGGATGACCTTCATTCCCCCGTGCTCCATGAAGAACGGGGGCTTCTCGATGACGTCGTGGCCCGCGTTGATGACAAGGTCAGCCGCGGCAATAGCGCAGTGCAGGAAGTCGCCCTCGGAGAGTGCAGCCGTTCCCAGATAGAGGTCCGGCTGATCGCAGATCACCCCCTTGCCCATCTGGGTGTTGAAGAACGGAATGCGCGTCACATCGACGAACCGTGTGAGCGCGTCGACGATCCGGTTGCGGTTCGCCCCCGCTCCGACCAGGAGCAACGGATGGCGAGCGGACCGGATCATCGTGACGGCGTCCTGGATCGGACCTGGGCCGGCCTCCGGATAGCGCGGCAGGTTGGGCGGGATCAGCTCCGTCATCTCGCAGGTCTCGGCGGCAACGTCCTCCGGCAGCTCGAGCAGCACAGGGCCCGGCCGCTCCTCCCGTGCGATGCGAAAGGCATCGCGTATGATGCTCGGGATCAAGCTCGCGTCCACGATTTGCCGCGCGTACTTGGTCACCGGTTCCATCAGACGCACGATGTCGACGATCTGAAAGCGTCCCTGCTTGCTCGTCTTGACCGGCTTCTGACCCGTCACCATGACCATCGGCATGGCCCCGAGCTTCGCGTAGGCAGCCGCTGTAACCAGGTTCGTAGCTCCCGGGCCGAGAGTGGCGAGGCAGACGCCGGGCGCTCCGGTCAGCCGCCCGTACGTGGAGGCCATGAAGCCGGCCCCCTGCTCGTGCCGGGTCAGCACGAACTCGATCGATGAAGAGCGGAGCGACTCGAGCAGGTCGAGGTTCTCCTCGCCCGGAACACCGAACACGAACTCGACGCCCTCATTCTCGAGGGCCCGAATGAACAGATCGGACGCCTTCACGGCACCTCCTGCGCTCTGGTCAGGCGACATCGCCACCAAGCGATCGCTGTCGCGAGTGACGCGAGGCTCAACACCGGTGATACGCGCGACTCGGCGCTAAAGCGCGATACCGGTCTCCGCTCCGGCACCCCGGGGTAGCGCAAGCGGCGGTGAGTGCTCCGCGCGAACACGGAGTTCGTGGAATGCTCGGAACTCAAGGTCTCCGACTCGTACTCGGCCGCCGGATGTGCTCTCGTCTTGGCCATTCGCGGTGCATCACTCGCCGCTTGTCTTCCGAGTTCCGAGGAGCGCGGTCCGGCGGACCAATTCGTGGAACGGCGCCAGCGAATCCACCTCCACGCACTCGCCTTCGGCATGCGAGCCGCCTATGCGCGGGCTGCTCATCAGAACGTGGATCTCCGGTCGCCTGGCTGCGTACAGGCGCCCGTTACTGGCTCCGGCGGAATGAAGGATCTCCGGCTCCTCACCGGACACCTCGCGCAGGATCGTCAGATAGCGGCGCGCGACGGGCGCCTCCTTCGGATAGTAGACGGCCGGGTCCTTGTGACTGAATTTCAGCTCGGCGTCGAAACGCTTCGCCAATTCGGCGAGGGTGGCTGCGATCTCTGCGGGGTCGTGTTCCTCGGTGATCCGAAGGTCGAATCCTGCCCGACATCGATCCGGGATCCGGTTGTGCGCGTCGCCGCCCGAGATCGTCGTCATCGAAAGTGAGTTGGTCCATTCACTCTCCGCGCGTGGATTGGGGTAGAGCTTCCGGAGCGCCTCGTAGAACGCGTGCGCCTTGTCGATCGCGTTGTCCCCCAGCCAAGGTCGGCTCCCGTGCGCGGCTCGACCCCTCACGGTCGCCGAGAAGCTCACCATTCCCTTCTCCTTCTCCACGTACGCGAAGTCGGGGCCGCCGTCCGGCGCGAACACGACTTCTGGAAACAGGTCTTCGTCGCAGAGCCACTCGAGAACGATCGCGACCCCGGCGGCCGAACCATACTCTTCGTCTTCCGAGAACAGAAGCCAGTAGTCGTTGTGCTCACCGCTACGAATGAGATCACGAAGCACGTACATCATCGCGAGGCACTGCGTCTTCATGTCGGCGACCCCGCGGCCGTACAGGGTCCCTTCCTCCTCGCGGAGGTAAAAGTCCTCCTGGCGAGCCGGTACCACCTCGATGTGACCATCGCCGAGGACATTGGGCCGCTGAGAGTCGCGGGGCTTGATGATCCTCGACGTGAGGCCGTGGCATTCGAAATCGATGAACTCCGTCGCCGCCGGGTCGAAGAAGGCGCGGATCCACTCGTCTGCTCGCTCGAACTCTCGACGATTCCGACAGACGATCGTCTCGAAGCCGACGAACGTCCGGAGGTCGTCGATGAACTGGCGTTCGTCAAACGTGCCCGTCACAGGAATGCTCCCGAGTCAGATTGTGAGAGTCCTCAAGTTGGACCTGCCATCCGTTGTCTATCCCGTCGGGTACCGGCCGACCCTCGTTGGGAGCTGAGGGGTCTACGTAATACGAGGCGCTTGAGCTTCTACGAGCCGGGCCACGGCCCGGCTCGTAGCGGTGGATGGCTCTCAGGCGATCGCGGGATCCCTCGTGGAGGATCGGGCGACCATGAGGGCGGCCGACAGCAAGACGGCGTCCTTGAGCAGGAACTCGCCCGCCAGCGTCATGCTCGGGAAGCCCGCCTCGCCGTAGCTTACGCCGGGCGCGATGAGGAAGATCAGCAGCGTCCCGACGAAGAGGCCCGCGGTCAGGATCCCCACGTATCGGAGCGCGGCGCCGAAGAACAGAAGCAGAGCCGCCCCGACCTCGAACACGCCCAGTACGTAGACGAACGCCGGGAAGGCGAGGAACGACAGCGATGCCTCCAGCAGGCCCACCACCGGTGTCGGGTCAGCGAACTTGAGCGCTCCGATCCAGAGGAGCACCAGGGCCAGGCTCCAGCGCAGTAGACGTGGAGCCACCTTGTCCGTGAGTTCGAATAGCCTTTCCATCGCAGAGTCCTCCTTAGAGTCTGTCCAACAGGCGATTCTCCACCCGCCCAGAACGTACGCTCGCCCGACTCACGGCGCAGTCGAGGCGGTGCGAATCCGAGGGGTGTAATGCGGACGAGTCGGAAAGAGTTCCCGGGGGGGCGGGAAGCTGGGTGATCTTGGTGACGGCGGGAACTCGACCGCTCCGCCTGTCATTGTGCAGCAGTGGAGGATACGAGACTTGATCACCCTTTGCGGCGAGGACGAGAGATCGATGACGGAGGCGAGGTCGACGCGGGATTTGCTGCGCGTGCTGATACTGGGAGGTGGATTCGGAGGCGTTTACGCGGCGAAGCGGCTCCGCACGCGACTGGCACGGCTCCGGCGGCCGGTGCAGCTTACGCTGGTCAACCGCGACAACTTCCTTCTGTTCACACCGATGCTTCACGAGGTGGCGGCGTCGGATCTCGATCTCACGCATATCGTGACTCCGCTCCGCAAGCTGATCCCCAACGCCACCCTGTTCATCGGCGAGGTGGAGGCGATCGACCTCAAGAGCCGGATCGTGACAGTCTCCCATGCGGGGGGGACGCACTGGCACGATCTCGACTACGATCACCTGGTGCTGGCGTTGGGCAGCGTCACCAACTTCCTTGGGCTACCAGGCGTCGAGGACCACTGCCTCCCCATGAAATCGCTGTCCGATGCCATCGCGCTGCGCAACCGGATGATCGAGGTGCTCGAGGAGGCGGACTTCGAATGCGCCATCGATCATCGTCACTCGTTGCTAGGTTTCGTGGTCGCCGGCGGCGGATTCGCGGGAGTGGAGACCCTCGCCGCGATGAACGACTTCCTGCACGAGGCGATTCGCTTCTATGGCCACCTCGAGCCATCCCAGCTGCACCTGGTTCTCGTGCATGCTGGAGACGAGCTGCTCCCGGAGCTCGGTTCCTCTCTCGGTGCATACGCCAGGAGTAAGCTCGCGGAGCGGGGAGTCGA
Source organism: Gemmatimonadota bacterium (assembly GCA_039589195.1). GTDB lineage: Bacteria > Gemmatimonadota > Gemmatimonadetes > Palauibacterales > Palauibacteraceae > JBDHAC01. Next base: position 1,231 of record JBDHHV010000187.1, on the reverse strand, counting down.
CATCCGGTTGTCAACACGAGTGAACGCCGTGTCCGACGAGGGGGTCGCGCTCTCGGACGGTACCACGATCCCGGCGCAGACGATCGTGTGGACCGCCGGAACGGCGCCCCACCCCACCGTGGCCGGCCTGCCTTGTACCACCGAGCGCGGCCGCGTGGTGGTCGACGAGCACCTACGCGTTCCGGACTGGCCGGGCGTCTGGGCGCTCGGAGACTGTGCCCTGGTCCCCGATCCGGCCAATGGAAGCTACCATCCGCCGACCGCGCAGCACGCCCTGCGAGAAGCGAAGACGCTGGCCGACAACATCATCGCCACTGAGCTGGGCGAGCCCCTGCGGCTCTTCTCCTTCAAGACGATCGGCCAGCTCGCCGCGACTGGACGCCGTACCGGCGTCGCTCGGATGTTCGGTCGGAATTTCTCCGGGTTCTTCGCCTGGTGGCTGTGGAGGACCGTATACCTGGCCAAGCTACCGCGGTTCGAACGCAAGGTGCGTGTGGCCATCGACTGGACGCTCGATCTGTTGTTCACCAAGGACCTCGTGCAGGTGAAAGCGCTCAGCCCGCCTCGTCCAGAAGCGATGGGCGATTTGACAGGGCACGGCACCTTCGCCATGTCGGATGGTAAGGCGGGCCCGGCCACCGGAGCGACGAGGTCGCAGGACACCCCGAGGTGAACGTCGGATGAGCTCGTCAGGTGCGGCCTGCGGCCGTCCCGGTTCCCCTCGATCAGTCGCTGCGTCGAGGCGATGCCTCCGGAGTGAGCTGACGGGTTCCCAACCCCGGGTCCTCGGAGCCACCAAGAACGAAGACCATGAGCCTGAGACCTGCATCCCTCCCTCACACAGGTATCGCCACCTTTGCGAAGGCCCCGATGTCGACGACCTCGGCGCACTCGCCGCCGATGTCGCGGTCCTCGGGGTTCCCACGGACGCAGCCGGGAGCTCGCGTTCGTCGACCAGATGATCACGATCGGCGTGCGTGGCGTGAAGTCGACAGACCGGAATCTCCGGGAGGCGAGAGCCCATGGAAACCTCGTCTTCAGCAACTACGAGGTGTTCGATGAAGGCGCCGAGGGGATCCTGGACCAGATCCCGGAGCAACTCGGGAGCTACTACGTCAGCATCGACATCGACGTGCTCGACCCATCCATCGCTCCCGGCACCGAGAGCCCGGAGGCAGAAGGACTCAGCTATACCCACGTCAAGCGGATCATGCAGGGTCTGGGCACCCGA
>JBDHHV010000186.1:0-5123 GCA_039589195.1 Gemmatimonadota bacterium | reverse complement strand
CGGATCGATGCCACGCTCCAGCAGTTCCACGAGACCCGCGACTTCAACGGCTCGGTGCTCGTGGCGGAAGCCGGCGAGGTCATCTTCAAGAAGGGATTCGGGTATGCCAACATGGAGTGGCGGGTCCCGAATACGCCCGAGACGAAGTTCAGGATCGGCTCGGTCACCAAGCAGTTCACCGCGATCCTCATTCTCCAGCTCGTCGAGGAGGATGTAGTCGAGCTGGACGGACGGATCACCGACTACGTGCCGGACTACCCGCGTCCACAGGGCGATCTCGTCACGATCCACCACCTGCTGAACCACACGTCGGGGATCCCGAGCTACACGGGGCTCCAGGGCTTCATGGAGGAGAGCACGCGGGACCCGTTCGTCCCCGACTCTCTGGTCGCGATCGTGTCGGGGATGCCGCTCGAGTTCGAGGCCGGGACCCGGTTCCGCTACAACAACTCCGGCTATTTCCTCCTCGGCTTGATCATCGAGAAGGTGACCGGCAAACCGTACCACGTCGTCCTCCGCGAACGGCTCCTCGATCCCCTCGATCTCCGCGATACGGGCTACGATCACACTCGCGATGTTCAGAGCAACGCGGCCTCGGGCTACTCCCGGACGCTGACGGGATACGAGGTGGCCCCATATCTCCACTCCTCGGTTCCGTACGCGGCCGGCATGATGTACTCGACGGTCGAGGACCTGTACCGGTGGGACCGGGCGATCGCCGCGCGGGATGAGCGGATCCTGGAGGACCCTGCGTCGTGGGAGAGGATGTTCACGCCCGGGCTGAGCGACTACGGGTACGGGTGGGTTATCCGCGAGACTCGGTTGGAAGATGACGGTCCGACCGTGAGCATCATCCAGCACGGAGGCGGTATCTTCGGGTTCTCCACCGCGTTCCGCCGCTTTCCGGATGAGCGAAACACCGTGATCGTGATGGACAACACTACCGAGAACGCAGGCGCCGTCGCGACGGCGATCACGCGCGTTCTCTACGATCTGCCCGTCGATCCCCCGGAGCCTTCGATCGCGGAGCGCATACTCCCCGTGATCGAGAACGCGGGGGCCGACGCCGGCATCCAGCGCTACCACGATCTGAAGCGGCGGTCCCCCGACGAGTACGACTTCTCCGAGCGGGAACTCGATCGTCTCGGATACTACCTGCTAGGCAAGGGCCAAACCGAGGCTGCGGTCAAGGTCTTCAGACTGAACGTCGGGGCGTATCCCGATGCCGCGAATCCCTACGACAGCCTTGGAGAGGCGTTGCTCGCCGTGGGTGACACCGTGGGAGCGATCGAGAGCTACCTGGCGTCGCTCGAGCGGAATCCCGGGAACGAGAACGCCGTGGCCGTGCTCGAAGGGCTGGACGTCTCGGTGGAACGCGCGATGCTCGAGGGCGTCGCCGTCCCCGTCGAGATACTGGATCGCTACGTGGGAGAGTACGAGATCAACCCCGGCTTCAATCTGACCGTCAGGCGGGAGGGTACACGACTTTTCACGCAGGCTACGGGCCAGGCCGAGTTCGAGATCTTCGCGACCTCGAACACGCTGTGGTTCGCGAAAGCGTTCGACGCTCAGCTCGAGTTCCAGGTCGGGCCCAACGGCCCGGCCGAGGCCGTGACGCTGCACCAGGGCGGACAGCAGAGACGAGCCCGGCGAATTCAGTGATCGCTCCTCGATCGGCTATTGCGGGCCGTGACCGGGCGCGTCAGGAAAGCAGCCGGTGCCTGTACGTTCGGCTGAGCGGGAGCTCCTTTCCGTCGTGCAGGATCACGGTCCACTCTCCCTCGGTAATACGTAGCGCGAGCCTCTACGGATCGGGATACGGCGCAGGGGAAGACCACCACCCAGCCGACCTGCCCCCTCGAGCGAGCGAACCCTCGCGTGTAACGCGCGCTGGTTTTCGGAAGCGGCCCGTTGTCCCAGCCGGTCACGCGCCCGATCGACGGCCAGGCGGAACCGCGCCTCCGTGTACGGCTTCAGCCGTGTCAGCCCCCCCACGCCAACGACGCACCGCGCGACCGCTTGACGCCGTGCCCGAGCCGGGGCTAATTTTTAGCTAAGGCTAAATTTCACTGGAGGCCGCTCCGTCCGAGTTGGACTCAGGCGACCGAGTCGGACTCGAGCGGCCGATCGGTAGCCCGGAAGCCTTCGGGGAACGTAGATACAGACCATGAATCCGGCAGTCGCCCTCATCGTCTTCGCGCTGGTGTGCGCGGCGTTGGTGGTCGTGCTGTGGCCCCGAAAGGGGGTGATCGCGCGGCTGTCTCGCTTCCGCCGCCTGGAGGAGCGCGTCCTGATCGAGGACACGCTGAAGCATCTCTACAACTGCGAATACGCCGGTCGACGCGCGACGGAGGAGAGTCTGGCCGGGTTCCTGGGGATGTCGCACGGCCCGGCCGTCCGGCTGCTCTCGCGGCTCGAGGGGCTCGGCTTTCTGCGCTTCGAGGAGCTCGAGCCGATTCTCACGAAGGAAGGCCGGACGTACGCTCTCCGGGTCCTGCGCACACACCGCCTGTGGGAGCGCTATCTGGCCGACCGCACGGGGGTGGACCCGGTCGAATGGCATGCGGAGGCTGACCGCCGGGAGCACACGCTGACGCGTGACGAGGCCGAAGGGCTCGCGTCCCGGCTCGGTCATCCTCTGTACGACCCGCACGGCGATCCGATCCCGACAGCCGCCGGGGAGATTCCGCCGCAGGCCGGCCAGCCGCTGGCGACCCTGGAGGAAGGAGCGATCGCCCGCATCCTGCACCTCGAGGACGAGCCACCGGAGCTGTTCCAGGAGATCGTGGCGGCGGGCCTGGGGCCGGGTATGCGCCTCCGGCTGCTGGATACCTCTCTGGATGCGGTCTACTTCGAGGCGGACGGACGGGAGCACCGGATGTCGCCGGCGGTCGCGAGCCGGATCACGGTCGAGCCGATCGAGCATGCGGTCGAGCTCCCGACGGAGACGCTCGCCGACCTCGATGAGGGCGAGATGGGTCGGGTACTGGGAATCTCGCCAGCCTGCCAGGGGCCGGCGCGCCGCCGTTTGCTCGACCTCGGAGTCGTGCCCGGGACCGAGATCCGCGCGGAGTTCGTGAGCACGGCGGGCGACCCGGTGGCGTATCGGATTCGGGGGGCACTCATCGCGCTCCGTCGCGACCAGGCCGCGCTGATCCGAATGGCTGAGGCCGGGGCCGGGCGAACCGCCCCTTCGGACCCGCGATCCGGCCGGGGCCCTGCCGGGGCGGCCGTGCGCCCCGCGGCTGGAGGAGAGGCGTAGATGGCCGTCACCTCGACCGCACCCTGCCGCGGCTGCGCGACCAATCGCGAGGAGGCGCTGGTCCGGTTGGGGATCAGCCCGGGCCGGTTCGACCATCTGGTCGCACTGGGCGGGAACCCCAACACCGGGAAGAGCACGGTCTTCAATGCGCTGACGGGTCTTCGGCAGCATACCGGTAATTGGCCGGGCAAGACGGTGGCTCGCGCCGAAGGCACCTATTCGTACGAGGAGATGCGATTCAAGCTCGTCGACCTGCCCGGCACCTACTCCCTCCAGGCCGGGAGCCCGGACGAAGAGGTGGCCCGGGACTTCGTGCTGTTCGGCCAGCCCGACGTCACCGTCGTCGTGGTGGACGCGACCCGGCTCGAGCGGAACCTGAACCTTGTCCTGCAGATCCTCGAGATTACCGACCGGGTAGTCGTGTGCCTCAACTTGATCGATGAGGGGCGACGACACGGGATCGCCGTCGACGAGCGCAAGCTGGAGGCCGAGCTCGGTATCCCCGTGGTGCCCACGGTGGCGCGAAGCGGCGTCGGCATTCCCGAGCTGCGGGAAGCGATTCACCGGGTAGCCACAGGCCAGGTCTCCAACCGGCCGTATCGGATGGCGGACTACCCGCCGGATGTGGAGAGGGCGGTCGGGCAGCTCATCCCGGCCATCCAGGAGACGTTCCCGGAGCTGCCCAACAGCCGCTGGGTCGCGCTCAGGCTCCTGAACAAGGACGAGCGCGTGGAGGAAGCCGTTCGCACGGGCGAGATCGGGCGGTTGGAGACCGACGCCTCGGCCGTCGCGGTCTCGCTGTCCACCGGGCGGGGAGGCGCGCGCACCGAACCCGGCGGGACACGCGAGCCGAGCACCTCGTCGCACACGGGCGCGTCGAATCGTACCGTCGGCTCTCTCGCCCTCGCCGACGGCCGGTCGGTCGGGCCCGCCGCTCCCGGTGAGCCGGTGCTCAGGAAGACCGCTCAGCTCCGCTGGCAGCTCAGCCCGGAGTTCCACGACGCCGTGATGGGTCGATTCTACGATTCGGCGCACGGGATCGCCGACCGTGTCAGCGCGACGGGGCTCCGGAAGGCGAAGTTCGACCTGGACCGGGCCCTGGACCGAGTCTTCACGAACCGGTGGATGGGCTTCCCGGTCATGCTGCTCATGCTGGCGGCTGTCTTCTGGATCACCATCGCGGGAGCCAACGTGCCGTCCGGCCTGCTCGCGACGCTGCTGATCGACAACCTCCACCCGCTGCTCCGAGATTTCGGGGCCGCGATCGCGCTCCCGGGGTGGTTGGGTGGCTTGCTCTTCGACGGCATCTACCTGGCCACGGCCTGGGTGGTGGCCGTCATGCTGCCGCCGATGGCGATCTTCTTCCCTCTCTTCACCCTACTCGAGGACTTCGGCTACCTGCCGCGGGTGGCCTTCAACCTCGACAGCCTGTTTCGGAGGGCGGGCGCGCACGGAAAGCAGGCCCTCACGATGTGCATGGGTTTCGGCTGTAACGCGGCCGGCGTGGTGTCGACGCGGGTGATCGACAGCCCACGCGAACGGCTGATCGCGATCATCACGAACAACTTCTCACTGTGCAACGGACGCTGGCCGACCCAGATCCTGATCGCCACCATCTTCATCGGGACGCTCGTCCCCGCGCATTGGGCGGGTCTCGTCTCGGCGACGGCCGTGGTGGGGATCGCGCTACTCGGCGTGTTCGCGATGTTCCTCGCCTCGTGGTTCCTGTCGCGGACCATGCTCCGCGGGGAAGCCACGACCTTCAGCCTGGAGCTGCCGCCGTACAGGCCGCCGCGGCTCCTCCAAACGCTCTACACCTCGCTGATCGATCGCACGCTGATCGTGCTGTGGCGCGCGGTGG
>JBDHHV010000185.1:0-5955 GCA_039589195.1 Gemmatimonadota bacterium | reverse complement strand
GGCGTGCGCGGCGTAGGCCACGAGCGTGGGCCAGCGGGTGAGCGCCAAGGAGAAGCGCCCGTCCGACGCCAGCTCGCGGCGATACGGGAGCTGCGCCGCCTCCTCGATCAGCAGCCTGTCCGCCTCCGGCGACGTCAGATAGGCCACGAACCGGGCGGCCGCCACCGGGTGTCGCGTCGTCGAGAAGACGGCGATGCTCTTGAGATCCGCGAAGGCGTAGGCCGCATCCGGATCATCGCCATCCGGCACGGGCACGGGAGTGACGTCGTACCGAAGCCCCGGGATCTTGAGCTCTTCCAGCTCCTTCACGAACCAGGGGCCCACGACTTTCATGGCCACGGTCCCATCCATGAACGGATCGCGTCCCTCGAAATTGGAGCGCGGCAGGAGATCCTCGGCGAAGGCCTGTTGGAGAACCGCGATGGCCTCGACCGCTGCCTCGTTCTCGAAGACCACCTCCCCTCGCGAGACGAGCGTGCGCCCTCCCGATGCGGCCAGGTAGAGCGGGTAGAAATCGTAGAAGCGCTCGAACCAGGTGGTCTTGAGCCGCGCCCAGAATCCCCAACGATCCAGGCGTCCGTCACCATCCGTATCACGCACCAACCGGCGGAGCACGTCGATCAGATCGCCATACGTGCGAGGAGGCGACACGCCTGCCTCGGCGAGCTGATCCACGTTGTACATGAGCATCATCGGGTTGGTCTTCCATGGGACGGCGTAGATCCCGCCATCGGGAAGCCTGAGTGACCCGATCATCGGATCGTCGACCCTCTCGTCGAGGCGGGCGGCGGTGGCGGCCAGCTCGTCCAGGCGATGGACCGCGCCCGCTCTCACGAGCCGCGCCAGGAGCCCCGAGGACACGTTGGAGCAGATGTCCGGGGTCGCGTTTCCGACAACGGCCGCCAGCAGGACCTCCTCCGACGAGCGGCCCGCCGGGATAGGCTGGACACGGACCTGCACATCGGGGTGGTGTGCGTTCCAGTCGGCGGCCAGTCGACGTGCAAGATCGACCTCGAAGGGGTTCGCCGCCGGCCAGTACGTCAGCTCGATGGAGCCCTCGGCGGCTCGCTCATCGACCGTGAACGTCGCTCCCTGCCGCGACACGGTCACGCGCCCACCTTCCGGCCCGATGAACTCGCGACTCGTTGGCGCGCCAGAGAGATCGGAGGAAGATGGGACGATGGGATCCGCGGAACGATAGCCGAGGTAGACGGCCGCCTCCGGGTGCGTCGCCACCGAGCCGAGCGCCAGCAGCGCCTCGATGGTCGACTCCGCGCCCGAGTTTCGGTTCAGCTGTTCAGCCGAGGGACCTCGCAAGCCGTCGAAGGTTCGGCCCGTAGCGCTGTCGTACATCGCGGTCCCGGGCCGGTTGGCGCCCAGGAACCAACCCGCCGTCAGGCCGGCCAGGACGCCGTAGCGGGGCTCTCCGGTGGCCTCGGCCAGTGCCAGATAGCCCTCGACCACCGGGGAAACGCCGTACGCGATCTGCGGGAAGGGGTCCACCCGTCCATCCGCGGAGACCACCGCCGGCACCTCACCCGCAAGCAGAAACCGCACCCAGAGCTGGTCGGCCTCGCGCTGAGCGGCCATGACGAGATCGGGCCGCTCCAGGACGCTTCCCGCCAGTGCCAGGGCCTGCACCGTCCGCGCGCCCCACGCGTGCCACAACCCCTCGGCCGGATCGATATGAGCACCCCAGGGGGGAGTCTCGGGATCTCCCCGGGCGAGTGGAAGGAGCAACTCCGCGGTGCGGCTCGCGAGATCGACGCGCTCGGGCCTCGGCTCGCCCCGATGGAGGGCCAATACCCCCAAGAGAGCCTCGGCGGTGGCCGTGGACGAGCCGCCGACCAGCCGGCCGGTCTCCACCTCGCGCGCGAGCCTGGCGAGTGCTCGTTCGATAATCGGGCGAAGCAACTCGACATCCGGATCATCGGGGCCGAGGACTCGGACGGCTTCTCCCATCGCCCACAGCGCGCGTGCCGCCCAGTAGGAGAACGACTTTCGGCTGGTGGGGGCCATGCGGTTCGGGGTCCCGTCCTCGTGAACGAAGTTCAGGAACTCACCGTCTCCCTGCTCCATCGATACGATGAACGCGAGGAGACCCAGAGCTTCGCGTTTGGAGACGGGGTCGACGCTCCGCTCGAAGTGACGCAGGTAGACGATGGCTGCGCGTGCCGCGTCGTCCACGGCGGCGAGGCCCTCGAAACCGTCACGCGCCGGAGAGCCGATAGGCTGATAGTCGGGTGCCTCCGCATACAGCGCGACCGCCCGGGCGGGGCGGCCGGCCACGGTCACGTCGAAGCCGAGGTGACGCAGGTGATCAAGGCGCAATTGGATGGACCGCGCACCATTCGGAACGGGGACCGGCGGCGTAGCCTGCCGGCACCCCGCTATCAGGAGCGCCGCCGCGACGAGCGCGAATCTCACGGGTGAGGCATGCGGTCCAGGAGGAAGCCGACGGCCAGGTCGGTCACGTTCCACAGCTGGATGTCGGAGCTCGTGCCGTAGCGGACCGGGCGTAGCGCACCCTCGTCGATCCGATAGCTCCACAGCTCGTTGTGGCTGAGGCCGGAGGCCTCGACTGCCTCCTGAGAGATCTCGAGCGCTTGCCGCAGCGCTTCCACGTACGTGCGTAACGGCTCGCTCCCGTCTCGCGGTTGGCCGTTGGAGTCGTAGGCGGTTTCAATTTGTCGCGCCAGGCCGAGCAGGAGCAGGTTCACCTCCCGACCCCAAACCACGCGCGGCGAGTGGTACAGATCCTCGCTAAAACGCGCCTGCACAGCCGGGCCGGCATACGCGTCGTTCGCGACGACGGGGCCGAGTCCCGCGATGAACAGCCCCACCGGATACGGCCGTACGAACAGATTCACCATCTCGAGGACCGTCGCCGGATCCGCCGTCCCCGACAGGATCTCCTCGGTAAAGTCCTCGATGAAGAGTTGCGTCGCGGGGTCGGTGCTGGCGGCCGGGATCGGCTGGCCGTCCGCATCGAGGGCGAGTGCGAGGAACGAGATCGGCCGCACATCGGCTGCGTCTTCGGAGAGTTGCCCACGCCAAAAGTCCGCCTCCTCGTCCGTCACGGACCCGAGCAGGCTGTTCATCCGCCGCTCGATCTCATCCGGTTCGAGTCGGACCTGGAAGTGCCGATGGGCGGAATGCCACGTCTCGATCGCCGCGCGTAGCGTCGCCGGGTCCGCCAGGTACGATTCGAGCGCGGGCGCATCGCGGGCGAGGCCGGACATCGCCTCCTGCACCGAGAGACCCAGAACCTCCACTGCCTCGAGGATGCCCTCGACAGCAGAGAGCGCCTTGGGAACCCATACCACGTTCACATCCATGGCGAAGCGGCCGTTGCCGTAGCCGGCTCGGCTGTCGCGCCAGCTGCCGGGGAGCCAGCCCTGGTCATCCTGGCGGAAGAAGCTCACGAGGTTCATGGGCTGCGGCTCCTCGGCGTACGGACGGGCAAGCTCCGCCGCGAAGGCGAGGTTGCGCACCAGCGCCTCCAGACGTGACTCCTCACCCGCGGTAGGCTCGGTGAGGAAGCGCTGTTTCCTCTCCGCCGACACGTCCGGGCGCGACAGATAGCGATCGACGAGGACGGCGAGCTGATAGTCGTCGTCCACCATGTGGTAGTTCTCGCGCACGGTCTGCGGGTTTTCGACGAGTGCGCGGGCTCGCGCAAGGTGCTGGGCCGCGGTTTCCGGGTCGCTCTCCAGGCTCTCCTCCCAGGCCCGAACGTGCTCGCTGTATTCCGCGGCCGCCTCGCGGATCGCCTGACCTCCCAGCGCCTCCTCGTGACTCACGTTGCCCGCGGGATCGATCTTCCGGAGCACGCTCGCGATGACCAGTTCCTGCAGATCCACAGACGAGATCGGCTCAAGCATCAGCGCTGACATCATCTGGTCGCGGCCAAAGTAGGTCGCGTAGTTCGGCATGGACGCCATCAGCTTCTGCTCGGAGCTGAGGAGCTCGAGACCGAGCACCTGGCGCTCGATGCGCCGAACGGCGAGTACGCGCGGATCCCGGGCTGCCGCCTCGGCTCCGAGAGCATCGATCAGGCTATCGGCCGTCCTCGTCTGCCGCGCGTAATAATCCTCGAAGGCGACGTTGAAGAGTCGCTCGCGACCGAGCGGCGTCAGCGCCTCGCTGTCCGTGGTCACGCTCACGTCGAGCTCGATCCGCTCGCCGGATGTGGCCTGCACCGAGGCCCGGCCATCGCGCAGCGTCGGGCTCGATGCGTCTGTGTCACCGGCGAGCCTGATCGTCAGGCGGTTGCGGCCGTCCAGGCTCGTGTGCTCGACCAGGACGGTCCAGCCGTCCTCGCCTTCCAGGAGAGTGACCCGTGGTTCGAGGCGTGCCCGTAGCTCATCGACATCGGCCGCGCCAAGGAGCGACAGGTGCTGTCCGCGCTCCTCGTTCGGGAGACGCTCCACACTCGCGACGAGAGCGGTCAGCTCAGGCAGGATGAATGCGGAGTCTCCGTAGGGCCTCTGGTGCCACTCCAGGTACTGGAAGTCGCGCTCCTGCCGCATAGTGCCCAGCAGGAACCAGCCGATCTCCAGCTGCCCGGCCTCGACCGTGAGCTGGTGGTGCATGGTGCGGCTTCCGCCGTCGGACTCGGCCACCGCCCCGGATCCGCCCCAAACGATGGGAGCCGGACGGCCGTCGGCGTCGCGAACGCTGAAGGCGGCGCTCTCGTTTACCGCGTCCCCCCACACGTGCACGACCCGGCTGTCGCGTTGGTTCAGGTAGATCTGAAACGTGTTGCCCCGGGAGTCCCGGAAGAACCGGGTCGCGTACCCCTCGTAGGCCGCGGGATCGTCGAGCCCCGCCTCCGGCGCCTCCAGCACCGGCAACTGCTCGCCCTGTACCGGTCCTCCGGGCGCGTCGCAAGCCTGTGGGATGAGGAGGGCCGCCACGATGAAAAATGCGCGCTTGTGCATCGGCAAACCGTCGAAGCTGGTCTGAGTGGGACTCGGATCGGACGCTTCAATCTATGGCGAGACGAGCGACCTCTGCGATACCGCACGGCGGTTCTCCTGACGCCTTGACGGGCCTAGGTTTTCTCTCGCCGGACGTTCCTTGACCCCAGGAGGTCGCGTAAGCATGTGGATCCGCTTCTTCTTCGCCGCTCTCTGCGCCGCCTGCGTAGCGCTACCTGCCCCTGCACTCGCCCACGGCGACGGGATCGGGGACCTCCGCGGGCTCATCCAGAAGCTCGATTATATCAATGACGGTGACCCGGCCTCGCGACGCGACCTGGGCGCCCGCTGCATCTGGCTCATGCCGGTGGCGCAGTCACCGAGTTATCACGGATACGACGTCACGGACTATTACCGGATCGATCGCGATTATGGCACGAACGAGGACTTCAAGCTACTCGTGTTCGAGGCGCACCGGCGCGGCATCCGCGTCCTCGTGGACCTGGTGCTCAACCACGCATCCGGCGAGCACCCGTACTTCAAGGACGCCCTCCTTCACCCGGACTCCCCCTACCGCGACTGGTTCATGTGGTCTCCGCAGCATCCGGGCGTATTGAACGAGTGGGGCGGCGACAACTGGCACCGATCTCCGGTGCGCGACGAGTACTACTACGGGTTCTTCTGGAGCGGCATGCCCGACCTGAACCACGAGAGTCCAGCCGTCCGTCAGGAGTCGAAGAAGATCGCGAGCTTCTGGCTCGATGAGATGGGCGTCGACGGGTTCCGGCTCGACGCCATCCGCCACCTGGTCGAGGAGAACGGCGTGACTACGAACGCCCCGGGGACCCACGAGGTGCTGCGCGAGTTCGCCGCGCACGTCCGCCAGGTGGCGCCCGACGCGTTCACGATCGGTGAGGTGTGGGACAGCACGGGCGCGATGCTCGCCTACTACCCGGACCAGCTGGACTCGCACTTCGCGTTCGAGGTCGCTGACGCGATCATCGAGGCGGTGCGAAGCGGCTCCACAGACGGG
>JBDHHV010000184.1:0-5540 GCA_039589195.1 Gemmatimonadota bacterium | reverse complement strand
AGCGCCGTGCGAACGGACTCCGTGAAGCCGTCCATCTTCACGTCCGCCACGACCCCCACGATCTCGAACTCGCCGGGCCGGCTTTCCCACCATGCCCCCTTGACCACCGTATGACCGAGGGCATCGCCATCGGGAAAGAAGGTGCGCTCGAAGGACTCGTTCACGACCACGACGCCCGGCGCACCGGCACGATCCGAGGACGAGATGTCGCGGCCCTTCAAGAGTCGGGTGCCGACGGTCCGGAAGTATCCGGGCGTCACGGGTCGGAGCCGGGCCTCGGGGCGCTCGCCTTCGGGCGGCTCGAACACACCGCGGATGACGAAGCTGGATTCCCAACCCCCGTCGAGCGGGTGCATGTACGCGGAGGCGACGGAGGTGACTCCGGGCAGCGCCCCGATGCGCCGCTCCGCCTCCTCGTAGAAGGCGACGACACGCTCGCCATCGGGGTCCCCGGGGTTCCAGTACTCGCCCGCCGGGAGCGCCATCGGGACGACGAGGACGTTCTCGGCCGTGAAGCCGGCGTCCACCCGTTGCAGGCGCAGGAAGCTGTTGACGAGGAGTCCCGCGGAGACCACGGCTACGAGCGCCAGCGCGACCTCGAGGACCACCACGCCCTGCGACAGGCGAGCCCGCCGGCGCCCCGCCGCGTATCGCCCCCCCTCCTTCAAGCGCGACTGGAGGTCGACGCGCGCGGCCTGCAGACTCGGGAGCAGCCCGAACACGAACCCGGTCACGATCGTGATCAGGGCGGCGAACCCGAGCACACGCCCGCTGAGACCGACAGTCTCCAGCCGGGGGATTCCCGCGGGTGCGTATGCTTGCAGGAGCTCGAGCCCGGCCGCGGCCACGCCGATCCCGACGGCTCCCCCGATCACCGCGAGCAACAGGCTCTCCGTGCCGAGCTGGCGGACGATGTGCCGCCGCTCCGCACCCAGCGCGCTACGAACCGCCACCTCCTGTCCACGCTCGGTCGAGCGCGTGAGCAGGATGTTGGCGACGTTGGCGCAGGCGATCAGGAGAACCAGGCCCACCATGCCGAACACGGCCCACAGCGTGGATCGCACGTTCCCGACCGCCAGCTCGTGCAGCGGTTCGAGGTACGCGCCGCGGTTGGTGTTGAACTCCGGATACTCTTCCGCGAGGCGGGCGGCGATCGTGCCCACCTCCGCGTCCGCCTGCTCGAACGGCACGCCCTCCTGGACGCGCGCGATCGTGAACACCCGGTGCGCGCCGCGCGAGTCCGCGCCGTATCGGGGCTCGAGCGGCGCGAAGACCTCGGCCGGGCCCCATTCGAAGCCGCGCGGCATCACGCCGACGATCTCGAATGGGCTCCCGTCCAGGACCAGCGAGCGGCCCAGCACGTCCCAGTCGGCGCCCATGCGGTCCGTCCAGAACGAGTGCGTGAGCACGAGGATGTCGGGACCGTCGACCCGGTCCTCCTCGGGAAGGAAGGCGCGGCCGAGCGCGGGAGTGATCCCCAGGACCCCGAACAGGTCGTAGGTCACGCGGCCGAGAGGCACGCGAACCGGCTCTCCGCCATGGCCGGTGAGCGTGTACGTTTCGTTGCTCGAACCCGCGAGCGTCTCGAACGACTCGGCCTGCTCCTCGAAATCCAGGAAGTCGGGGTACGAAGCCCAGCTGGACCCGCTCCTCAGCCCCGTCTCATCGCCCCACAGGACGACGAGGCGATCGGGGTCCTCGTACGGGAGAGGTCGCAGCAGGACCCCATCGACGACGCTGAAGATGGCCGCGTTGGCCCCGATGCCGAGCGCCAGAGTCAGAACGACCACGACCGCGAAGCCCGGCCTCCGGCGTAGCTGGCGGGCTGCATAACGCAAGTCTCTCAGGATGTCGTACATGGCAACCTCATTCGTAGCGCAGGGCTCTTACTGGATCTACGCGCGCCGCCTGCCGAGCCGGGATGCTGCATGCGAGGAGCGCCGTGACGAGGAGGAATAGCGAGACGGACGCGTACGTGAGACCGTCCAGAGTGCCGACGCCGAAGGGTCGCAGCAGGACTCCGCTCACCACGCTGAAGATGGCCGTGTTCGCCCCGATGCCGAGCGCGAGCGCGAGGACCACGATGACCGTGAAGCCCGGGGTCTTGGCCAATCTCCGGGTGGAATGGCGCAGAGCCGTGATCAACGGGGTCATCCGCTCACTTCCTTCTGGATGTGATGCTGGTGTGTGTCTTCGTCGGTCTTATGGCAGCACGCGCCCGGAGGCGCGAAACGGCAGCACTACTTCTTCGGTCAGGTCGCGATCTCCCAGCCGCTCTCTCGGAGCTCCTCGATCGCGCGCTCCGCATGCTCCTCCTCCTCGACGATGCGTCCATCGAACAGGTGGATCGTGCGCTCGGCGAACTCGGCGTACCGTGGATCGTGGGTGACCATGCAGATCGTCGCGCCCTCCTCGTGGAGCTCCTTGAGGAGATCCATCACCGCGCCGCCGTTGCGGGAGTCGAGGTTTCCGGTGGGCTCATCCGCCAGGACGATCAACGGGTCGCCGACGACGGCCCGGGCTACGGCCACTCGCTGCTGCTGACCACCCGACAACTGCGCCGGATAATGATTTCGGCGGTGGGACATCCCCACACGCTCGAGCGCATCCATGGAGCGCGCCTTGCGGTCACTGGAGGTGATGCCCTCGCGGTAGGTGAGCGGGAGCTCGACGTTCTCGTATACGGTAAGATCGCCGATCAGGTTGAACGCCTGGAACACGAATCCGATGTGGCGATTCCGGATCCGCGCGCGTTGCGAGGCGGAGAGCTCGGCGACCGGCTGCGAATCCAACAGGTACTCCCCGCCGGTGGGCGTATCCAGCAACCCGAGCAGGGAAAGAAGCGTGGACTTGCCGCACCCCGAGGGCCCTGCCACCGACAGGAACTCGCCCTCTGGAATCTCCAGGTGGATGTCGGCGAGCGCATGAGTCTCGACCTCGTCGGTGTAGAAGACCTTCGTGACGTTTTCCAGCGCGATCAGGGCGCTGGCATCCGCATTCGAACCGTTGATGCTCATGTGTTCACCTTTCCGGTCTGTTCTTCCGGTCCTGGTTCTCTGCCTTCTTCCGGTCCTGGAGGGCCCCTTCCGCTCAGCGGATGCGCACGCGATCGGCGTCATCCCAGCGGGACATGTCAGCCAGGATGATCTGGTCTCCCTCCTGGAGCCCCTCGATGATCTCGATCTGGTTCACAGAGCTGCGGCCCAGGCGGACCGTGACGCGAACCGCCTCGTCCTCACCCTCGAGCACCTTGAACAGGCTCACTGTGCTGTTGGCTTGCCCGTAGGCCGGCCGGTCGACGAAGAGCACGTCCTGTAGACGCTCCAACTCGATCGTGCCGTCGACGCTCAGGTCGGGGCGGGCGCCCGGCGGCAGCTCATCGGTGATTCGAACCTCGACGAGGACGGACCCGCCCTGAACGTTGGGGTCGACCCGGCGTACGGCCCCGCTGATCGAGTCCGTTCTTGTGTCGATGATCGCGGACTGGCCGATTTGCACGTCGCGCGCCTGTGTCTCGGGGATTCGGAGCTCCGCCTTGAGGCGCCCGGGCTGCGCGACGCGCGCGAGCGTCGTGCCCGGCATCACCCACTGTCCGACTTCCAGCGTGAGATCCTGCAGCACACCGGGCGCGCGGGCCACGACGCGCATCGATTCCACCCGCCGCAGCTGGTACGCTACGATCGACCCGAGCCGCGCCACCTGCTCCTCCTGTACCGCCATTTGGCTGTCGACCGTCTGCTTCAGCAACTCGAGCCGGCCCCCCTCGGTATCGAGGCGCACCTTCGCCGCTTCCGCCCGCTCGATGGCCCGGCTCGCTTCGTTGCGGGACACGGTCTGGTTGGTGACGAGCTCTTCGTACGCGGCCGCCTCGCGCTGAGCGTCCTGGTAGTCGGCCTGCGCGCTGGCCACCGCTGCTTCCTGTTGCAGCATCATCGTCCCGAGGCTCCGGCGGAGCTCGACGAGCCCCGCACGCGCCGCGGTCAGCTGCTGCTGTGCCTGGAGCGACTCGAGCTCGACGTCGGGGTTGGAGAGAACGACGAGCACGCTCGTGTCGGTGACCGTGGTCCCGGGGTCGACGAACACCTGCTCTACCCGCCCGCCGGTCAGCGCCGAGACAAAGACGATCTGCTCCGGAACCAGCGTTCCGGGACCGCGGACTTCGCGGACGAACGACCCGCGCTCGACCGAGCCGAACAGCAAGATATCGCGGTCGACGGACGGCGCGGCCGGCTCCAGACGAGCGAAGTAAAACGTCAGGAGCGCGAGCCCGGCGACTCCGGCGCCGATGTAGATATTCCGCTTTCGCTTGCCCTTCGGCGCCCGCCGCACGTCCATCCCGGGACCACCGCCGCCGATATCGATGCGCGAGCCGCCGGTACGCTCGCGGGTGCCACCCTCGCGGGCGTCACCTTCGCGGGTGCCACCCTCGCGGCTCCGGCTCGGCTCTTCTTCAGGTGATTCGTTGACCAGCTTCATTCGATCAAGCGCTGCCTTCCTTTTGAATCTTCCGATGCGGTCTTCCCCGTAAACCTCGAGAGCTCACCCCCGGACGGGGCTGGTCGCATCCGCTTTCCCAAAGGCAACAGCGGTGCCAAGGTGACCAGCTCTTCGAAGTCGCCTTCCCCTATGACGTTACGTGTGGTCCCATGGTTGGTTTCACAACCGGGATGCGCGCGGTCACGGGATTGGGTGTTCGAAAACGGACACCGTTCGCCGCGCCGTACGGGCCCACCTGATGCCCCCCGGTGAGCCGGGTGTGTGCAAGGCCGTCCGAGTGGATCGTCTTTGGAAGAAAGGGCCCGAAGCGCATGGCGCCCGGTGGTCGTTGACCCGAAGAATGGAGATGATCGATGAGGATCCGTTTGCTCGCAGGGGCTCTCGTGCTGGGTGTCGTAGTCCCCGCGTCCTGCTGGGTCGCCGCGGCCGCTCCCGTCGAGCCGACGGGTCGGTCCGTGACCGTCGAAGACGCCCCCACGACCGGGAGCAGCGAAGCGCCGATCACGTTCGAAGGCATCGTGCGCGATGCCAGGACCGGAAGTCCGATCGCGGGCGTGCAGGTGTTCCTGACGGGAACCCGACACGGCACGCTCACGGACGATGCCGGCCGCTACACGATCGAGGTGAACGACGACGGGCTGGTGGGGGCGAACGTCACTCTGCGGGCGCGGCTGATCGGCTACCAGGAAGCCGAGAAGACCGTGCGAGTGGTCGGCCCGACCGTAACGGCCGACTTCCTCCTCGATCAGGCCGGAATCGAGCTGGAGGACGTGACCGTCAGCGGAGAGGAGCGGGAGATACTCGCTCCGGGCGCAGCGACCGAGGTCGCGCAGCTGTCTACGGGCGTCATGGTGCGCGGTGCGCCGTCGCTCGTCCGCCGCTCGATCTCCGGATTCCCGGGCCGCTACAACCCGAACTTCCACATGGAGAGCTACGCGCGCATCGAGGAAAACGAGTGGCTCGCGGCGTCGAACAATCCACTCTCGACCTTTTCCATCGATGTGGATCGGGCGTCCTATTCGAACATCCGCCGCTTCATTCAG
>JBDHHV010000183.1:0-5561 GCA_039589195.1 Gemmatimonadota bacterium | reverse complement strand
TCGGGATCGCCCCAGGCGGCCTTGAGCTGCGCTTCGACCAGGGAGATGGGGTCTTCGCCGTGGCGCTGGAGGTAGATGCGGCCCGCCGACCAGGTGTAGAGGTATCCGAGGAGATCCTCCAGGCTCCACTCCAGCCGCATCTCCAGCTGCACTTCCTCCAGCCGCTCGAACGGGACGGGGACGTTCGCGTACGCCTCTTCCACATGCGTGCGCTCGGGGAGCCAGTATTGGCCGAGGACATCCCCGTACAGCCGGCCCAGAACCGCATCGACCGCGGGTGAGACCTGGAGGAGCCCGTAGGTCCAGAAGCCCAGCACGCCACCGGTGCGGGCGACGCGTCGAACCTCGGCGAAGAACGGCTCGAAGTCGAACCAGTGGAGGGCCTGTGCAACGGTTATCAGATCGATCCGGCCGTCGGGAAACGGAGAAGCTTCCGATCGGCACACCAGGTAACGGACGCGATCGGTGGGTGGGGCGTGCGCGATCTGACGCTCGCTCACGTCGCTCGCGACGACCTCATCGAAGTGGTGGGCGAGACCGGCGGCGGCCTGGCCACTCCCGGTGCCGCAGTCCCACGCCCTCACGCGCCCGGGGGCCAGCGAAGCCAGGTGCGCGAACAGCGTCTCGGGGTACCGGGGCCGGTACCGCCGGTACGCGTCCGCGTAGCTCGAGAAATGGTCCTGGCTCGTCGTCGCTAGCCCCCTGAGTTCTTACGGGTCCCGCGGCTACAGGTCGACCCGGGTCTGGGCCTCCGCCGTGATCTGCGCGTGAGCGGCGGCCAGGCGCGCCACCGGGATGCGCGGCGCGGAGCACGAGACGTAGTCGAGTCCGACCTCGTTACAGAAGCGGATCGACGCCGGGTGCCCTCCGTGCTCGCCACAGATTCCGACCTGGAGATCGGGCTTCGTCGCGCGCCCCCACTCTACCGCGAGCGCCATCAGACGACCCAGTCCCTGCCGGTCCAGCACCTCGAACGGGTTGTCCTTCAGGATGCCCTGTTCGTTGTAGAGTGGGAGGAACTTGTTCTCTGCATCCTCCCGGCTGAACGAGAACGTGGCCTGCGTGAGGTCGTTCGTCCCGAACGAGAAGAAGTCGGCCACCTCGGCGAGCCGCTCCGCGCGCAGACAGGCGCGCACGACCTCCATCATGGTCCCGTAGTGGAAGTCGATCTCGACACCGAACGCCTCCTCCACCTCCTTCTGCAAGCTGAGCACCTGCTCTCCCGTGATCGCGAGCTCCTCGGCCGTGCACACTTGCGGCACCATGATCTCCGGGTGGACCTCGATCCCTTCCTTGACGCACTCGGCGGCCGCCTCGAGGACGGCTCGGATCTGCATCTCGTAGATCTCGGGGTAAGTCATCCCGAGCCGGACGCCGCGGTGTCCGAGCATGGGGTTGGTCTCCTTGAGCGCGCGTGCCCGGCTCAGGATCGCCTTCTTTCGCGCGATCACGTCGTCCACGAGTTGGGTGTCGGCCATCTCCTCGATGGCCCGGGGCAGTCCCTCTCCCGAGATGGCGTTAGCGGCGGACCCCATCAGGTGCATGGTGTCCGCGAGGACCGCCATCCCTCCGACGGCTTCCCGCAACCGCTCCAGGTGGACGAGGTCGCGCTCGAGCTGCTGCTCCTCCGGAAGGAACTCGTGGATCGGCGGATCCAGGAGCCGGATCGTCACCGGGCGCGGTGACATCACCTCGAAGATCCCCTTGAAGTCCGCGCGCTGGATCGGGAGCAGCCGGTCCAGGGCAGCCCGCCGGTCCGCGGTGGTCTCGGCCATGATCATGTCGAGGACGATCGGGAGCCGGTCCGTCGCGTTGAACATGCGCTCCGTGCGGCAGAGTCCGATGCCCATCGCACCGTACTCGATCGCCCGACGCGAGTCCTCGGGGGTGTCCGCGTTCGCGCGTACCCCGAGCCGCGCGGCTTCGTCGGCCCACGCGAGCAGCGTCTTGAGCGACTCCGTGAACTCGGGCTCCACGGTCGGCACTTCGCCGAGGTAGATCCTACCGCTCGTGCCATCGATCGTGATCGTGTCGCCCTCCTCGATCACCGCGTCGCCGGCGTAGGCCTTCCGCTCGGCGACATTGACGTCGATCCCTTCGGCCCCCGCGACGCACGGCTTGCCCATCCCGCGCGCGACGACGGCCGCGTGCGAGGTCTTGCCACCGCGGCTCGTCAGGATGCCGCGCGAGGCGAAGAAGCCATGGATGTCCTCGGGCTTCGTCTCCTCGCGCACGAGGATCACGTCGACCCCCTGCCCGCCGATCTTCTCGGCGCGGTCCGCGTCGAACACGACCCGTCCGCTCGACGCTCCCGGGGAGGCCGGGAGCCCCTGCGCCAGCGGTTCGCCGTCGAAGGTCGGATCGAGACGCGGATACAGCATCTGCTCCAGGTCGTCCGGGTTCACCCGCAGGAGAGCCTCCTCCCGTGTGAGCAGACCCTCCTCGTGCATCTCGACCGATGTCCGCACCCGGGCGGGCGCGTTCATCTTCCCGTGACGGGTCTGGAGGCAGTACAGGGTCCCCTTCTCGATCGTGAACTCGAAGTCCTCCACCTCGTGGTAGTGGGCCTCGAGTCGCTCGCGGAGCTCCAGCAGCTGGCGGTACAGGTCGGGGTCGGCCGTCTCCATCTCCAGGACAGGCTCCGGCGTGCGGGTGCCTGCCACGACATCCTCGCCCTGCGCGTTCACCAGGTACTCGCCGAACAGCTCGTTCTCGCCCGTGGCCGGGTCGCGGGTGAACGCCACGCCGGTGGCGCAGTCCTCGCCCATGTTCCCGAAGACCATGGTCATGACGTTGGCGGCCGTGCCGCTCGCCTGGTCCGCCGTGATCCCGAACTCGCGCCGGTAGTCGATCGCGCGCCGGCCCATCCACGAGTCGAACACGGCCTTGATGGAGAGCTCGAGCTGCTGAAGCGGATCCTCAGGGAACGGGCGTCCGGTGTGGTCGTGGACCACTTCGAGGAACCGGCGGCTGACCTCCTGAAGGTCATCGGCTCCGAGGTCCAGATCCGCCTTCACCCCCACCTGCTCCTTCACGAGATCGAGCTGTTCGTCGAAGGGCTCGTCGGGGATGCCCAACGCGACCTTGCCGAAGAGCTGGATGAAGCGGCGGTGGGCGTCGTACCCGAACCGCGGATCGGAAGTCAGCGCGATCAGCCCGTTCAGCGTCTCGGTGTTGAGGCCGAGATTGAGGATGGTGTCCATCATCCCCGGCATCGACAGCGCACCGCCCGAGCGAACCGAGAGGAGCAAGGGATTCTCGGGATCGCCGAACCGCTTGCGCGTCTTCTCCTCGACCGCCTCCAGGGCGGAGCGAACCTGGTCGAGGACGCCGGCCGGCAGTTGCTTGTCCGGAGACTCGAGATAGGCGAGGCAGGCCTCGGTGGTGATCACGAACCCGGGCGGAACGTTGAGGCCGATCTGTGTCATCTCGCACAGGTTGGCCCCCTTTCCGCCGAGGAGCCTCTTGTCCTTCCCGTCGCCGTTCTCGAACGCGTAGACCCATTTCCTCGGGCTCCCGCCGTTCACTTCGGGCGCGACCATATCCGCGGGGGCCTGGACGGCTCCCGGCTCATTCCGGGTCATGACGTCCGCATCCCCCACTTCCGTATCTATCCCGCGACTGGTGGTCGAATCCATGATAGGACCTATGTCGTTACTAGAGACTGAGTTATATGCTACGCGAGCGACGTTCCGCCCTCGGCATCGCCAATCCGGTCTTCCCCCGCCTGGCGACGGGATCCGGGCCCTCGGCCCGGGCCGCCGCGACAGGGAAAAGACAGCGAACGTACAAGGTTCGCTAGACTTGGCCACGGGTACAAGGGCTACGGAATGGCCTACTCCGGGATCTCGTCCGCGTCGCCCAGAGTCGCCATGGCGCGGCCGATGTACTCGCGTACCTCGGGGCCGAGCCCCCACTGGCTCCCCATGTCGGGCTCCTCCCTCCACATCCTGGCCACGGACGCTTCGATTTCGGCATCGCCGCCCGCGAAGCCCTGCACGGTCTCGGTCGTCAGCTCACGCCACTCACGGGCGAGCGCACGCACGCCGGCGCTGGCTGGATCTTCGCCCGCGTCCATCGCGCCCTTCGCGCGCGCGGCGATATCGGCCCAGCGCTCCTGCACCTGCTGAATGCGATCCTCTCCGACGATCTCGCGCCGGGCCTCAAGCCGCTCCAACTGCTCCGGTGTGAAGTATTTCTCGGTCATTCGAATCTCCTCGATGGCTTGAATGAACTCGTCGACGGAGACCGTCTCCGCCGCTTCGAAGTGGGCCGCCAGTCGTTCCAGCCGGCCGACGAGCCGCGTCAACGACTCGATCTGCTGGCGGACGCGCCCCAGGTGGAGCGCGACCACGCGCTCCGGCGTGGAGACGGGGCGCTCCAGATAGCTCGCGATCTCGTCCAGCGACAAACCGAGCTGCCGAAGTGAGAGGATCTGCTGGAGGCGCGCGATCTCGTCGGGGCCGTAGAGCCGGTGGCCGCTCCGCGTGCGCTCCGTGGGCGAGAGCAGCCCGATCTCGTCGTAGTGATGGAGCGTCCGCACCGAGAGGCTCGTCCGCTTCGCCAACGCACCGACTTTGAGACGCTCCGTCCATCCAGTCCTGGCTGATGGCTCCATGGCTTCACCTCTCAGGGCTTCACGTCTCACGGGCTCGACCCCTCACCGCGGGAGTCTAATACCTCACGTCACGTGAGGTTCAAGGGGGACGCAGCATCCTCCGTATGCTGAGGTGTCCAGGAGCCGTGAGCCGCGCTTCCCATGCGCGTCGCTCGTCCTATACGCCCCGTTCCCCCCCTGCGATGTTCATGCAGCGGGATGGGCGCGATCGGTTCACGAGCGCGTCGTGCCCCACGATCGGTTTGCCACGGGAGAGGAGCAGCCAGCATGCGAAAGAAGCGTCAAAGAAGCGCTAAGGAGGCGAACGGATGAAACGGAGCCATACAGCCAGGGCCCGGACCTACGCACGGGGACGCACCGTCTCGGGGCTCGCGACCGGAAGAACAGCGATCGGCCTCATGGCGATTGCGGGTGCGCTCGGTGCTCGGCAGGCCGCCGCGATACCGGACCCGCAGGGTCGATCGCTCGGGGAGGCGAACACCACGGCCAGCGCGTCGCGGCCCGATACGGTGCTCATCGGGGCGGGGATCGTGGACGGTTCGTTCCTGCGCCCGTACTCCGTCGAGTACGAGCTCACACGGATCGACGCGGACGGATCCGAGTCACCGACCGGTCGTTGGACCGACGACGTGACGATCGTCGAGCGGGGGGACAGGCAGGTGCTACGACGTGAATTGAGCCGGTACGACGCGGATGGGAACAAAGACCTGTGGCGCGTGCACCTGGTCGATCACGCCAGTCTCGCCCCGGTGCTGACCCACCACCAGCAGGGACCCGACCTGCGTCAGATCACTCACATCGACTTCGAGGGCGAGAGCGTCACCATAAGCGTACTCCAGGACCCGGAGACCCCCGTCGTGCACCTGGAGCTCGAGCTCGAACAGGCGCCCTTCGATCTGGCCCTCTACGCGACGTTGCTGGTCGCCTTCCCGCTGCGCGAGGG
>JBDHHV010000182.1:0-5589 GCA_039589195.1 Gemmatimonadota bacterium | reverse complement strand
TACAGGTCGGCGACCATCGGCGCGTGACCCCCGTTGTAGTGCTCGGTGTACGAGGCGATCAGATCAGCCAGCGGCCCTCCGCTCATCGCCTCGGTCTCGACCATCTCCGG
Organism: Gemmatimonadota bacterium; assembly: GCA_039589195.1. GTDB lineage: Bacteria > Gemmatimonadota > Gemmatimonadetes > Palauibacterales > Palauibacteraceae > JBDHAC01. The sequence continues at coordinate 5,479 of JBDHHV010000182.1, read as the reverse complement.
CCCGGGCAGGGGTATCGGGGGCGGCGCATCGCTGTTCACCGCGAGCCGGTGGAGGCGCAGACCGTCCTCCGTCCGAGTGGAAAGACCGATGTAGTAGCCGGTCAGGGTGACGGCGTCGGCGCCCTCCGGTGAGATCTCCTGCGTGTAGCTGCCGCGGTCCACGACCCAGTCGCCCGCCGTCAACTGGTCGGTCGGGTTGATCGTGAGCACGGGGGAGAACGCGGTAATGAACCCTTCAACGGACGCGGCGATCGCATCGGGGCCACGGCTCACCGCCGAGTTGGCGCCCAGGACGATCGCGTCGTCCGTGTACAGGTCGGCGACCATGGACGCGTGGCCGAGGTTGTAGTGCTCCTCGTAGTTGCTTGCGAGCGTGGCGATTAGGCCGCCCACGCTCTCGTACTCCTGCGTCGTGGCATCCGCCATTTCCTCGGCTGCCTGCTCGGCTTCGGGAGCACACGCCGGGATCAGGAGACCGAATACGACAGGAATGGCTGAACGGAACCTCACGAGACACCTCCTTGTGGCGACACTTCGGGACCAGACAGGGGGATCCGCAGAAACGTACGCTAGCTTGCACCACAGGCGGCGTCAATCCGGAGCGGGGTCGATCGAGGCCGCTCTAGCGCGCGTGGCGAGCGAGCGGTACCGCCGCGTTTGCTGGCCCCGGCCCCCCTCTACTTCTAGTTTCGGCCCGTTCCACAGGCACCTCCGCCAGGGGCGGAAGGCGCGGCCGAATTACTCGAGCTCGATCCAGAGGAACAGTATGAGCGTACCAGGTATGATCGTCCGAACGGTCCGTCGCGGAGTCGCGGTCGCCATCTGGCTGCCGCTGGTCTTCCTCACGTCGGCCTGCATCGCTCCCCGGCAGGGTCCGTCCGAGACCGGTCCGCAGGCGGCTCGGCAGGGGACCGGCGGGCCGGGAGGACCCGGCGCCCGCGGGGATCAGGACCAGGAGAAGAAGCCGTACAGCGACGTCGTGACGGCCGAGGCCGTGACGGACTCGGGTCTGTTCATCGTGCACCGGGTCGATGAGAAGCTGCTGTTCGAAATCCCCCGCCCGATCCTCGGGCGCGAGATCCTGCTCGTGTCGCGCACCGCCAGCACCGCGACCGGGTTGGGCTATGGTGGGATCAAGACCAACACGCAGACGCTTCGCTGGGAGGAGAATCACGACGACCAGATCCTCCTGCGCATCGTTTCGCATGTGAACGTGGCGGACGATTCCCTGCCGATCTACGAGGCCGTCCGAAGCTCCAACTTCGAACCGATCGTCCGCTCGTTCGCGATCCAGGCGGAGAACGAGGACAGCACCAACGTGGTCATCGACGCGACGGATCTGTTCACGAAGGACGTCCCCATGATCGGCCTCAGCACCAGCAGCCGCGAGGCGTTTCGGGTCCGATCGCTCGATGAGAGCCGAACGTTCATCGAGTGGGCCAAGAGCTTCCCGCGCAATGTCGAGGTCCGCCACGTCCTCACCTACAACGCGCAGCGACCCCCTTCGAACCCGACCACGGGTGCGATGTCGATCGAGATGAACCAATCGATGATCCTGCTCCCCGACGAGCCCATGCAGCCGCGGATCTGGGACGAGCGCGTCGGGTTCTTCCGGATCCAGCAGGTGGACTACGGGAGGAGCGACCAGAAGGTGGTCACCCGGACCTACCTGACGCGCTGGCGCTTGGAGCCGAGTGATACGGCCGCATTCAGGCGCGGCGAGCTGGTCGATCCGGTGAAGCCGATCGTGTATTACATCGACCCGGCGACCCCCGAGAAGTGGCGCCCCTACCTGAAAGCGGGCATCGAGGATTGGCAGGTGGCGTTCGAGGAGGCCGGGTTCAGCAACGGGATCATCGCCCGCGATCCGCCCTCGCTAGAGGAAGATCCGGAGTTCAGCCCGGAAGACGTCCGATACTCCGTGATCCGCTGGTTCCCCTCACAGGTGCAGAACGCCTTCGGGCCGCACGTGCATGACCCGCGTACGGGCGAGATCCTCGAGAGCGACATCGGCTGGTTTCACAACGTCGCGAACCTCCTCCGCAACTGGTACTTCATCCAGACCGCCGCGGCGAACCCCGCCGCGCGCCGGGTGCTTTTCGACGACGACGTGATGGGGAGCCTGATCCGGTTCGTGGCCGCGCACGAAGTCGGACACACGCTCGGGCTGCCTCACAACATGAAGGCGAGCGCCGCCTTCCCGGTGGACTCGCTCCGCGCGCCGGACTTCGTGTGCCGTAACGGCGTCGCGCCCTCGATCATGGACTACGCGCGTTTCAACTACGTCGCGCAACCCGAGGATGAGGGCGCCTGCTTCGACCCTAAAGTCGGCACGTACGACAAGTACTCGGTGATGTGGGGCTACCGTCCGATCCTCGACGCCGGATCCGCGGACGAGGAGAAGGAAACCCTCGACGCGTGGATCACCGAGCATGAGGGCGATCCGGTCTACTACTTCGGCGACCCGAGCGGAATCGACCCGACGTCCCTGACCGAGGCGGTCGGATCCGATGCCATGAAGGCGTCGGCGCTCGGGATCGAGAACCTCAAGCGGATCCTCCCTAACCTGATCGAGTGGACGCGAGACGAGCAGGACGGGAAGGACTACGCCGAGATCCAGGAACTGTACAACAACGTCATCGGCCAGTGGAACCGCTACATGGGCCATGTCGTGACGAACATCGGCGGAGTGACCCGCACTCGTAAGGCGGTCGGGCAAGACGGACCCGTGTACGAATTCGTGGACGAGGCGACCCAGCGTCGCGCCATGCAGTTCTTCGCAGAGCAGGCCTTCCAACCGCCAACCTGGATGATCGACGAGCAGATCCTGTCCCGCATCGAGAACCCCTCGACGGTCGACCGGATGCGTGGGCTCCAGGTCGGCGTGGTGAACCGGGTCCTCGACCCCGGCCGCATGCAGCGGCTGATCGAGGCCGGCGCCCGGAACGGTGACGACTCCTACGAGTTGGTCGAGATGTTGGATGACCTGAGGGGAGCCATCTGGAGCGAGTTGCAGAGCGGGGCGCCCATCGGCGTGTACCGCCGGAACTTGCAGCGCGGCCACCTCGAGCGCATGGGATTCCTCATGGACTCCGACACCCCGCCCATCGTGTTCGCGTTCGGGGGCGTCGGAAACTTCCTCACGCGCGTGGATGTCTCGCAGTCCGATATCCGGGCGTTCGTGCGCGGCGAACTCGAGACGCTGAAGCGAGAGATCCGGCGAGCGCTGGGGCGCGGGCCGGACCGGGTGACGCGACTCCACCTCCAGGACGCCGTCGTACGAATCGACGACATCCTGGATCCGAGTGACTGACACGCCTCGAGTGGCAGCCGGACAGTTCCGAAGCAAAGATAGGAGGAGAGGGCCGGGACGTTGCCGGCCCTCTTTGCATCGCCGTAGCAGAGTCCCATGAGCGTGCGTACGTTTGGACATCGCCATATCAGAACCCGGAGGAAAACCGATGTCTTCGACACTTTCTTCGCTACTCGAGCAGCTCACGGGCGACTCTCTCGGCCCGTTGTCTCGGCAGTTGGGCGCCGATCGAGCCTCCACCCAGGCCGCGCTCGGGACCGCCCTGCCACTTCTGTTTCAGGGCCTGGCCCGCAACGCCTCGCAACCCGACGGGGCCGCGTCCCTGCACGGGGCTCTGGAGCGCGATCACGACGGCAGCGTGCTGGACGACCTCAGTGGTTTCCTTGGTCGGCCCGACACCGACGACGGAAACGGAATCCTGGGGCACATCCTCGGTGACCGACGCTCGGCGGTCGAGCACGGGGTTTCGTCGTCCAGCGGCCTGGACATCTCGAAGGTCACGCAGCTCATGGCGATGCTCGCGCCACTCGTGATGGGCGCGATCGGCCGTCAACAACGGACAGGACAACTCGACCAGGGCGGACTGACCGACTGGCTGGGGTCCGAGCAGCGGCAGGCGGCCGAAGCGGCGCCCGAGCTGGGCGGACTTGCCCAGTTGCTCGATGCAGACAACGACGGGAGCATCGCCGACGACCTCGCGGGACTCGGCAAGGGTTTGCTCGGTAGCCTGCTCGGCGGGCGCCGCTAACCAACGGAGGAATCAATGGGTCTTTTCGACTTCGTCCGCGATGCGGGCGAGAAGCTCGGTATCGTGAAGGACAAAGAAAAGGAAGCTGTAGAGGAGTACATCGAGGAGCAGCAGAAGGCGAACGCCTTGTGGCACATGGTGACGAACCTCGGACTGCAGGTGGAGGATCTTCAGGTCCTCTACGACGACGGCGTCGCCACTCTGCACGGTAAGGCCCCGAGCCAAACCGAGAAGGAGAAGGTGATCCTCGCCGTCGGGAACACCCAGGGCGTCGGCCAGGTGGACGACCGGATCGAGGTGGTCGAGCCCGCGCCAGAGGCGGTCTTCTACACCGTGGAGTCCGGCGACACGCTCTCGAAGATCTCTCTCCAGCAGTACGGGGACGCGATGAAATACCCCATGATCTTCGAGGCGAACAAGCCCATGTTGACGGATCCCGATCTGATCTACCCGGGTCAGGTGCTGCGCATCCCCGCGCTCGAGGCCTGAGCCCGCCAAAGGAGACCCCGACGATGGGGTAGGCTAGACGCGAAAAAGGGCCGGCAGTTCGCCGGCCCTTTCTTCCTGTTGGCTCCTCCGCGTAGCTCCCGTGACATCTACTTTGCGTCGATCTCGACCCGGCGCGGCTTCGCGTCGGCAGCCTTCGGCAGTCGAACCGTGAGCACGCCGTCCTCCAACTCCGCGAGCACCCCCTCCGAACTGACGGACTCGGGCACCCTGAACGTGCGGCTGAAACGCTCGAACGAGCGCTCACGCAGGTGGTACCTGGTGCCTTCGTCCTCCGAAGCGTTCTCGTGCGACCCGGACACCGTCAGGACGCCGCGCTCCACAGTCACTTCGATGTCCTCGCTGGTGAACCCGGGCACTTCCAGCTCGAGCACGAAGCGCTCATCCGTCTCGTAGAGATTCGCGGCCCCGCGATCGTGCGCCACGATGCCCGGCCCAAAGGCCGGCCCGAAGAACCCGTCGATGAGCCGATCGAGCTCGAAGCCCTGATCGCTCCCACGGAGGACCGCCGGCTTCCGGTATCTGATAGTTGGCAGCATGTGTGTTTCTCTCCTTCATTCGATGGTCGTTTATGCTTCGTCTCTTCCACCGCTCGCCGCGGGTCGAGGACGTACGCGGAACGAGAGGGGCAAGCGCCATACCGGAAATGGTGCGCATCATCATGCCACAAATACAGTTACGATCCACGTGTACTGCTAAACCGACAGATCGATCTGCAACTCGGGCGGCGCCGAAACGGCAGCGCGCCACGGTGGCACACGAGGTCTGCTAAGCCGGCATACGTCGGGCGGAGGTCTGAGGGGTGCGTGGATGTGAACGAGGCCGGGACGGTTGAACACCGCCCCGGCCTCGTGTGCCGGGAAACCACCCCCCAAAGACCGGGGGCCAGGCCCCGAGCCGGCGAACCGGCC
>JBDHHV010000181.1:0-5891 GCA_039589195.1 Gemmatimonadota bacterium | reverse complement strand
GAACTCCCATCGGCAGGTGCCGCAGGTCTCACGCATTCATCACCCCATCAGTAATCGTGGGCAACCGGAATCGCGCCGCTACTGCCCTTGGCAGACGAGCCAGAGCTCGATCTCGTGCTCGGTGAAGTCCGTGCGGTGCGTGAACGTTCCCCTCGCCGTCACGTCCGTGTCCCCGTGGGTCACCAGCGGACCCTGGGCGGGCACGCGGAAGATCCTCAGCTCGTCGCGGGTCTCGCGTGTCCATCCGTCCGCTTCATCGGCATAGTCCGCGCGATAGGTGGCGCCCGGCAGGATGATCTGTGCCAGGTGCCGGAGCGGTTGCGGTTGCCGGGCGATCTGCACACTGACGGTGACGGGTCCGCGCTCGCTACTGCCGTTACCCGACCACATGCCGCCGTACCTATCCAGCACGGTGCATTGAGCCAACGTGAAGGACCGCGTCTCCCCGTCGATGGTTACCTCCCCTTCCCCGACACATCCCGCCATGCACACGCTGGGCGCCGCGCCAGCTTGAGTAGGGGCGGTCGGCGTCGCGGGATCGGCACCCGGCTGGGGCGTTTGCGCGCTCGCGGGAGTCTGGGCCCCGGTGGTCTGCCCGAGCTGCGCGCAGTCGACGCTGACGAGCACGTCGTGCTCGGCGCGTGAGTAACCCAGGGTCGTCGCGCTCGCTCTTACCGCCCGCCCGTCAATCGACAACAGGGGACCCGACACGGGCGCCCCGTTGCCAGTCCAGCCGCCGCTCGCGTCGCGCTCGTAATCGGCGTTGAACTCCGCCTGGCCGCCCATGCTCAGGATGAGCTGCTGGCTACGGCCGTCACGATCGATCACCCTGATCGTCGCGCTTCCGCCCTCGAACTGGGTGTACACGGTGACGGACAGTGCGCCCCGGCCTTGGACCGTACAGCGAGTCACCCGCAGCGCGTGTGTCACGCCGTCGATGATGAGGATTCCCTGCCCGGGCTGAGGATTCGGCACGCCCGCGAGCGAGGAGGGCAATGGGGCCGTATCGCCGCCAGGAGTAGGAACCGGAGCGGCCGCAGCGGCATCGCCTCCGGGGGTCGGCACCCCTGCGGACGGCGGCGGCGGCGCGAAGGAGATCACGTCGGTCGAGGTCCGGGTCCCGCTGAACGCGTGCGACAGCGTCTGAGTCCCGGATTTGTAGGTCATCGTCCCTTGGATCTCGTCCCCGTCGATCGTGCCCTCGTACCGGCTGTCGGCCAGCACCCTCGTGAACGAAAACCCGTCGCGGTCGATCTTGCCGTCCGAGATCGGTTCTTCCTTACGGAGCGACTCGACGATGAACGCGCCGGTGAGTGACCCGTCCGCGTGTTGCGTTAGCGTCAGAACCTCCGTCGTATTCCCGCGTCTCCCCTGCGCTTGGACGGTGACCTCCCAAGTGCCGGTCACGCTCGGTGCCGACGCCGGATCCTGTCCGAGGGCGTCGGGAGGGCTGATCCCCAGCGCGGCTGCGACACCTAGGGCCAAACCAGACAGGTAAACTCGGTGATTCATCGCTAACCTCCCGTCGTCTGCTTGCTCGCGATCCATGCCTCGATGTGCTGCCTCAGGTATTCGAGCGGGATCGCTCCGTTCTCGAGGACCCGATCGTGGAACTCGCGGATGTCGAAGTCGTCGCCCAGCGCGGCCTCGGCCTCCCGCCTCAGTGCCAGGATCTCGAGGCCGCCCGAATCGTAGGCCGTGAGCTGTCCCGGTAGGGTGGCGATGCGATCGACCATCTCGTCACCCCGGGAGGCCGGGAAGCGTCCGGACTCCAGCATGAAGTCCTTGGCCTCTTCTCGCGTCCATCCGAAGAGGTGGATCCCGGGATCCACCACCATGCCGCGGGCCGGCCATGCGCGCCGGAGGATCGGTCCTGAGGTCGTCAAATACAGACCCATCTCTTCGGCGAGAGCCTCGGAGTATCGTGCCCAGCCCTCGCCGGGTCCGGAGAACCAGATGAGCCGCGTCACGGGGTGCAAACCTTCGATGGCTTGAAACGTGGCAACCTGCAGGTGGTGCCCCGGCCAGGTCTCGTGAAACGCGGTCGCTTCCGCGTTACCGCGCGATCGATCATCGGGCTTGTCCAGCGGGATGCGATACTCGGCAGGCCGGCTCTCGTTGCCCGGGTTGTAGTGTGCCGAGCGCCCGGTGCCCTCCTCATGTTCGGGAAACGGAACCACCTGGACCGCCTGGCCGGGCATCCGCCCGACCCAGTTCGGCATCTCCTGTTCGGCACGCTCGACCATCTCCCGCGAGAAGGCCAGGAGCTCTTCTCTGCTCTCGAAGCGATTCTCGGGATCCGTTTTCGCCGCCTCGAGGATGGCCGAGAATGCATCGAGCCCGTACGCTGTCTCGCCAACTTCGATCACGCTGGCGCGATTGGCGGCCACCGTCTTCTGACCGAGATCGAAGACTGCCTGTCCCGACCGATCCAGCGTCGTGTAGCCCCGCAGCGCGGCTTCGTAACAGGCAGCTCCGTCCGGGTTCGCCGTGACCGACAGCTCCGCGCGCGCTCTCGGCAGGTATTCGTCGCTCAGATAGTCGCGAAAACGCTGTAGTGCCGTGTGGATCTGTCGCCCTACGATCTCCCGCATGGCGTCGGTGAACTCTTCGTCATCGGCCCGCGTCGTCGGCGAGAAGAACGGCGACTCCTCGACCGGCAACGCGAGCAGTCCGTCTACCTGGGCGATCACCCGCTCGACGACAGGCTTAGGTGCCGAATAGCCCTGTTCGAGACCCGATTTCAGGTTGATGATCTCTTGATCGACGAAAGCCTCGAACTTCAACCAGCGCGTGAGCGCCTGCTGCCGCAGCGCATCGTCATCAACGGGCTGCAGCGTCGCGAGGCGCGAATATCCGAGGTGCCAACCGCCCATTTGGCTCACGTTCCAGAGCTCCTGGCGGCATATGCGCCGTGACACCGCCGTCCTCAGCCGCTGTTCGAGCAGTGCTCTCGTGATCCACTCTGGCGAACCGGTGAGGCTTTGCGAGTCTATCTCCGAGATCTCGGCCAGCAGCCGGTCTTCGAACGCCTCGGCGGCTTCCCGTGCCGACGGTGAGTTGTCGAAGAGCCCGTCATGGCGATCCAGCTCGACGGCGGCGAAGTAGGCTTGCTCGGGCCGGCGCTCGAGAGTCCACTCGTAGTAGCGGTCTGCGATCTCGTTGACCTTCTCGCTCGGGGGCATCTCCGCGGGCCGTTCTGACAGGCAGCCGGCTGAGCCGCAGCCGACCAGAATCGCAACGAGCCCGCCAAGGGCGGTGCGGCCGGAGATCAGGGGACGACCCGCTGGCTGAACATGATGTGGCTGATGCGCCAACTCCGGTCCTCCTGGCGTCGGAATATCCATAGGCGGTTTCCCTCGGTGCGCATGGGCGAGCCGTCGCCTACTCTGGGCACGAGGGCGAGTTGATAGGTGCCTCGTTCGAAGGCCCAATCGCCCGCCACGTTCAGCTCGAGCGATGGGTACGTCGCTTCCCAACGGAACTGCTCGAAGCTGGGCCCTAGCCCGGATCGCAGCCCCTCCGGCCCGAGCAATTCGCCACCGTCCGGCGGCATCGCCACGAGTGAGTTGTCGACGGTAGCTACGAGCCCTTCGATGTCGCCTGAATTGACGGCAGCGGAAAAGGCCTCGCGGAGCTGAACGATCGCGAGCGAGTCAGCAGCGTTCGACTCGGACGATGTCTGATTCGGTGTTCCGCATGCCCCGATCATCAGCACACTTCCCACCAGCGTAAAAGCAACGCGACCCATGGAGACGACTCCTTTCTTCGCTGGACTGCCATTCTCGCGACCGCTTATGTCGTCTGCAACGAGGAGATCGAAGCCACGCAGGGTCTTTTCATCGCGTATAGGCACGGAGGCCCGCCAAGACGCTAGATTCTCAGCTTCGGTGCGCCTTCATGCTTCTTACCAGGTTAATCAGGGGAAGGCTTCGATGCGCGAGATGATGGTGCTGCTCGTTTGTTTCGCATGCGGCGCGACCGGGGTCGCCGGGCAGGTTCCGGCTTCCGCGACTGAGGGCGAGATCGACATGAGCGAGGTGCGCACACATGTCGCGGGCATGGCCGCTCATCATCTGTGCGCGGGCGTCTTCGTGGTGGGTCGAGACTACGAGCGCCCTCCCGAACAGGTTCTCCGCGAGGACCTGGCGCGCTTTGCCGTCTTCAGTTGGCAGGACGATTTCGAGTACGCCGTCGATCGGGATGAGCGGACGGCTTCCGTGTGGGCTCCCGACATCCCGCGTCAGACCGCCGAGTACAACGGTGACCAGGGGTGTACGATCCGCGCCCCGGGAGCCGACGACGTGTACTTCACGCCCACGCCTGTCGAGCGGCGGATCCCGGACCCGGAAACCACGCCGTGGCCCGCCGGCGACCTGGGTGCACACCATCATCCGCTTCCGCTCGAGGTCGACGCCGGCAGGCTCGAGGCCGCACTCGACTGGGCGATGGCCCAGGCCGAGCACAACACCCGCGCCCTGGTGGTCGTCTACAAGGGGAAGATACTCGGCGAGCGCTACGCTCCCGGTTTTGGCCCACACACTCCGCAGATCTCCTGGTCCCAGGGGAAAAGCATCACCGCCGCGCTCCTGGGCGTCGCCATCCAGCTCGGCTACCTGGACGTCGCGCTGGAAGACCCGGCCCCGGTGCCCGAGTGGCACGAAGATCCCCACGACCCGCGGGCGGCGATTCGGATACAGGACCTCCTCCGGATGAGCAGCGGGCTCGACTTCCAGAACTGGGGCGTCGGGGACGTCTCCCTGGGCCTAGCCGAGCCCGCGCGCGCGGCCGCCTGGACGGACGGGAACGAGCACATGCGGATCTACTTCGAGGGGATTCACATCTTCGATCACGCGATAGACCAGCCGGTCGACCTTCCGCCCAACGAGCAGTTCCGCTACCGGAACAGCGATCCCCTGACGATCGGCCGAATCGTCCGTCAGGCGGTCGAGGCCAGGGGCGAGGACTACCTGACCTTTCCGCAGCGCGCCCTGTTCGACCGGATCGGCGCGCGCAACTTCGTGCTCGAGCCCGATCCGTGGGGGAACCTCATCCTCACCGGCTACGACTTCGGCAGCGCGTGGGACTGGGCCCGATTCGGGCTTCTGCACTTGTGGGGCGGTGTCTGGGAAGGCGAGCGGATCCTGCCCGAAGGCTGGACGGAGTTTGTGAGCACGCCCGCGCCCGGCGATCCGGAGAAGAGGTATGGGGGCCTATTCTGGCTCAACCGGGGCGGCGACCTGCCTCGTGTTCCCGCCGACGCCTACTACGCGGCAGGCTTCATGGGACAGGTCACGGTCATCATACCGTCGCTCGACATGGTCGTAGTCCGACTGGGCCCGAGCCCCGGGAACTACCGGGACTACCTCAACGACTTTATCGGGGACGTCGCGGCCGCGATCGACCGCTAGCCGGGTTCTGCGACGGGCTCCACGCCGCGCAACGCTCTACCTGTACAGCTGTACAGATAGAGTCCTAGCCGAGAGCCGACCGGGTATCTGATCTGCTATCGGTCGGAGCAAGTGCGCGGCCGGCCGGAGCTTAGGCCTAGCCGCGCGCGGCGAACGCGGCGAAGATCTCGTTCAGGCGCGCTTGGGCGGATTCGACACGAGGCTGGAGCTCGGGGTCGGCATCGCTCCAGAGCTCGACGAAGCGGGCGTAGTAGAGGGCCGCGTTCTCCAGGTCGCCCGCCTCGTCATACAGCACAGCGAGCCGCTCGAGCGCAGGGCCTAGGGAGCTGGAATCCCAAAACAGCCGGAACGTGGCAGGCGCGTTCACATAGCCCTCGTAATACGCGATTGCGGAGTCCGGCACACCGGCCAGATCGTAGACTTGGGCCACCGGATCGTACCGGCAGAGCGTACAGTTGCGGTTCTCACGCTGTTTGAGGG